>NZ_JBSFCF010000029.1:0-132909 GCF_053593335.1 Streptomyces sp. NPDC002324
CTGCCCGGCGGACGGGGTATCAACATATCTGGCGTTGATTTTTGGCACGCTGTTGAGTTCTCAAGGAACGGACGCTTCCTTTGTACTCACCCAAGCTACTCTCGGGCTTTCCTCCGGGCAGTTTCCCTTCGGTCTTGCGTTTCCAACCTTACCAGATCCGTTTTCCGTTCCGTTTCCGGTCGGAATTCATTTCCAGTGGCCGTTTGGAGGGCCTTGCCTAATTGACTGCCTCGCGGCTTTCTTTCGGCGAGTCCGACTTTATCAGAAGTTTTCGGCCGGACTGACCGGCCGTTCGTTCCGAATCATCGGGTGGGCTCACTCGGGAAATCATATTCACGAGAAGCCGATAGATTCTCACTGCGCCCTGGGGCATATTCACCTCTAGGCAACTGTTCTAATCTACCTCCCCACGCGCACCGTGTCAACGGCTCTTGCGGGAACGAAGAGGAGACTAACAGTCCGGCGGGGGTGGATGCACATCAGGCGGCTGTGGGGACCGCGGCGCTGCGTTCGTGCTCCTCCACGTCGCCCGTGCCACCGGCGCGCACGGCACGTCCGCCCAGGACATAGACGTAGGCGAGGAAGGCGAGTTCGGCGAGGACGCCGATGGTGATGCGGGCCCAGGTGGGCAGGCCGGACGGGGTGACGAAGCCTTCGATGGCGCCGGAGACGAAGAGCACCAGCGCCAGACCTATCGCCATGCCCAGAGCGGCCCGTCCCTCCTCGGCCAGCGCCACGCGCCGGGTGCGGGGGCCCGGGTCGATGACGGTCCAGCCGAGACGCAGGCCGGTGCCGGCGGCCACGAAGACGGCGGTCAGTTCCAGAAGTCCGTGCGGGAGGATCAGGCCGAGGAAGACGTCCAGACGTCCGGCCGAGGTCATCAGGCCGATGCCGACACCCAGGTTGAGCATGTTCAGGAGCAGGATCCAGAGGACGGGCAGGCCCAGGAAGATGCCCAGGACCAGGCACATCGCGGCGGCCTGGGCGTTGTTCGTCCACACCTGGGCGGCGAAGGACGCGGCGGGATGGCTGGAGTAGTACGTCTCGTACTGGCCGCCGGGGCGGGTCATCTCGCGCAGTGCGTCGGGGGCCGCGATGGAGGCCTGTACCTCCGGATGGGTGCCGATCCACCAGCCGAGGAGCACGGCGACGAGCGTGGAGAGCAGCGCCGTGGGGACCCACCAGTGCCGGGAGCGGTAGACCGCCGCGGGGAAGCCGTGGGTCAGGAAGCGGGTGACGTCGCCCCAGGAGGCCCGGCGGTTTCCTGTCACGGCGCTACGCGCGCGTGCCACCAATTGGCTGAGGCGTCCGGTCAGCTGGGGGTCGGGAGCGCTCGACTGGATCAGGGAGAGGTGGGTGGCCGTGCGCTGGTAGAGGGTGACGAGTTCGTCGACCTCGGCGCCGTCGAGGCGGCGCTGACGGCGGAGCAGGGCGTCGAGGCGGTCCCACTCGGCACGATGGGCGGACACGAAGACATCGAGGTCCATCGGGTGTGCTGCTCCTCGTCCCTCTGCATACCGCGTGTCGGCTTGTCGTACTGGTCGCACTGGTCGTACTGCGGCGCGATGTGTCCTCAGCTTGGCAGACTGGCCACTCGCGGGGCAGGTCAGGGGATGAAACCGGAAGGACTACGGGTGTGAGTGAGCTAGTGACGGGCGAGGCGGTGGCGCTGGAACTGCGTCCCGCGAAGCTGCCGAGCCGGGCGCTGGCCGTGCTGCTCGACCTGGTCGTGGCCGTGGTCGTGTACCTGACGGTGGTCCTGATCCTGGTGCTGTCGACGGCCGGCCTCGACGAGGCCGCGCAGATGGCGATATCCATCGCGAGTTTCCTGCTCGTCCTGGTGGGCGGGCCGATCGCGGTGGAGACGCTGAGTCATGGCCGTTCGCTGGGGAAGCTGGCGTGCGGACTGCGGGTGGTGCGGGACGACGGAGGTCCGATCCGGTTCCGGCACGCGCTGGTGCGGGGCGCGGTCGGGGTGGTCGAGATCCTGATGACGTTCGGTGTCGTCGCGTGCATCGCCTCGCTCGTCTCGGCGCGGGGCCGACGGCTGGGTGACGTGTTCGCGGGGACGCTGGTGGTGCGGGAGCGGGTGCCGACCGGTCAGACGGCGTTCGTGCCTCCGCCGCCGCCCTGGCTCGTGGGGCGGTTCTCCGAACTCGACCTGTCGGCCGTTCCCGACGGACTGTGGCTGGCCGTCCGCCAGTACCTGACGCGGATGCGGCAGCTGGACCCGCACGTCGGCGCGGCGATGGCGGAACGTCTCGCCGCGGAGCTCGCGGCACGTACGGGAGCCCCGGCGCCGTTCGGGGTGCCGCCGGGCGCCTATCTGGCGGCCGTGGTGCACGAGCGGCAGGCGCGGGAGGCTCGGCAGGCGTTCGCGGGCGCGACCGGGGGGCCCGGTGGGCCGGGCGCGTCGGCCGGAGGGGCCGGATGGGGTGGGCCGGGGGCTCAGCCCCCGGTCGTCGCTCCGGCGTATGCGCCGCCCGGGGGGTACGTGAACCCCACTCCGCCTGCGGGCGTCCCGCCGTACGCGGCGTCGGCGGGAGCCGCGAGTGCCGGTGCGCCCGGCGCGGCCGCTCCCCAGGCGCCGGTGGCCCCCCAGCCGCCGGTGGCCCCCCAGTCGCCGCAGACGGCACCGCCTGCCGAACGGCCCAGCACCGGGTTCGCGCCGCCCGCGTGAGCCCCTGCCCGCCCGCCGATCCGCTGTCCGCCGGGCATCGCCCTCAGTCGAACGTCGACGGCGGTGTCTCCAGGTGCTCCAGCTCGATTCCGGGTGCGGCCAGGACGACGTCGCCCGCGAGGTGAACGGTGTGCTGCTCACCTGTGTCCAGGGCTGTGACCTGGTACGCGTCCACGGTCAGCGGGCCGTTGTCAGTGGCGTGTGCTTCTCTTTCGATCAACGCCCAGGACTGGTCCAGGGTGCGGGGGGCGAGGACCGGGTCGGTGAAGGCGACGAGGCGTACGCGAGTGGCGGGCGCGGAGGGGGTGAGGCGCAGGAGGCGGGCGGTGGCGATCAGGAAGGCGGGGGAGGTTCCGGTGAAGGCGTGGGCGCGGACGTTGCCTTCGGTGGCCTCCGTGCCGGAGGGATCGGTGCGGACCCAGGTGACGCCGTCGAGGGCGGCGCCGCGGACCTGCCAGCTCGCGGCGTGCAGTTCGAGGCGGATGGGGCGGCCGAGTTCGTCGAGGGCGAGGTCGACGGAACCGGCGTGATCACCGGACGGGGTGGTCAGTTGCGAGACATAGCGCCAGCCGGACGGGCCGGGGGCGCAGTGGAAGTGTTCTTCGGCGAGGGGGGTGTGGTCGTGCGTGTCGTGGAGCGAATACCGGCCGCGGGGCATGGGGGTCCTGGGTCTTGACGGGCCGGCCCGGTCGACGGGCGGAGCGCGGGGCGAACGGGCAGGCCCCCGGCACGGGGGTGCGGGGGCCTGCCTGGGAGCTGTTGCCGGGACGGGTGCGTCCGTGCGCGGACGCACCCGCCGGCCGGTGGATCAGTAGCGGTAGTGGTCCGACTTGTAGGGGCCCTCGACCGCCACGCCGATGTACGAGGCCTGCTCGGGGCGGAGCGTGGTGAGCTTCACGCCGAGCGCGGCCAGGTGGAGGCGGGCGACCTTCTCGTCGAGGTGCTTGGGCAGCGTGTAGACGCCGGTGGGGTACTCGTCGGGCTTGGTGAACAGCTCGATCTGGGCCAGGGTCTGGTCCGCGAAGGAGTTGGACATCACGAACGACGGGTGACCGGTGGCGTTGCCCAGGTTCAGCAGGCGGCCCTCGGACAGGACGATGAGGACCTTGCCGTCGGGGAAGGTCCAGGTGTGGACCTGCGGCTTGACCTCGTCCTTGACGATGCCCGGGACCTTGGCGAGGCCGGCCATGTCGATCTCGTTGTCGAAGTGACCGATGTTCCCGACGATCGCCTGGTGCTTCATCCTGGCCATGTCCGAGGCCATGATGATGTCCTTGTTGCCGGTCGTGGTGATGAAGATGTCGGCCGTCTCGACGACCTCGTCGAGGGTCGTGACCTGGTAGCCGTCCATCGCCGCCTGCAGTGCGCAGATCGGGTCGATCTCGGTGACGATGACGCGGGCGCCCTGTCCGCGCAGGGACTCCGCGCATCCCTTGCCCACGTCGCCGTAGCCGAACACGACGGCGGTCTTGCCGCCGATCAGGACGTCGGTGGCGCGGTTGATGCCGTCGATCAGGGAGTGGCGGCAGCCGTACTTGTTGTCGAACTTCGACTTCGTCACGGCGTCGTTGACGTTGATCGCCGGGAAGAGCAGCTGACCGTCGCGCTGCATCTCGTACAGGCGGTGGACGCCGGTCGTGGTCTCCTCCGTCACGCCGCGGATCTCCGAGGCGAGCTGGGTCCACTTCTGGGAGCCGTCGCTGATGGTGCGGTTCAGGAGTTCGAGGATGACGCGGTGCTCGTCGTTCTCGGCGGTGTCGACGGCGGGGACCTTGCCGTCCTTCTCGTACTCGACGCCCTTGTGGACGAGGAGCGTGGCGTCACCGCCGTCGTCGAGGATCATGTTGGGGCCGCCGGTGGGGCTGTCCGGCCAGGTCAGCGCCTGCTCGGTGCACCACCAGTACTCCTCCAGGGTCTCGCCCTTCCAGGCGAAGACCGGGACGCCCTGGGGGTTGTCCACGGTGCCGTTCGGGCCGACGGCGATCGCGGCGGCGGCGTGGTCCTGGGTGGAGAAGATGTTGCAGGAGGCCCAGCGGACCTGGGCGCCGAGGGCGACCAGGGTCTCGATGAGAACGGCCGTCTGCACGGTCATGTGCAGGGAGCCGGTGACGCGGGCGCCGGCGAGGGGCTGGGCCTCGGCGTACTCCTTGCGGATCGCCATCAGGCCGGGCATCTCGTGCTCGGCGAGGGTGATCTCCTTGCGGCCGAACGCGGCCAGGGAGAGGTCGGCGACCTTGAAGTCCTGCCGGTTGTCGACAGTCGTCATGAAGAGCTGCTCCTCGGTGTGTCGGGTCGAGGGTGGATAGGGCTGGTCTGCGCGGCGGCGGACACAGGGGTGCCCCGAAGGGACACGGGCATGCCCGCGTGCGCGCAGCGCAGTCCGTCGGAGGCCCTCTCTCCCTCGGCCGGTCCTCGTGGGACCGCCCGACCGCCATCAGCAGCGACGTCTGGCTCCGTCCCAAGCTACACCGGTCGGCCCTGCCTGCCCCAGTCCGCCTGTGTACGGATCGAGGCGAAGCGGGTGAGGGGGCAGGCGCGATCCGCGGCTGAGGTGCGTGCGCGGCGGCTCGTGCGGGGCGGGAACGGGGAAAGGCCCGTCGCGCGCGTGCGCGACGGGCCCCGGGGCGACGGTGGGCCGTGGTGCGGCCGGTGGGTCAGTGCTCGGCGGTGGGGACCGGGCCGCCGGGGGCGGCCTCGGGGTCGGCGCCCCTGGCGGCCTCCGCCTCGCTGTAGATGTCGGGTTCGAGGTAGATGACGCGGGCGATCGGGACGGCCTCGCGGATGCGGGCCTCGGCGGCGTCGATCGCCCGGGCGACCTCGGTGGCCGTCTCGTCGTGCCGGACGGCGATCTTGGCGGCGACCAGCAGTTCCTCGGGGCCGAGGTGGAGTGTGCGCATGTGGATGATGGCGGGGACCGTGTCGCCGTCGACGATCGCGGCCTCGATCTTCCTGACCTGCTCCACACCGGCGGCCTCGCCGAGGAGCAGGGACTTGGTCTCGGCGGCGAGGATGATCGCGATCAGGATGAGCAGGACGCCGATGCAGAGGGTGCCGATGCCGTCCCAGACCCCGTCGCCGGTGAGCAGGGCGAGGCCGACGCCGCCGAGGGCGAGGACCAGACCGACGAGGGCGCCGAGGTCCTCCAGCAGGACGACGGGCAGCTCGGGGGCCTTGGCGTGACGGACGAAATCGGTCCAGGACTTGCCGCCGCGCAGGCCGTTGGATTCCTTGATCGCGGTCCGGAAGGAGAAGGACTCGGCGATGATCGCGAAGACGAGGACACCGACCGGCCAGTACCAGTGCTCGATCTCGTGCGGTTCCTTGATCTTCTCGTAGCCCTCGTAGATGGCGAACATGCCACCGACGGAGAAGAGGACGATGGAGACGAGGAAGGCGTAGATGTAGCGTTCTCGGCCGTACCCGAAGGGGTGTTGCGGGGTCGCCTCGCGCTTGGCCTTCTTGCCGCCGAGGAGGAGCAGCCCCTGGTTGCCGGAGTCGGCCAGGGAGTGCACCGACTCCGCGAGCATCGATGACGAGCCGCTGAAGACGAACGCCACGAACTTCGCTGCCGCGATCGCGAGGTTGGCGGCGAGTGCCGCCACGATCGCCTTGGTGCCGCCTGACGCGCTCATGAGTCCGAGGTGTCCCTTCGCCTACGCGTGTGTCTGTGCGTGGACATGGGTACCCACGCTTCCGTCCGTCACCGGCCGGGCTTTGCCCGCCTTTTGCAGGGGGCATTGTTGCAGCCCGGTCCGGTGTCGGTGCGCCAGGCTGTGGATAAGGGCGTTGCCGCCTCTTCCTCGGGCGTGGCGCCCGCTCAGGCGATGACGGTGGCGCGGAACAGGGTGCCCGGTCCTGACACCTCCGCCTTCTCGTCGGCCGGTACGAAGACGGACTCTCCGGGGGCGAGCGTGTGTTCGCCCGCGCGGACCGAGCCGGCCGTGCAGAGGAGGATCTGCGGGGTGGCGCGCGTGAGGTCGTGCGCGGCGGTGGCCTCGGGCAGGACGTAGCGGGAGAGGCGGAACTCGTCGATGGAGGTCTCGTAGACCTCTTCGCCGTCGGGGGACGCCTCGGGGCGCAGCACGCCGGGGTCGGTCGCCTCGAAGCGGACGATGCGCAGGAGTTCGGGGACGTCGACGTGCTTGGGGGTCAGGCCGCAGCGCAGCACGTTGTCGGAGTTGGCCATGATCTCGACGCCGAGGCCGCTCAGGTAGGCGTGCGGGATGCCGGCGCCGAGGAACAGGGCCTCGCCGGGCTGCAGGGTCACGTGGTTGAGGAGCATGGCGGCGATGACGCCGGGGTCGCCGGGGTAGTGGTGGGCGATGTCGGCGTACGGGGTGTAGGCGCCGCCGAGGCGGGCGCAGGCGGCCGCGGCCTCGGTGACCGTGTGGGTCATCTCCTCGGGGTCGGCGCCCAGGACGGCCGTCAACACCTCGCGCAGGGCGGCCTCTTCGGGGTGGGCGTGCAGGAGGTCGACGTACGGCTTGAGGGAGTCGACCTCCAGTGCGGCGAGCAGGTCGGCGGCCCGGGCCGGGTCGCGGAAGCCGCACAGGCCGTCGAACTCCGTGAGGGCGCAGATCAGTTCGGGCTTGTGGTTGGCGTCCTTGTAGTTGCGGTGGCCCGCGTCGATCGGGACGCCGCGCCGCTCCTCGTCCTCGTACCCCTCCTTGGCCTGTGCGAGGTCGGGGTGGACCTGGAGGGAGAGGGGGGCGCCGGCGGCGAGGAGCTTGAGGAGGAACGGGAGGCGCGGGCCGAACCTGGCGACCGCCCGGGACCCCAACTCGCGTTCCGGGGCCGCGTCGATCACCTCGGTGAGGGGGCCGCGACCGGTGCGTGAGGGGGCGCCGGGGTGGGCGCCCATCCACATCTCCGCCTGCGGTTCGCCGGTGGGGGCCACGCCGAGGAGCTGCGGGATGGCGGTGGCCGAACCCCAGGCGTAGGGGCGGACGGTGTTGTCGAGGCGGTCCATCGTGTGCGTTTCTCCGTAGGTGGGGAGCCGGCCGAGGGCCCGGTCGGGTCGGGCTCCGGTCAAGGTCAGGCTCCGGAAGCGAGCGACAGGTAAACGGCGGCGAAATCCGTGATGGCGATCATCTCCGCGAGGGTTTCCAGGTCGCTGCCCTCCTCCGGTTCCAGCTCGCTGATCGCGGTGTCATGGCCGAGGGCCAGCTCGCGGGCGGCCGGGACGGCGCTCAGCCCACCGGCCGGGCGGTCGCGGACGAGGACCACGCGCGCGTGCAGGACGGGTGCGTCCTCGACGCGGTCGCGGAAGAAGTCGTCGGGGTCGGCGTTCGCGGCGAGCGGGCCGGTGAGCAGCACCGTGTGGGCGGCGAGGGCCTCCGGGAGCTGGGCGGCCAGAGCGGGGCGGCCCGCGAGATCGGCGAGGGCGGAGGCGAAACGGCGGCCCACGGGGCCCGCGTCCCGGCCCTCGGTCCAGATCAGCGGGAGCGAGTCGGCCAGCTCGGCGGCGAGCGTCTTGGCGGGGTTGCCGTAGGTGGCGATGGCCGGGCCGCAGCGCTCGGCGACCTGGTCGAGGCGGTCGGCGACCTTCTGCAGGGCGTCGGGCGGGGCGGTGACGACACCGGTGCGGTCCAGCAGCGCGAGCATCGGTGTGAGCAGCGCCCACAGGACGCCGGGGGCGGCGGCGCCCAGGGGCACCTCCTGCTCGTACGGGCTGGTCGCCATCGGTACGAAGAGGCCGTGGGCGCGTTCCACCGCCTCGGCGACGGGGGTGCGGGCGGGGGCCACGGCGACGACCGTGCTGCCCCGGCGGTACGCCTGGTCGACGAGGAGGGAGAGGCCGGGCTCGCTGCCGTCCGCGGTGGCGACCAGGAGGAGGTCGACCGGGCCCGCCCAGCCGGGCAGCTCCCAGCGGAGGGCGCCCGGAGCGGGGGCCACGCCGGTGGGGTGGAGGCGGGTGAGGGGGCAGTTGGCCCCCGCGAGGGCGCCGAGCAGGTCGGCGACGCCCGCGGACGCCATGCCGGGGCCCGCGATGAGGAGGGCGCGCGGGCGCCCGTCCGGTTTCAGGTCGGGGATTCCGGCCTCGATGCCGAGGCGGATGGCCGTACGGACCCGGGCGCCCGCTTCGGCGGCGCCGCGCAGCAGGTCGCGGCGGTCGGCCTCCGACAGGGCGTCGGGGGTGTCTAGCAGCGATTCGTCCAGCATGGGCGGCAGCCTCCGATTCGCCGGGTGCCCTGGTGCGCCTTGTCGCTTGTTCGCCGGGTTTCCCGGCTCGTGCGGGTCACGCCTTGCGCGAGAGCTTGACCGCGCGGGTCACGCGGGGCGGCGGGCCTCGTCGACGAGGAGTACGGGGATGCCGTCCCGGATCGGGTAGGCGAGGCCGCAGTTCTGGCTCGTGCAGGTCAGCTCGGTGTCCTCCTCCGTGAGGGGGGCGTGGCACGCCGGGCAGGCGAGGATCTCCAGGAGGCCGGCTTCGAGCGGCATGACGGGTCCCTTCGGGGGGCGGAATTCGTGCGGTGCGGCCTGGTCAGAGTACCGCCGTGCGGGGGTCGGCGCCGGGGTTGGGGCCCAAGGCGTTCCGTCTCCCCGTCCCCCGCGCCGGCGGCCGCGCCCCCTCGACCCCGCGCGCCCCGCACGCCCTGTGCGCGCGGGGCCCGCCGGTCGGTGCTCACGCCCTGATGATCCCCAGGACGTCGTCGCGGATCTTCGCCATCGTCGCCTCGTCCCTCGCCTCCGCGTTCAGCCTCAGCAGCGGTTCCGTGTTGGAGGGGCGGACGTTGAACCACCAGTCCGCCGAGGAGACGGTGAGGCCGTCGAGGTCGTCGAGGGTGACGTCCTCCCGCTCCCCGTAGGCGGAGCGCACCGCGGCCATGCGGTCCGCCTGGTCGGCGACCGTGGAGTTGATCTCGCCGGAGCCGGCGTAACGGTCGTACCGGGCGACGAGGCCGGAGAGCGGGCCGTCCTGGCCGCCGAGGGCGGCGAGGACGTGAAGGGCGGCCAGCATGCCCGTGTCGGCGTTCCAGAAGTCGGCGAAGTAGTAGTGGGCGGAGTGTTCGCCGCCGAAGATCGCGCCGGTTCTGGCCATCTCGGCCTTGATGAAGGAGTGGCCGACACGGGTGCGTACGGGCGTGCCGCCGTGCTCGCGCACCACCTCCGGGACGGACCAGGAGGTGATCAGGTTGTGGATGACCGTGCCCTTGCCGCCGTGCCTGGCGAGTTCGCGGGCGGCGACCAGGGCGGTGATCGCGGAGGGCGGGACGGGACGGCCCTGCTCGTCGACGACGAAGCAGCGGTCGGCGTCGCCGTCGAAGGCGATACCGAGGTCGGCGCCCTCCTCGCGGACCCGCTGCTGCAGGTCGACGATGTTGGCCGGGTCGAGGGGGTTGGCCTCGTGGTTGGGGAACGTGCCGTCCAGCTCGAAGTACATCGGGACGAGGTCGAGGGGCAGGCCGGCGAAGACCGTGGGGACGGTGTGGCCGCCCATGCCGTTGCCCGCGTCGACGACCACCTTCAGCGGGCGGACGGTGGTCAGGTCGACGAGGCCGAGCAGGTGTGCCGCGTAGTCCTCCAGCGTGTCCCGCCGGGTGATCGTGCCCCGCGTGGCGGCCGGTGACGGCGCGCCCGACTCGCTCCAGTCCTCCACCAGTTCGCGGATCTCGACGAGGCCGGTGTCCTGGCCGACGGGGGCGGCGCCCGCGCGGCACAGCTTGATGCCGTTGTACCGAGCGGGGTTGTGGGAGGCCGTGAACATCGCGCCGGGCAGGTTCAGCGCGCCCGACGCGTAGTACAGCTGGTCCGTCGAGCAGAGGCCGATCTCGGTCACGTCCACCCCGAGCGCCGCCGCTCCGCGCGCGAAGGCACGCGACAGGCCGGGCGAGGAGGGCCGCATGTCGTGGCCGGTCACGATGGCGTCCGCTCCGGTCACCCGCGCGAAGGCCGCCCCGAAGAGTTCGGCCAGGGTCTCGTCCCACTGGTCCGGGACCACCCCGCGCACGTCGTACGCCTTCACGATCGTCGACAGATCAGCAGCCACGGCCACATCCTCCAAAGTCCTCGGCGGCGACCCAAACTACCCGCCTGTGCCGGCGGTGGGCCGTGTGACCTCCTGGAACTCCGGCTTCACCGCGCCGGGGACGGCACGGGGCGGTGTGGACGACAGGCGGTGGTGACCGCTCGGCGAGCGCCCACGGGCCCGGCAACGGCCGCGCTCAGGGCGGCGGTTGACGGCTGTCGGCTGCCAGCTGCCGGGAGAAAGCGGTGCTCAGTTGTCGGGAGAGCGCAGTACCCGGAGGTGGCCGCGGCGGGCGACCTCCATGGGGTCCGCCGTGCGGGGGCCGCCGCCGGCCTCCGCGGTGCGCTGCTGCGGACGGGCCGCCTCGCGCACGGCGTTGGCAAGGGCTTCCAGATCGTCACCGCTGGGGCGCGCTGGGGCCGAGGCGTCCAGCAGCCGTACGACCTCCCAGCCGCGCGGCGCGGTGAGGCGCTCGGAGTGCTCGGCACACAGGTCGTAGCAGTGGGGTTCGGCGTAGGTGGCGAGCGGGCCGAGGACCGCGGTCGAGTCGGCGTAGACGTACGTCAGCGTCGCGACGGCGGGGCGGCCGCAAGCGGTGCGCGAACAGCGACGTACAGGGCTCACGACGTTGGACGGTACCGCACTCTTGAGCGGGCCGCGACGACTCTCCACCAGGTCACTCCACCGTGTCGTGCTGTGAAACGCCCCACACACCCCTCCGGACCCAGCGTCGTGACCTGGGAGTAACCCCTCGTCCGGGATGCCGAACGACACAGAATCCGGTCAAGCATGCGTATAAACCATGCCAATTGGCGCGAGATCAACGGTCTCGCAGGGGTACGGAATCGAGCCCAACGTTGGCTGGAATGGTCATCCCCCGACACGGCCGACACCCCTCATGGCGCCGTCGCTCGGCGAGCCGGTTGGACGTGCCGGGTCGGCCGTGGCAGGTCAGCGGCGGCGGGCCGGGGGTGGGTCGGGGTGGCGGGTCGGCGGTGGCGGCGGGGGCGTGGAGCCGGGCGGGCGGGCCCCTCGGGGATTACGCTTCACAGGTGATGGACAACCTCGTACCGCCCCGCGCCGCCTCCGCACCCGGGCCCCGCCGCCGAGATCGGCACGGCCGGGGGATGCGCGGGCCCATCGCGCCGCCCCAGGTACCGCTCGCGGCGAGTCGCGCGGATGTGTTCGCGGATCTGGTGCAGGACTCCGTGGAGCGGCTGGAGCGGCGGTTGCCGCAGCTGGCGGACATCGACTTTCTCGTGCTGGAGGTGCCTCGGCTCGACGGGCCCGGGGACGGGGCCTGGAACGACGAGGCCGTGCCGCTCGGGGGGACCGTCGCGGCGCGGGAGGGGCGGCCGGCCCGGGTGGTGATCTACCGGCGGCCGGTGGAGATCCGCACCAAGGGGCGTGATGAGCGGGCCGCGCTGGTGCATGAGGTCGTGGTGGAGCAGGTGGCCGAGTTGCTGGGGCTGAATCCGGAGACTGTGGATCCTCGGTACGGGGAGGACTGACGCGGAGGGGGGTGCCTGGGGGGTTTCGCCCCCGCCGCCCCTACCCGTCCCATCCATAAGGGGCTGCGCCCCTTCGACCCCCAGACGTCCGCCCGGTGGGGGCTTCTCGCGCCCCTGGAGAGCAGGGGCTGCGCCCACTGCTCTCCAGGCGCCTCGGGAATCACCTCTGCAGGATCGACAAGTCCTGGTGGGCCTTCGGGACCGCTACCGTTCCCCGGTCGTCCGGGAGGGTCTGGATGGTGAAGGCGGGGACGGAGTCGAGCTTGGACTCCAGGAGGCGGGAGGCGTAGACGGGGCCGCCGGAGATCGGCTCGACCGTGAGGGCGTAGGTGCCCTTGAGGCCGGTGGGGGCCGGCATGTCGACGTGCTGGGTGGTGCCTGCCTTGATCGTGAAGGTCTTGGTCGCGGCCTCGCCGCCACCACTGCCGGCGGACGCGGTGACCTTGACCTTCGCCGTGCCGGTCGGGGCGGTGAGGGCGAGGGTCGTGCCCTTGGCGCGGTTGTCGGTGACCGTGGCGCGCGCGCCTACCGGGCGGGTCGCCGGGATGAAGGCCGTCTCCTGGTTGTCGCCCTTGCCGCGGACGACGCGGAGCGCGGCCACCACCGGGACCGGCCGACCGGTGGGGGTGAGGAAGAGGGAGCCCTCCTCGCCCCGGGTGATGTCACCCAGATCGGCGGAGGCGGTCATGCCCGCCTTGACGTGCAGCGTCTCGTTGCCCGCCGGGGTGATCGGGCCGCCCGGCGAGGCGAGACGGAGCTTCAGGTCGGCGTCGGTGTCGCCCGGGGTGAAGGCGACGAGGGTCACGGAGGTCGCGTCCTTCGGAATGCCGGGGAGGACCAGGCTGCCGGCCGGGTCGGCCGCGGTGGCGAGCCAGTCGCCGCCCAGCTTGTCGTCGAGGGCCTGGACCGCGGCGGCGACCCGGCCGCTGCGGACGCTGACGTGGACCGTGAGGTCGGCCTCCTTCGCCGTGACGAGCGTCGACAGCAGGACCGGTTCGGCCGCGCGGGGCTGGACCGTGATGCCGTCCCCCACCGTCGACTTCAGGGCGCCGTTCTTGCCGTACAGCTCGATGTCGACGACGGCCGCCGAGTCGTCCGGGTTGACGAGGTGGACGTAGTCGGTGCGCCCCGCGGCCGTGCCGGCCCCCGGGAACCAGAACTCCGTGTCCGGGGCGGTGCAGTTGACGCCGAGCAGACCGCGGCCGGTGCCGGCGGCGACCTCGGTGGTCTCCTGGACCGTCCAGCCGGGCGCGAACCTCCCCTCGGCCGTGCCGATCAGCGCGGGGGAGTCGCCGCCGTCGGTGCTGCCGGTGACGGGCTTGCCGGGCTCCTTGGCCTCGACGACGGGCTTGGCGGCCTTGCCGTCCTTGTCGTCCTTGCCGTCCTTGTCGTCCTTGTCGCCCGCGTCCGTCGACTGCCCGCCCGCCGCGACGAGTTCGGCGCCGCCTTCACCGCCGGTGCCCTTGGTGACGGGGGTGAAGGACGTGTACGCGGTCTCCGCCAGGTCCGAGGTACTCGGCTGGGGGCAGAGCAGACTCGTGCGCTGCACGGGCAGTTGGGCGGCCGCCTTCGCGGTGGTCCCGCCGCCGGAGGTGTCGGGGGCGGTGAGCACGGCGAAGCCGGTGACGGCGGCGAGGGCGGTCGCGCCGGCGATCAGGGACAGGGTCTGGCGGTTCACTGCTGGCTCCCGTCGGGGCGCTCACTGTCGGCGCCGGTGCCGTGCGACGGGTCGTACGTCGCGTCGTAGCCCTGGGTGTACGTCTGGTCGTACGTGCCCGTGTTGCCCCCGTAGGTGGCGTACGGGTCGTACTGGCCGCCCTGGTAGGGGTCGGCCTGGTAGTGCTGCTGGTCGTACGTGCCCGCCGGGTACTGCTGCTGGGCGCTCTGGTACTGCTGGTCGTACTGGCCGTACGCGGCGCCCGCGCCCGCGTGGGTCGGCGTCTCCCACTCCCCATAGGCCTGCTGCTGCGGGACGGGAGCGGCGACCGGTGCCTCCTCGGGGGGCACGGGCAGACCGGGGTCGGTGGACTGTTCGGCCTCCGCGTCGGCCTCCGCCTGGGCGCGCAGGCGGCGGGCGCGGCGGCCGTCGCCGGTGACGTCCTGGGCGGGTACGGCGACGGGCTCGTCGGGGAGGTCGTCGTCGACGTCCCGGCGGCGGCCGGGCAGGGCGAGGACCACGAGGACGACGGCTAGCGCGCCCTGGGCCCACAGCCAACCGGTGTGGCTGACGGGCGCGTCGAAGGTGACGTCCAGCCTGCCGCCGTCCACGGGCAACTGGAAGCCCTGGGCCCAGCCGTCGACCGTGGTCGGGGTGAGCGGCTTGCCGTCGAGGGTGGCGGTCCAGGACTCGTCGGCGGTGTCGGCGAGGCGCAGGACGCGGCCCGAGCCGCCGGCCGGGAGGGTGGTGTGCACCTCGACGGGGCCCGCGGCGACCGCCTTCGGAGTGCCGGAGGCGGCCTCGACGGTGACACGGGCGACCTGGCGGTCCACCCGCCACAGGGCGCTGCCGTCCTGCTGGCTGAGGCGGCTCAGGCCGGGGGTGGCGTCCAGGACGCGGCTGACCTCGCGGGGGGAGCCGGGGCGGACGAGGACGTAGCGCACGGCGAAGCCGCCGAGTTCGGCGCTCTGGTCGGCGCCGGAGCCCGCCACGAGGTTGGCGACGACCTTGTCGAGCTGCTTGTTCTCCCCCGCGGCGGCCGTGAGTTCGGCGTCGCCGAGGCGGACGCCGGAGCCGCGGACCAGGGTGTAGCCGACCTCGGCGGTGGAGTCGCTGTCGAGGACCAGGGTGCGGGCCTGGTCACGGGTGCCGCTCTCCTCGGCCACGAACGCGGGCACCTGGACGGGGTCCCGGCGCTCCACGGGGCCGTCGGCGCCGCCGAGCACCCATCCGGCGGCGGCCAGCAGCGGGCCGACGGCGGCGGCGAGCGCGATGAGCACGGCCACCGGCTGCCGCCAGCCGAAGCTCTGCTCGGCCACGCGGTGGCGGGCGCCGTCGGCGCCGAGCACGGCGGCGGCGAGGAGGGCGATGCCGTAGACGAGGGTCGAGGGTCCGGCCCAGGTGGAGCCGTTGGAGAGGACCGCGAGGACGAGGGCCACCAGGGCGGCTGTCCATGCGGTCCGGATCGCCGGCCGGCGCTCCGCGCGCAGCAGGGCGGCCAGCGCCGCGAGGACGACGCCGATGAGGGTCAGCCCGCCGACCGTGCCGGGTCCGCCGGGGCTGATGCCGAGCAGATCGGTCGCCGAGGCCGGGCTCCCGCCGTACTCCAGACCGGCCTCTGCGAAGAAGCCGAACGGCAGCAGCGTCAGCGACCAGGGGGCGAGCATCAGCAGCGGAGTGCCCAGCTGGGCGACGAAGCGCGGGCCGTAGGCGGTGATCTCGCGGCGGCGCACGACGAGGATCCCGAGGCCGAGGAGCAGCGCGAGGGGCCAGACGACGGGGGTGAACGCGGTGGTGATCGTCAGCAGCAGCGCGTACGCCCAGGTGGCACGCCAACTGCCGCGCGCGCCCGTGCGGTTGGTGAGGCCGCCGGCCGCTGCGCCCGCGCGGGCGACGAGGGGCAGCAGGACGGCGAGGACGGCGGTGCCGATGCGGCCGGTGGCGAGCGCGCCGGTGACGGCGGGCAGGAAGGCGTACACGACGGCCGCCCAGGCCCGCAGCAGCCGGGACTCGACGAGGGAGCGGGAGGCGAAGTAGGCGGTGAAGCCGGCCAGGGGCACGGAGGCCACGAGGAGCACGGTGACCGCGAGTCCGGCGGAGCCGAACAGCAGGGAGCCGAGCATGGCCACGATCGCCAGGTACGGCGGCGCGGCCTCGGCGCCGCCCGCGCCGACCGGGTGCCAGCCGTCCAGATAGCGCGACCACAGCGCGGCGGAGTCGGCGGGGGCGGGCAGCAGGGTGCCGCCCGCGAGCGCGCCGCCGCCGAGCAGTTCACGGCAGGCGGCCAGCGAGGCGAGCAGCAGCAGGGCGAAGAGCACGGGCCCGGGTGCGCGCGCGACGCGCTTGAGCCGGGCGAACTGCTCGACCTGCGGGAAGTCGGCGTCGTCGTCACCGGGCCCCGACTCGACCGCGCCGCCGTGCCGTCCGGCCGGGGAGGTCTCGGCGTCGGCGCTGCCGAACAGGTCGCCCGCGACCTGTTCGACGGTGGCCCGGACGGTCGCGCCGGGGGGCGGGAACAGCGGGCGCAGCTCGCCCTTGTCGAGCTGCGAACGGCCTCGTCTGCGCCGCCCGGCGATGATCCGCTCGGGGCGCAGCAGCGTGCTCAGCAGACCGCGGATCTCGTCGACGGCCTGTCCGGGGACCTTGCCGACGAGGTAGGCGACGGTCCTGAGCAGGGTGCCGAGGACGATGCGCAGCAGCACCCAGGGCAGCTGGGCCGTACGGGAGTTGACGAGGAGGGTGTAGACCGCGCCGGCCTTGTCGACCATGTGCGGGGAGGCGGCGCTGCGGCCCACGCAGTCGACGGTGCGGCGCTCGCGCGAGGCCGCCTCGGCGTGCCGTACGACGGCTTCGGGGGCGACGAGGACGCGGTGCCCGGCGGTGGTCGCGCGCCAGCACAGGTCGATGTCGTCACGCATGAGGGGCAGGCGGCGGTCGAAGCCGCCCAGCTCCTCGAAGACGTCGCGGCGGATCAGCATGCCGGCGGTGGACACGGCGAGGCTGGGCTTGACGTGGTCGTGCTGCCCCTGGTCCTGCTCGCGGCGGTCCAGGCCGGTCCAGCGGCGGCCGGAGTCGGCGATGGTGACGCCGACCTCCAGGAGCTGCCGGCGGTCGTACCAGCCGCGCAGCTTGGGGCCGACGACGGCGACGTCGTCGCGGCCCAGCTCGTGTTCGTTCTCCACGACGCGCAGCAGCTGGGCGAGGGCGTCGGGCTCGGGGGCGCAGTCGTCGTGCAGCAGCCACAGCCACTGGACCGGTTCTCCGTGGGGGAGCTCGGGCATGTCGTACGCGTCGTCGCGCCAGCTGCGGGTCACCGGGTCCCAGCCACTGGGGCGCCTGAGGTACGCCAGGTCGTCCTGGGTGAGGACGCCCGCGGTGCGGTTGGCCTCCTCGACGGCCTGGCCGAAACCGGTCCGTCGGGCGAGGTGCAGCACGCGGTCGGCGCCGAGGGCGTCGGAGAGGAGCTGGGCGGAGTCGTCCGCGCTGCCGGTGTCGGCCGCCATGGCGCTCTGGACGGGGCGCTCCTGGCCGAGCAGCCCGGCGAGCGCGTCGGGCAGCCAGCGGGCGCCGTCGTGCGCGACGAGGACCGCGGTCACCACATGACGTGGGAACTCAGGAGCGGCGTCCTGGTGAGCTGAGGTGTGGCTGTGCACGGACATCGAGGTACGGGCCCCGGTTCGATGGACTGCGGTGGACGTCTGTGTCCGGCGGGGACAGCGGGACGTCTCGGACGAGGGCCCACACTAACGGCTGAGCAGCACGGCGGCCCGCCGCCTGTGGACAACCCACGTGCGACGGGCCGTACATGTTCGGTCATCGCTGTTCGACTGTTCCGGGACGGGTCAGGTGCTCCGGGACGGGTCAGACGGCCGCCTTCTTCAGGCGGCGGCGCTCGCGCTCCGACAGGCCGCCCCAGATACCGAACCGCTCGTCGTTGGCGAGGGCGTACTCAAGGCATTCGGAGCGGACCTCGCAGGCGAGGCAGACCTTCTTGGCCTCACGGGTCGAGCCGCCCTTCTCGGGGAAGAAGGACTCGGGATCGGTCTGGGCGCACAGCGCGCGCTCCTGCCAGCCGAGTTCTTCGTCCGCGTCGTCGACCAGCAGTTGCTGCACGAGCTCGGTCATGTGCGCCCCTCGTCCGTCTTTCGCGTCCCCGTCGTGCGGCCGTTACCGATTTCGGCTGAACGACACGAGTGAAATTACAAGTGTGCTGCTACGGGCGAGTCAAGCCGAGATCTGCTATTGAGCCCCTTATTCACTCTGCGGAACCAAGGCTATGCGGAAAGTGTTCAAATCGGCATAAACCTGACAGCAGCCTGACGGCAGGCGGGAGTTCCGGAGGGGGTTCTCCCTTCCTTACGGGAAGAGACGCCCAGGAGTTCGATCTCGTTCCGACTCGTTCGAGCCGGCTCGCTCCGGACGCACCCACGACCCTCCATGCGCGCGTGCCGACGGCTTGCCCGGTTGGACGCCATGTCTCCCCGACACCGGGGGCACAAACCTTTCGCCGCGCGGATGCACCGAAAGAGGTGAACCGGCATCCACATACCGGACGTGAAGTTGACAGCGGAGGTGTGAACCGCTGTGCTTGTGGGCATGCTCGCGAACTTGGCACTCACCTCGACCCGCTCCGCCGGGTCCCTCGGTGCTGCTCGCTGTCGCTGTAGCTGTTGCTGTCCCAGCTGTTGAGCCTGACGCGCTCCGGCTGCCACTGAGCCCGTCCTGGCTCGACCGCTGCCCCCTTTCGCCCGGAGACCGGGCACCCGCCCCGTCCGCGACCCACGCGGACGGCAGGTGACACCCCGCCTTCCCCCACGCACTCCGTCGAGGACCTCCCCACTTCATGAACAGCGACAGCGACCTCCAGATCGCCGGCGACCTTCTCGAAGTACCGCACCTCCTCCAGGCGCCGCGCCAACACCCGGTCACCGTGGCCGAGTTCGCCGGACTGGCCCGTTCCCTCGCCGAGGACCGCTCCCAGTGGGAGCACCTCGTCGAGTACGACGCGACCACACGCTGGTACCACCGGCTGCTGACCGGTCCCGGCTACGAGGTGTGGCTGCTGTCGTGGCTGCCGGGGCAGGGCACCGGGCTGCACGACCACGGGGGCTCCTCCGGCGTACTGACGGTGCTCGACGGCACGCTGACCGAGCGCACCGACCGGGGCACGCGCGTGCTCGGCGCGGGCGCGCAACGCGTGTTCGCGCCGGGTTACGCGCACGAGGTCGTCAACGACACGCTGGAACCGGCCGTCAGTCTGCACGTCTACTACCCGGGCCTGACGGACATGCCGATGCACCCGAAGGCCCGCGCGGCGGCGACGGCGGCCGTCACGGCCTGAGCGGAAACCCGGGGAACCGGCCGTGGTCGCGGGCGGGCGACCCGATGTCCGACCCGCCTGCGAGACTGCTCCCATGCGCATTGTGGTTCTGGCAGGCGGCATCGGTGGTGCCCGGTTCCTGCGCGGTCTGAAGCGGGCCGCGCCGGACGCGGACATCACGGTCGTCGGCAACACGGGGGACGACATCCACCTCTTCGGGCTGAAGGTCTGCCCGGACCTCGACACGGTGATGTACACGCTCGGCGGCGGCATCAATGAGGAGCAGGGCTGGGGCCGGGCCGACGAGACCTTCCACCTCAAGGAGGAGCTCGCGGCGTACGGCGTCGGGCCCGAGTGGTTCGGGCTCGGTGACCGGGACTTCGCCACGCACATCGTGCGGACGCAGATGATCAGCGCCGGGTATCCGCTGAGCGCCGTCACCGAGGCGCTGTGCGACCGGTGGAAGCCGGGTGTGCGGCTCATCCCGATGACCGACGACCGCGTCGAGACCCATGTCGCCGTCGCGGTGCCCGACAGCGGCTCCGCCGCGGGGTCCGGCGAGCGCAGGGCGATCCACTTCCAGGAGTACTGGGTGCGGCTGCGGGCCTCCGTGCCGGCCGAGGCGATCGTGCCGGTCGGCGCCGAGCAGGCGAAGCCGGCGCCCGGGGTCCTGGAGGCGCTCGCCGAGGCGGACGTGATCCTCTTCCCGCCGTCCAACCCGGTGGTCTCCATCGGCACCATCCTCGCCGTGCCCGGGATCCGGGAGGCGATCGCGGAGGCCGGGGTGCCGGTCGTGGGCCTCTCCCCCATCGTCGGCGACGCGCCCGTGCGCGGTATGGCCGACAAGGTCCTCGCCGCCGTCGGCGTGGAGTCCACGGCCGCGGCCGTGGCCGAGCACTACGGCTCGGGGCTGCTGGACGGCTGGCTCGTCGACACGGTCGACGCGGGCGTCGTCGAGCGCGTGGAGAGCGCCGGGATCCGGTGCCGGGCCGTGCCGCTGATGATGACCGACCTGGACACGACGGCCGAGATGGCCCGCGAGGCGCTGGCACTCGCGGAGGAGGTACGGGGAGCGTGAGCGAGCGGAGCGGGAGCGAGGCGACGCCCGGTGCCGGATACCGGGTCTGGGCCCTGGACGGCATCCCCGAGGTGCGGGAGGGGGACGACCTCGCCAAGCTGATCGCCGCGGCCGAGCCGGGGCTGGTCGACGGGGACGTGCTGCTCGTCACCTCGAAGATCGTGTCCAAGGCGGAGGGGCGCGTCGTCGAGGCCGTCGACCGGGAGGCCGCGATCGACGCCGAGACTGTACGGGTGGTCGCGCGGCGCGGTGCGTTGCGGATCGTGGAGAACCGGCAGGGGCTGGTCATGGCCGCCGCCGGGGTCGACGCCTCCAACACCCCCGCCGGGACCGTGCTGTTGCTGCCCGAGGACCCCGACGCCTCCGCGCGGGCGATCCGCGACGGCGTCCGGGACGCGCTCGGCGTCGAGGTCGGGGTCGTCGTCACCGACACGTTCGGGCGACCCTGGCGCAGCGGGCTGACCGATGTCGCCATCGGCGCGGCCGGTGTGCGCGTCCTCGACGACCTGCGGGGCGGCACCGACGCGCACGGCAATCCGCTGAGCGCCACCGTCGTCGCCACCGCCGACGAGCTCGCCGGCGCCGGCGATCTGGTGAAGGGCAAGGCCGCCGGGCTGCCCGTCGCCGTCGTCCGCGGGCTGGGGCACGTGGTGGCCGAGGACGACGGCGAGGGGACGCGGGCCCTGGTGCGGGGCGCACAGGACGACATGTTCCGGCTCGGCACCTCCGAGGCCGTACGGCTGGCGGTGACGCAGCGGCGTACGGTCCGGGCGTTCACGGACGAGCCGGTCGATCCCGGGGCGGTGCGGCGGGCCGTGGCCGCGGCGGTGACCGCGCCGGCGCCGCACCACACGACTCCGTGGCGGTTCGTGCTGCTGGAGTCCGAGGAGTCGCGGGTACGACTGCTCGACGCCATGCGGGACGCGTGGATCGCGGACCTGCGGCGGGACGGCAAGAGCGAGGAGTCCGTCGCGAAGCGGGTGCGGCGCGGGGACGTGCTGCGCCACGCGCCGTATCTGGTGGTGCCGTGTCTGGTGATGGACGGGTCGCACTCCTACGGGGACGCGCGGCGGGACGCGGCCGAGCGGGAGATGTTCGTCGTCGCGGCCGGCGCCGGGGTGCAGAACTTCCTCGTCGCGCTGGCCGGGGAGCGGCTGGGGTCCGCGTGGGTGTCGTCCACGATGTTCTGCCGGGATGTCGTGCGGGAGGTGCTGGGGCTGCCGCGGGAGTGGGACCCGATGGGGGCGGTGGCTGTAGGACATGCGGCCGTGGCGCCTGCGGCTCGGGGGGAGCGGGACGCGGGGGCGTTCATCGAGGTTCGGTGAGCGGATGCGGGGGGTGCGTGCGCGTGTGGCGTTCGTCGTGGCTGATCGTGGGTTTCTGTGTTTCTGTGGGCGCCCTAGGCTCATAGGGCGCCGCCTCTCTGCTTAGGACCTCCTCTTGGCCGGACGTTTCCCTCAGCGGCCCACCCGTACGACCGTGCGGGGTGGGCATGTCGTCGTGCCCGGAGGGGTGCCTCGGCAGGCCGTGGCGGCGGGGAAGCGGCGGACCTGGGTGCCGGAGTGGCCGCTCGACCTGGGGCTCGTACTGGGGCCGCTTCGGCGGGGACCCCGGGACCCGACCTTCCGGGCCGTGCCGGACGGGTCCGTGTGGCGGACGAGCCGAACCCCGGTGGGGGCCGGGACGCTACGGGTCGCCGTGCGGGGCGGGGCCGTCGAGGCGGAGGCGTGGGGGCCCGGGGGCGAGTGGCTGCTCGACCGGGTGCCGTCGCTGCTCGGGGCGTCGGACCAGCCGGACGCCTTCGCGCCCCGGCACCGGGTCGTGGCGATGGCCTGGCGGCGGCGGCCGGGGTTGCGGCTGACGCGGACCGGGCTGGTGCTGGAGTCGTTGATCCCGTCGGTGCTGGAGCAGAAGGTCACGACGGACGAGGCGTATCGGGCGTGGCGGTTGCTCGTCGGGAAGTTCGGGGAGCCGGCGCCGGGGCCCGTGCCGCCGGGGATGTTCGTGATGCCCTCGGCCCGGGAGTGGGCGTTGATTCCGTCCTGGGAGTGGCATCGGGCCGGGGTCGACGACAAGCGGGCGTCGACGATTCTGCGGGCGGTGCGGGTGGCGGGGCGGCTGGAGGAGGCCGTGGGGATGTCGCCGGTGGAGGCGCGGGCTCGGTGGGAGTTGGTGCCGGGGATCGGGCCGTGGACCTCGGCGGAGACGGTGCAGCGCAGTCATGGGGCGGCGGATGAGGTGACCGTGGGGGATCTGCATCTGCCGGGGATCGTGGGGTTCGTACTGGCGGGGGACCGGGATGCGGACGACTCGGTGATGCTGTCGTTGCTGGAGCCGTATGCGGGGCAGCGGCATCGGGCGGCTCGGTTGATTCTGTTGTCGGGGCGGGGGCCGGCTCGGCGGGCGCCGCGGATGCCGCGCGGGGATATCGGGCGTCTGTAGTTTTTTCGCCCCCGCCCCCGCCGCCCCTACCCGTCCTTGAGGGGCTACGCCCCTTCGACCCCCATGTGCCGGCCCGGTGGGGGCTGGTCGCGCAGTTCCCCGCGCCCCTGAAAAGCAGGGGCTGCGCCCACTGCTTTTCAGGCCCGCCATCTCTGGCGATTACTGGTCCGACGAGAAGCGGAGCGCCCCCGTGGGGATCTGGGCGTCGCACCAGACTCGGACTCCCGTGCGGAGTTCGTTGTCGGCGCCGATGATCGCGCCGTCGCCGATGACGGCGCCGGTGAGGATGGAGCGTTCGCCGATGCGGGCTCGGGCGCCGATGAGGGAGTCGGTGATGACCGCTCCCGGTTCGACGACCGCGCCGGCCAGGACCGTGCTGCCGAAGACGCGGGCGCCCTCGCCGACGAACGCGCCCTCGCCCACCACCGTGCCGCCGGTCAGCTTGGCGTCGCCCGCGACCCGGGCGGTGGGCAGGACGAGGCGGTCGCCGCAGCGGCCCGGGACGGCGGGGGACGGGGCGCGGCCGAGGACGAGGTCCGCCGAGCCGCGGACGAAGGCCGCGGGGGTGCCGAGGTCCAGCCAGTACGTCGAGTCGACCATGCCCTGCAGATGGGCGCCCGCCGCCAGCAGGTCCGGGAACGTCTCGCGTTCCACCGAGACCGGGCGGCCCGCCGGGATCGTGTCGATGACCGAGCGGCGGAAGACGTACGCCCCCGCGTTGATCTGGTCGGTGACGATCTCCTCGGGGGTCTGGGGCTTTTCGAGGAAGGCGAGGACCTTGCCCGTCTCGTCGGTGGGGACGAGGCCGTAGGCGCGCGGGTCGGTCACCTGGGTCAGGTGGAGGGAGACGTCCGCGCCGGTCCTCTCGTGGGTGGCGACCAGGCGGCGGATGTCGAGGCCGGTGAGGATGTCGCCGTTGAAGACGAGGACCGGGTCCTCGGGACCGGAGTGGAGATGCGAGGCGGCGTTGCGGATCGCGCCGCCCGTGCCCAGGGGTTCCTCCTCCGTGACGTACTCCAGGTGGAGGCCGAGGGCGGAGCCGTCGCCGAAGTGGGGTTCGAAGACCTCGGCCAGATAGGAGGTGGCGAGAACTATGTGGTCGACGCCCGCGGCTCTGGCTCTCGCCAACTGGTGGGTGAGGAAGGGGACTCCGGCCGCCGGGACCATGGGCTTGGGAGTGTGCACCGTGAGCGGACGCAGCCGGGTGCCTCTGCCGCCGACCAGGAGGATCGCTTCTGTCACCTGTCGTCTCTGCTTCCTGCCGGGACCGGCCGAACTGTCATTCGACCGGCCAGTCTATGCAGACCGTTCCATGGCGCCTTCGCGGCCGTGCGGTGGTGGGCCGTCGACGTGCGGCGAGGCGCGTCGGCGGTGAAGTCCGTCGAGGGCGCGGCGTGCGCGCCCTCGGGTCGTGCTGCGTGTCGGGTCCGGGGTACCCCCGGCGGGTCACCGGATTCCGATCGGGGCTCGCACCCCGGTTTCCCCCTCGCCCTGCCGCCGCCCCGCTATCGGCCTTGATAGCGGGCGGCCTCCGTGCGGGCCGTACCGAGCTTTCCGTAAAGGCGCCCCCCCGGGCACTCGGTCGCGAACCCGTCGCGGTGGCCGGAGATCACGTGCAGTCGTACCTTCTTACCTTTTGCGTAGAGATTGCCACCACCCGAAGTGAGGTATGTCTTGCCCTTGGGGTTCGCTCCGTAAAGACCGAGTTTCCAGGCGGTTAGTTGCGCGATTCCCTTCACCGTCACCGCGGGGGGCTTGGTGGTCCCGTAGCTGCCGAGGACCGCGACACCCATGGTGTTCGTGTTGAAGCCGAGGGTGTGCGCCCCCATGACGGCCTTCGCGACACCACCCGCACGTCCCTCGTAGATGTTTCCGCACTTGTCGACGAGGAAGTTGTAGCCGATGTCCCGCCAGCCGCTGCTCACGACGTGGTAGCGGTAGATACTGCGGATGACGGAAGGGGCCTGCGCGCACTTGTAGTTGTTGCCCGACGCCGTGTGGTGCACGAAGGCCGCGCTGACCCGCGTGGTGTAGCGGAAGTCGCGCTCGCGCAGCTTCTCGTCGGCGCCCCAGCCGGCTCGCGTGACGATGCGGGGGCGCGGCCCGATGAACGGCTTCACCCCGGGTGCCACGTTCGCCAGCCGCTCCTCCGTCTCCTTGCGCGACAGCGCCGGGATCGAGGTGGCGCCGAGCGGCGCGAGGTCGGCGTTGACGGCGGAGGCGGCGGCCGACTCGGCGGTCAGGGTGCCCAGCCGCGGCGCGTCCACGGGGGTGCCGACGGGCGGGGGGTCGGCCGCGTGCACGGCGCCCGGTCCCGCGGCGCCCTCCAGGGTGCCGGAGCCGGGGTCGACCAGTTCGAGACGTAGGCCGTCCGGGAGCGCCTGGACGCCCGGAGCGGTCGTACGGCCCTGGGTCTCGGCGCGTACACGCACCTCGACGCCGTCGGAGTCGCCGACCCACAGCGGGGCGGTGGAGCCGCGCACGCGGCCCGAGGAGCGCTCGGCGGTGTCCAGGTCGGCGGCGTGCTCGTGGTTGTGCGTCTCCACGTCCTGCCAGCCGGACCAGCGGTCGGTGCCCCTGGCGCGGGTGC
Source organism: Streptomyces sp. NPDC002324 (assembly GCF_053593335.1). Lineage (NCBI taxonomy): Bacteria > Bacillati > Actinomycetota > Actinomycetes > Kitasatosporales > Streptomycetaceae > Streptomyces > Streptomyces sp. NPDC002324. The sequence goes on from NZ_JBSFCF010000029.1 coordinate 25,248, forward strand.
GGACCTGGACGCGGCCCTGGAGTTCGGTGTCCGGGTTGTCCCAGACGACACCGACCAGGGAGAAGGACCGTACGTCCCGCTTGCCGAGGCCCTGTTCGGGGGCGGCCGGGCCGAGGTGCCGGTCCGTGCCGAGGGGGAGGAGGGGGAGGGACTGGGTGCTGCCGGACGCGGGCGCGAGCGGGGCGGCCGGGGCCGGGGTCCGCGCCGGGGCCAGGGTCGCCGTGGAGGACGAGTCCGTCGGGGTCGCCGCGGATGCCGTCGCCGGGAGTGCCGCCGGGAGGGCGAGTGCCGCCGCGCAGGTGACGCCGATCGAGGACGCGAGGAATCGTGATCTACGCATGTGTCCGATCCTGGACATAGTCATACATATCTGTCCATCGCGGAATTGACGGGTCGTCGGCCGCGCTCCGCCGAACCGGTGGCGATCCCGGTCCGCCCGGGGCCGCGGGCGGGCGGGGTCGCGCGTACGCTTACGCGGGTGAACGCCACCGACCGCACCCCTGCCGACCTGCTGCGATCCGCGCTGACCGCGGATCCCGCGCGCCCCCTGGTGACCTTCTACGACGACGCCACGGGCGAGCGGGTCGAATTGTCCGTGGCCACCTTCGCCAATTGGGTGGCCAAGACCGCGAATCTTCTGCAGGGCGAGCTGTCCGCGGAGCCGGGTGACCGGGTCGCGCTGCTGCTGCCGGCGCACTGGCAGACGGCGGTGTGGCTGCTGGCGTGTTCGTCGGTGGGGGTGGTCGCCGAGGTCGGTGGGGATCCGGGGGCGGCGGACCTCGTGGTGAGCGGGCCGGACACGCTGGACGCGGCTCGGGCGTGCTCCGGGGAGCGGGTCGCTCTCGCGTTGCGGCCGCTCGGGGGGCGGTTCGCGCAGGTGCCGGACGGCTTCGCCGACTATGCCGTGGAGGTGCCGTCGCAGGGGGATCGGTTCGTGGCGTACGCGCCGGTGGATCCCGAGGAGGCGGCGTTGGTCGTGGCGGGGCGGGAGTTCAGTGGGGCGGAGGTCGTGGAGCGGGCTCGGGCGGAGGCGGGGGGGCTCGGGCTGACGGGGCCCGGGTCCCGGTTGTTGTCGGGGCTGGGGTACGACACGTGGGAGGGGCTGTCCGCGGGGTTGTACGGGCCGCTCGCGAGTGGGGGGTCCGTGGTGTTGTGCCGGCATCTTGGGGCGTTGGGTGAGGATGCGCTGGCCAAGCGGATCGAGAGTGAGCGGGTTACTTCGACTGCGCGGTGACGCGCGGCGGGGTCTGGGGGTCCGGGGTCCGGGGGTTGCTGTGTGGTGGCGGCTGCGGGTTCGTTGGGGTTGCTCGCGCAGTTCCCCGCGCCCCTTCACGCGCGCGGTGACACCGTGGGGGTGCGGTGGTCGGGCGGCTGCGGGTTCGTTGGGGTTGCTCGCGCAGTTCCCCGCGCCCCTTTGGGGCGCGGCTGCCGCTCGGCCGCGTAGGACAGCGCAGCCCTTGCCGGGCCCGCAGGACAACGGGCCCCTCCGCGCTCGAACCCACGCCTCAGCCGGACTTCCCCCTCGGGCCCGCACGGCACCCACGCCACAGCCAGCCCTCCTCCCCAGGCCCCCACGGCACCCACCCCACAGCCGGACCTCCCCCTCCGGGCCGGCACGGCACCCACGCCACAGCCAGCCCTCCTCCCCAGGCCCCCAGGGCACCCACGCCACAGCCAGCCCTCCCCCTCAGGCCCCCACGGCACCCACGCCACAGCCAGCCCTCCTCCCCAGGCCCCCAGGGCACCCACGCCACAGCCAGCCCTCCCCCTCGGGCCCTCGGGGCAGCCGGCTCGCTTTCCCTCGGGCCCGTAGGGCAATCGGTCCCCTTCCAAGCTCGCCCCTGCGAGCCGTCAGACGGCCCGTCCCTCCCGCCTCACCCCCGCGCAACACGCCCCCCTCCCCCAGCCGTCCCCCGTTCGGCCTAGTCCCGGCCGCCCTCGGGGCTTCTCGCGGGCCATCGTCGTAGGAGCAGCGACTCGCTCGTACGCCGTGAGGGGTGGCCGGAAGTGGACGACGCCGGAGGCAGGGTGGTGGGGCTGGGGCCCGGTGCGGGGGGCACGCCCACCGGGGCCGGGGCGCGGCGTCGGCGGCGGTGGGTGCGGTGGGTGGCCGGCGGGGCGGGGCTGGTGATCGTCGGGGCCGTGGGGGTGGGGTGGGCGGCGTACCGGAAGCTGGACGGGAACATCACGTCGGACCGGACGGCGGCGGACGAGCTGGCGCGGTTCGAGAAGGAGCGACCGACGGCGCTCGTGCGGGGCGCGCAGAACATCCTCGTGATCGGGTCGGACTCACGGGCGGGAGACGGCAACGACGAGTACGGGCGGGATTCCGGGACCGAGCGGTCGGACACCACGATCCTGCTGCATCTCGCGGCTGACCGGCGGAGCGCGACCGCGGTGTCGCTGCCGCGGGATCTGATGGTGGAGGTGCCGAGCTGCCGGCGGGCGGACGGACGTCGTACCGAACCGGCGTTCACCCTGTTCAACTACGCGTTCCAGGCGGGTGGTTCGGCCTGCACGATTCGGACGGTCGAGCGGCTGACCGATATCCGGATCGACCATCACATCGTCGTGGACTTCAGCGGGTTCAAGGAGATGGTCGACGCCGTCGACGGGGTCGAGGTGTGCCTCGCCGAACCCATTCACGACAAACAGGCCGATCTGCGGCTGCCCGCGGGCCGGGTGAAGCTCAGCGGGGAACAGGCGCTGGGATACGTGCGGGCCCGTAAGTCGCTGGGGGACGGAAGCGACACGGAACGGATGGACCGGCAGCAGCGTTTCCTCGCGGCGCTGGCCGCGAAGGTGCGCGGCAACGAGGTCCTGCTGAATCCGGTGAAGCTGTATCCGGTCCTGGACGCGGCCACGTCCTCACTCACCACGGATCCCGGGCTAGCGAGTCTGCGCGGGCTCTACGACCTTGTGCGCGGTCTGCGCACGATTCCCATGGAAAAGGTGCAATTCCTGACCGTTCCCAGGAAGTCGTATGCGTATGACGCCAATCGTGATGAGCTCGTCGAACCGGCGGCACGGCGACTTTTCGCACGACTGCGCGCCGACGAACCCCTGGCGATCGCCCGGGAACTGCCCGGCGGGAAGCGGGAAGGGCGCCCGGAACAGCTTTCGGGAAGCCTCTCCGGGACACCGGATCCGATGCCGACTTTCCGCGGAAGTACGGCCGCGGAGGAGGACTGCGTGTGACCCCGAAGGGGTTCCGCAGGTAAAGCGCGCGTCAACACCAGGAACAAATGCTCTAGGAAATGGGCAGATTGCCCAGTTGTAGGGACGTGCAATTTGTCACCGCCGTCGCTTGACGCCTGATCGGGCGGCTAGTGTGAGCGATCCGGTGCGTCGGCCCTTCGGTCGCGCACCAGTTGTATCGAGACCCGAGCGTCCTTTGAGGGGGAAGGCGCCGCGTGGCCCCGACGGAGGAATCAGACAACCGTGGACGCGCAAGGCCGTGGGCGGGCGGACGACATCGACCCCGCAGATCAGTGGGTACTCAACCCGAGCACCGGTGAATACGAACTGCGACTGAGTCCTTCCGCACCGCAGTCGGCGGTACCGAGGCCGCGTCGGGCCACGCCCGCCGCGACAGGGGCCAGGGCAACCACCACCACGCGTTCCGCGTCGGTGGGCACGGACACCCGGGAGATCCCCGACACGCTGCCGGGACCCCGGCGCCGGCGGGGCACGCCCGAGGAGGACCCGCTGCCGGGCCGCCGGAGCGGCCGGGGCAAGTCCAAGGCCAAGCCCAGGAAGTCGACGGGCAAGCGGATCCTGGTGTGGACGGGCGGCACGCTCGCCTTCGTGCTGGTCGGCGTGAGCGGCGCGGCCTACCTCTACTACCAGCACCTCAACAACAACATCCAGAAGATCTCGGACGACGGCGCGAGCACCGGCGGCTTCAGCAAGGACCGGGCGATCAACCTGCTGGTGATCGGCACGGACAAGCGCACCGGCGCGGGCAACGAGAGCTACGGCGACAAGGAGAGCGTCGGCCACGCCGACACCACGATCCTGCTGCACGTCTCCAAGGACCGGACGAACGCGACCGCGATGAGCATCCCGCGCGACATGATCGTGGACATCCCGGAGTGCCCGACGACGCAGGAGGACGGCTCGACGAAGGACATCGCGGGTACGCCGAACGTCCGGTTCAACACGAGCCTCGGCCAGGACGGCCGTACCCCGAGCTGCACCATGCGCACGGTCACCGAGCTGACCGGGATCACCCCCGACCACTTCATGGTGGCCGACTTCAACGCCGTGAAGACGCTCTCCACGGCGATCGGCGGTGTCGAGGTCTGCCTCGCCAAGCCCATCAAGGACTCCAAGTCCAAGCTCGACCTCTCCGAGGGCAAGCACACCATCGAGGGCGAGCAGGCGCTGGCGTTCCTGCGCACCCGCTACAGCGTGGGCCTCGGCAGCGACTTGAGCCGGATCGAGCTGCAGCAGCAGTTCCTCAGCTCGATGATCCGCCAGATGAAGTCGGAGGACACGCTCACCGACCCGGGGAAGGTGCTGGACCTCGCGGAGGCCGCCACCAGCGCGCTGTCCGTCGACTCCAAGATCTCCGACATCAAGAAGCTGGCCTCGCTGGGCCAGGAGGTCGGCAAGGTGAAGACGAAGAACATCACCTTCACCACCGTGCCGGTCGTCGACAACACCGACGGCGCGACCGTGCTGCCCACGCCGGGCAAGGCCGAGCAGCTGTTCTCGACGATCCGGAACGACATCTCGCTCACCGAGGTGAAGAAGCAGGCCAAGGAGAAGGAGGCCGCGAAGCTCAAGGGCAAGCGCGCCGACGCCTCCGAGGTCCGGGTCAGCGTCTACAACGGCGGTGCCGAGGCCGGCAGCGCACAGGCCACTCTCAGCTGGCTGCAGAATGATGTCGGCGTGACCAAGTCGAGCCAGCTCGGCAACGCCGACAAGACGTTGGAGAAGACGACCCTCGCGTACGACCCCGGCCAGGCCGACCAGGCGCGCAAGCTGGCCGACCTCATGGGTCTGTCCGCGTCCGCGCTGAAGCCGGGCAAGGGCAACAGCGAGACCAACGCCCAGGGACTGCCCTCGATGGTGCTGACCCTCGGCGAGGACTTCAAGGGAGCCGGGGTGCCGCTGAAAGCGACGTCGGCGGCGGACCTGGACGTCGAGAAGAACACCGCGGACAAGGAAAAGTGCGCCAGTTGATGACCTGACGGGGTCATGGTGCGTCTAGTACGACGCGAACAGTCGAGAGAGAACGTCGGTGACTCACCGGGCGGGCGCGGGAACGCGCCCGGCCGGTCGGTTCTGATGTCGTCGTGATGCCGTGGGCGGCCGGTGCCGCCGTACCGACCCGTGTCCGCATGTCATCCGGTCGGAACGTATGACGCGTTCAACAGAACATGAGTACATCCCAGTCGGGGTCTCGACAGTCCAACAGGAGGCGGGGGCGGCCCCGTCACGGCAGGGTGGGGAGGGGCAGGGAGATGGTACGGAGCGACGTGCGCGGGGACGGGGGGCGACCGCGTGTCGAGGAACCCGGCGATCAGGAGGGGGACCTGGAACCGCGGGGCGACGCGTCCGGCTCGGACGACGGTGCCTCCGGCTCGGACGGCGGTGCCTCCGGCTCGGACGGCGGTGCCTCCGGCTCGGGCGGTGACGCGTCCGGCTCGGGCGGTGACACGGACGTCAAGGTTCCCGAGCAGCGCCGGGGGAGCCGCCGCGCCGGGGGCGGTGGGGGCCGGGGGCGCGCGAAGACCGCCGCGAAGCCCCGGCGCAGACGGGTGCTGCGCTGGTCGGCGACGATTCTGGCGGTGGTGATACTCGGCACCGCGGGTGCCGGTTATCTCTACTACCAGCACCTCAACGGCAACATCAAGAAGGAGAAGCTGAACCTCGGCGAGACGAAGATCGCCGAGCCGACGCCGAACGCGGCCGGCCAGACCCCGCTGAACATCCTGCTCATCGGCTCGGACGCGCGGGACACCGCGGAGAACCAGAAGCTCGGCGGCGCCCGGGAGACCTTCGACGGCCCGCCGCTGGCCGACGTGCAGATGCTGCTGCACCTGTCCGCGGACCGCAGCAACATGTCGGTCGTCAGCATGCCCCGCGACACCCTGCTCGACATCCCCAAGTGCACCGACCCGGACAGCGGCGAGGTGTACCGGGCGCTGACCTACACGATGACCAACCAGTCGCTGGAGCGTGGCGGTCCCGGCTGCACGGTCGCCACCTGGGAGAAGCTGACCGGCATCCGTATCGACCACTTCATGATGGTCGACTTCTCCGGTGTGGTGTCGATGGCCGACGCGATCGGCGGTGTGCCGGTGTGCGTGACCGCCAACATCGAGTCCAAGGACAGCCAGGGCCACGGCTCCGGGCTGAAGCTGGAGAAGGGCACCACGTACGTCAAGGGCAAGCAGGCCCTGCAGTGGCTGCGCACCCGGTACGGCTTCGAGGACGGCAGCGACATCGCGCGGGCCAAGGCCCAGCACCAGTACATGAACTCGATGGTCCGCGAGCTGCGCGCGAACGCCACGATCAGCAACCCGAACAAGCTGCGCAAGCTCGCCGAGGAGGCCACCGAGTCCCTCACCGTCGACGAGGGCCTCGGTGACGTCGCCGCGCTCTACGACCTCAGCACGGAGCTGCGCAAGGTCGAGCCGGCCCGGATCACGATGACGACGATGCCGTTCACGTACGTCGGCGCGCGCGTCGTGCCGAAGGAGGGCGACGCGGAGAAGCTGTTCCGGCTGGTGCGGGAGGACATCGCGCTGGACGGCAAGGACAAGAAGAAGGAGGCCGTCGAGGAGGCCGGCTCCGACGACCCGGCGGCGGCCAAGGACAAGATCGGCGTGCTGGTGCGCAACGGCACCATGACCTCCACCCTCGCCCCGGTCAGTGGCCGCGCGCACACGGTGTCGCAGCTGCTCGTCGAGGAGGGCTTCGCCAAGTCCACGTCCGACTCGACCACCGCGGTCGTCGAGGACAAGACGGTCGTGCGCTATCCGAGCGCCGAGCTGGAGGGCGACGCCCAGGAGGTCGCCAAGGCCCTCGGCATCCCGCTGGGCCAGGTGGAGAAGTCCACCGAGGTCAGCGGAGTCACGCTGCTCGTCGGCGCCGACTGGCGCGAGGGCACGACGTACAGGGCCGCGAAGGAGGACGACCGGACGCCGAAGTCGGCGGACGCGCTGAACGGGGCGAAGACGGACGCCTGCATGGAGGTCAACCCGGCCTTCAGCTGGTAGGTCCCGCACACGCCTCGGGCCCCTCTCGCGAACGGGAGGGGCCCGAGGCGTACGTCCTTCGTGCTCAGCTCTCGGCGAGCACCGCCGGGCGGCGGGAGGCGATGACCTTGCGCGCCAGGGACTTGGGGCTGGTGAGGAAGCCGAAGCCCCAGGACATGTGCATGGTGGCGAGGGCGACCGGGATCTGGAGGCGGGCCTTGAGCGGCAGTCCCCTGCCCGCCGGGACCGACCCGGCGACGATCGCGGCGAGATAGCCGCCGGGGACCAGGAAGCCCAGCGGGGTCAGCAGGGCGCCCACCAGGACACCGGCCACGATCGCGCACACCGCGGTCGGCGGGGCGAGATAGCGCAGGTTGATGGAACCCTCGTGGTAGCGGGCGACGACGTGCCGCCAGCGCCCGTAGTCCTTGTACTGCTTGGCGAGCGCCTTGACGCTCGGCCGCGGCCGGTACGACACCCGCAGCTCGGGCGAGAACCAGATGAGGCCGCCCGCCTCACGGATGCGGAAGTTCAGCTCCCAGTCCTGGGCGCGGACGAACTCCACGTTGTAGCCGTCCTGTCGCTCCAGCGCCTCGCGCCGGAAGACCCCCAGATAGACCGTCTCCGCGGGACCGGCCTGACCGCCGGTGTGGAAGGCCGCGTTGCCGACGCCGATCTTCGAGGTCATGGCGGCGGCGACCGCGTGCTCCCAGTCGTTCTCGCCCTCGGCGTGCATGATGCCGCCGACGTTCTGCGCGCCGGTCTCCTCCAGGAGCCGTACGGCGGTGGCGATGTAGTTCGGCGAGAGGATGCCGTGGCCGTCGACACGGACCACGATCGGGTGGCGGGAGGCCTTGATCGCGGCGTTGAGCGCGGCGGGCGTACGGCCGGTGGGATTGGGGACGGTGTGCACGCGCGGGTCCTCGGCCACGAGCGCGGCGGCGATCTCGTCCGTGCGGTCCGTGGACGGACCGAGGGCGATCACGACCTCCATCTCGCCGGCGTACTCCTGCGCGAGGATCGCTTGGACGGCTCCGCGCAGATGCCGCTCCTCGTCGAGGACGGGCATGATCACGGACACGGCGGGGAGCTGCGCGTCGGGCTTGGCGTTCATAGAGGGCTCACGTTACCGCGAACGGGGGACACCGACGCGCGCCGCCCGGTCGCGTGGACGGGCCGCCGATGCCGGGGCCCTACGGTGCTCACGGTTCCCCGACTCCCCATGACCGGTCTCGCGGAGGTGTCCCCCCGTGTCCACACCGCCCCGCCGTCCAGCTCGTCCGCAGCAGCCCCGGCCTCCCGTACGCCCCAGGCGGCGGAGCTGGGCCATGCGGGCGGTGACCACGCTCTCCGTGGTGGTGCTGGCCGCCGCGGGCATCGGGCACGCGGTGGTGACCCGCCTGGACGGCGAGATCAAGCGGGTCGACGCCTTCAAGGACATGAAGAACCGTCCCGAGGCGGGCCACGGCATGAACGTCCTGCTGGTCGGCACCGACGGCCGCGACCGGATCGGCGAGAAGGAGCGGCGCAAGTACCGGCTCGGCGGCGCCCCCTGCCACTGCACGGACACGATGATGATCGTGCACATCTCGGCGGACCGGGAGCGCGCGAGCGTGGTGAGCCTGCCGCGCGACTCGTACGCCGAGACGCCCGCGCGGACCGACCGCGCCACCGGCAAGGCCCACCGGGGCCATCCGATCAAGCTGAACGCGGCCTACGCGGAGGGCGGGCCCCAGCTCACCGTGCGCACGGTCGAGCACATGACCAAGGTGAAGATCGACCACTACGTCGAGGTCGACTTCACCAGCTTCATGCGGACGGTCGACGTCCTCGGCGGCGTCAGGATCTGCACCGCCGAACCCCTCAAGGACTCCTACACCGGCCTCGACCTGACGGCCGGCACCCATGAGCTGGACGGCGGCCAGGCGCTGCAGTACGTCCGTTCCCGGCACGCCGACGGCTCCTCCGACCTCGGCCGTATGAAGCGCCAGCAGCGGTTCATGGCCTCGCTGATGTCGCAGGCGACTTCCTCCGGCGTCCTGCTCAACCCGATGAAGTTCCGCGACATCACGCAGGCCGTCCTCGGGTCCGTCCGCGCCGACAAGGAGTTCGGCACCGGCGAGCTGATCGACCTCGGCCGCGCGATGCGCAACCTCACGCCCGCCTCCTCCGAGTTCACCACCGTGCCCATCGGGCGCATGGGGTACGCCGTCAAGGGCATCGGCTCGACCCTCAAGTGGGACGACGCGAAGGCCGCCCGGCTGTTCGAGGCCCTGCGCGACGACCGGCCCCTCGCCCCCTACAAGGCGCGCGCCCGCCACACCCTCGTCGACGTCGCCCCCCAGCAGATCCGCGTCCAGGTCGAGAACGGCACGGCGGTCCCCGGTCTCGGCAGGAAGGTGGACCGCCAGCTGGCCGCCACCGGCTTCCGCACCACGAAAACTCCGGTCAACGCCCCACGGCAGGACGTCCGCCGCACGGTCGTCGTCTACGACCCCCGCTGGGACCGCTCCGCCCATTCCCTCGCGACCGCCCTCCCGGGCGCGGAACTGCGTCCGGTACGTGCCCAGGGCCCCACCCTCAGGGTGGTCGCCGGCACGGACTTCAAGCGGGTCCGCAAGGTGCGGGCGGAGAACCCCGGGCAGGGCGAGTCGGGCGTGGTGCGGGGCGACCAGGTCTCGTGCCCGTGAGCCCCGCGATCGTCCGAAGCGTCTGCTCCCCTACAAAACCGTGCAATTTGTGTCGGCTTCGCAACAGCCCTGCCTTTGTTTTTCATCGACCCTTGTAAAGGGCATGGCCGGACCCGGCACACTGGGGCGCATGAACGATTGGCCCGAGGGATGGTCCGGCAACAACCGCGGCGGCGACTTCGCCCAGCCCGATGGTCCGCGTGTGATGCGCCAGGTCCGTCGCGGCCCGTCGGCACCCCCTCAGGGTGGTGTGCCCCAGCAGCCTTCGTACGGCGACGCCTACGGTGACGGCTACGGCAACAGCGGCCCCGACCAGTACGGCGGCGGCCACAACAGCGACTACAACACCGGCCAGGTCTACGGCTCCGGCGGCGTCGGCGGTCCGGGCGGCGGCCGGGGCGACCGTCCCGCGCCGGACTGGCGGCGCCGCATCAAGCTGACGGCGATCACGGTCACCGTGGTGGTGCTCGCGACGACGATCGGCACGTACTTCTGGGCCGACTCCAAGCTGAACCGCGAGGTCGACCTGTCGAAGGTCATCGACCGGCCGGAGGCGGGCGAGGGCACCAACTACCTGATCGTCGGCTCCGACAGCCGTGAGGGCCTGTCCGCCGACCAGAAGAAGGAACTCCACACCGGCTCCGCCGACGGCAAGCGCACGGACTCGATGATGATCCTGCACACCGGGTCCAACGGCCCGACGCTGGTCTCACTGCCCCGTGACTCGAACGTCACGATCCCGACGTTCGTCGGCTCCGAGTCCGGCAAGACGTTCAAGGGCACCGGCCGCCAGGTCAAGCTGAACGCGGCCTACGCGGAGGACGGGCCCGAGCTGCTGGTCCGCACCGTCGAGGCCAACACGGGTCTGCACATCGACCACTACGTGGAGATCGGCTTCGCGGGCTTCGCGAACATCGTCGACGCGGTCGGCGGCGTGGAGATCGACATCCCCAAGGGCGGTCTGAAGGACACCAAGTCCGGCGCCAATTTCGAGGCGGGCAAGCAGACGCTGAACGGCGAGCAGTCCCTCGCCTTCGTCCGCACCCGCTACGCCCTCCAGCGCAGCGACCTGGACCGTACGAAGAACCAGCAGAAGTTCCTCGCGGCCCTCGCCAGCCAGACGGCGACGCCGAGCACGATCCTGAACCCCTTCAAGCTGTACCCGACGATGAGCGCGGGCCTGGACACCCTGATCGTCGACAAGGACATGAGCCTGTTCGATTTGGCCGACATGTTCTGGGCGATGAAGGGTGTGACGGGCGGCGACGGCAAGTCCATGAACATGCCGATCTCGGGCAACGCCGGCAACGGCAACCTCCAGTGGAACACCGAGAAGGTGAAGCAGCTGGTGGAGCAGTTGAAGAACGACGAGACGGTGACGGTGTCGGACAGCTGACCCGCACCGCGTGACGGAGGGGCATTCCATGACGGGGTGCCCCTCCGTCGTATCCGTGCGTACGAGTCGGCGTCAGGCGGTCGCGCCCGCCATCGTCCGGCACGTCTCGGAGCAGCGGCGACACGCCTCGGCGCAGCGCATCATCTGCTGATCGTCCGGCATGGACATACACGCCTCGGCGCACATGTCACAGGCGCGGGCGCACATCGCGCACATCTCGGCGGACAGCGGCGAGCGCCGCATCATCATGTCCGCGCACATACGGGTCATCTCGGCGCAGTCCATCAGGGCGCGCATGATCTGCATCTGGGCCTGGCCGCCGGCCTGCATGCAGGAGCTCATGGTCTCCTCGCACATGCTGTGGCACGTCATGCAGGCGTTGACGCACTCCTGCATCTCCTTGCTCATCGCGGTCATGGCTCCGGCGTGCTGCGTCATGGCTCCTCCTGGGGGTGGTGGGAGCGGGGTCCGGGGCGGACCCCGTGCACTTCCGTCCTACGCCCGCCCGCCCCCGTCCGCCATCGGGCGGACGGAAACAATCCGCCCCATCCGCCCCATAAGACAACAGCCCCCGGCGGGGTGCCGGGGGCTGTGTACGCGCTGCGCCGAAGGGGTTACGGCAGGTTGCGGGCCATCACGATCCGCTGGACCTGGTTGGTGCCCTCGTATATCTGCGTGATCTTGGCGTCGCGCATCATCCGCTCGACCGGGTAGTCGCGCGTGTAGCCGTAGCCGCCCAGCAGCTGGACGGCGTCGGTGGTGACCTCCATGGCGACGTCCGAGGCGAAGCACTTGGCGGCGGCGCCCTGGAAGGTGAGGTCCTTGTCGCCGCGCTCGGACTTGGCGGCGGCCTGGTAGGTCAGGGCGCGGGCGGCCTCGATCTTCATGGCCATGTCGGCGAGCATGAACTGGATGCCCTGGAAGTCGGCGATCGGCTTGCCGAACTGCTTGCGCTCCTGGACGTAGCCCTTGGCGTAGTCGAGGGCGCCCTGGGCGACGCCGAGGGCCTGGGCGGCGATGGTGATACGGGTGTGGTCCAGGGTCTTCATCGCCGTGGCGAAGCCGGTGCCCTCCTCGCCGATCATGCGGTCGGCGGGGATGCGGACGTTGTCGAGGTAGACCTCGCGGGTCGGGGAGCCCTTGATGCCGAGCTTCTTCTCCGGGGCGCCGAAGGAGACGCCCTCGTCGGACTTCTCGACGACGAAGGCGGAGATGCCCTTGGAGCGCTTGTCCGGGTCCGTGACGGCCATGACCGTGTAGTAGTCGGAGACGCCCGCGTTGGTGATCCAGCGCTTCACGCCGTTGAGGATCCAGTGGTCGCCGTCGCGGACCGCGCGGGTCTTCATGCCGGCCGCGTCGGAGCCGGCGTCGGGCTCGGAGAGGCAGTACGAGAACATCCCGTCACCCTTGGCGAGCGGGCCCAGGTACTTCTTCTTCAGCTCCTCGGAGCCGGAGAGGATCACGGGCAGCGAGCCGAGCTTGTTGACGGCCGGGATGAGGGAGGAGGACACGCAGGCGCGGGCCACCTCCTCGATCACGATGACCGTGGCGAGGGCGTCGGCGCCGGCGCCGCCGTACTCCTCGGGCACGTGCACGGCGTGCAGGTCGTTGGCGACGAGCGCGTCCAGCGCCTCCTGGGGGAAGCGGGCCTCCTCGTCCACGGCGGCGGCGTGGGGCGCGATCTTCGCCTCGGCGAGGGCACGGATCGCGTCGCGGAGCATGTCGTGCTCCTCGGACGGGCGGTACAGGTCGAAATCAGCCGATCCGGCCAAGGTCTCTCACGCTCCAGACGCTAACTACCGTTAAGTAACCCAATTTTAGTGGTCCGCCCACGCGAGTGATACGTGAGCTTGACGACAGGCCGCCACCCCGGGAGATCTGCCCGGTGAGGGGCTCGAACACGCCCCGACTATGCTCGTGCAGCGCCCACGACAGAGCATGTGCGACACATGTTCGACACCCTCGGCCGGACATCCCAGGAGCACCCCATGGCCCTCAAGATCACCGTGATCGGCACCGGCTATCTCGGCGCGACCCACGCCGCCGCCATGGCCGAACTGGGATTCGAGGTGCTCGGGCTGGATGTCGTCGAAGAGAAGATCGACATGCTCCGCCGGGGCGAGGTCCCGATGTACGAGCCGGGGCTGGAGGAGCTGCTGCGGAGGCATGTCGCCGGGATCGAGGGGTCCGGCGGACGGCTGCGCTTCACGACCGACTACGCCGAGGTCGCGGCCTTCGGTGACATCCACTTCGTCTGTGTGAACACCCCGCAGCGGCACGGCGAGTACGCCTGTGACATGTCCTACGTCGACGCGGCCTTCGCCTCGCTCGCCCCGCACCTGACGGGCCCGGCCCTGGTCGTCGGCAAGTCGACGGTGCCGGTGGGGTCCGCCGACCGGCTGGCCGCGTATCTCGCGGAGCACGCGCCCGCCGGGGCCGATGCCGAGCTGGCCTGGAACCCGGAGTTCCTGCGCGAGGGCTTCGCCGTGAACGACACGCTGCACCCGGACCGGATCGTGGTGGGCGTGCGGAGCGAGAAGGCCGAGAAGCTGCTGCGGGAGGTGTACGCGACGCCGGTGACCGAGGGCTCCCCGTTCGTCGTCACCGACTTCCCGACCGCCGAGCTGGTGAAGACCTCCGCGAACTCCTTCCTCGCCACCAAGATCTCCTTCATCAACGCCATGGCGGAGGTGTGCGAGGCCGCCGGGGGCGATGTCGCCAAGCTGGCGGAGGCCATCGGGCACGACGACCGGATCGGGAAGAAGTTTCTGCGGGCCGGTATCGGCTTCGGCGGCGGCTGTCTGCCGAAGGACATCCGGGCGTTCATGGCCCGTGCCGGTGAGCTGGGCGCCGACCAGGCGCTGACGTTCCTGCGCGAGATCGACTCCATCAACATGCGCCAGCGCGGTCAGATGGTGGAGCTGGCCCGGCAGGCGCTGGGCGGCGGTTCGTTCCTGGGCAAGCGGGTCGCCGTGCTCGGCGCCACCTTCAAGCCCGACTCCGACGACGTACGCGACTCCCCCGCCCTCAACGTGGCCGGGCAGATCCACCTCCAGGGCGGCCAGGTCACCGTCTACGACCCCAAGGGCATGGAGAACGCCCGGCGGCTCTTCCCGACGCTCGGGTACGCCGACTCCGCGCTCGCGGCCGTGCGCAACGCCGACATCGTGCTGCATCTGACGGAGTGGCGCGAGTTCCGTGAGCTGGACCCGGCTGCGCTGGGCGAGGTCGCGTCGACCCGGCTCGTGCTGGACGGGCGCAACGCCCTCGACCCGGAGCTGTGGCGCCGGGCGGGGTGGACGTACCGGGCGATGGGGCGGCCGACGGCGTAGGGCCGTATCCAGGACTCGGCGGCGGCGTCCCTTGAGGACAGACGGGGCGACGCCGCTCCGGCCGAGGCTCAGTCGGCCGGAACGACGTCTTCCCGCATTCTCCACCGTTCCGGCGGCCGGTGGGGGCGAAGCGCTTACTTCGCCCGGTAGCGGCGCATCTTCGCGCGGGCGCCGCACACCTGCATCGAGCACCAGCGGCCCCGTCCGGCCGGGCTGCGGTCGTAGTACGCCCAGTGGCAGTCGGGGGCCTCGCAGGCCTTGAGGCGCTGCCAGGTGCCCGCCGTGAGGGCCTCGGCGACGGCCGCGGCCACGCGGGAGACGAGGGGCGCCGGGTCGGCGGCCGGGCGCAGGGTCGCGGAGCCGTCCTCGGCCGAGACCGCGACGACCAGGGGCGCGGCGGCCAGCAGCTCGCCGAGCGGGGTCACCGTGCGGTGCGGCGCGTGACCGGCGTGGGCCAGCAGGGCCGCCCGGAGGGATTCCCGCAGGTCGCGTACGGCCGTGATGTCCTCGTCGGCCGCCAGGCCCAGACGGACGCTCCCTTCCGGGGCGTCCAGCGCGTCGGCGCCCGTCTCCAGGTCCAGCGTGTTCACCAGGCTCTCGACGAGGGCCAGGCCGCCGGGGGCGGACGCTCTCTCACTCATGCCGCCGACGTTACCTCTGAGAGGGGTGCATGGGGTAACCGTTACTGGTTACTCTCTTCTACAGGTAACCGCAGCAACCGAAGTCACGCGCACCAACGAGCAAGGAGAAGGCCATGGCCATCGCCAAGCTGGATGTCGTCGTCCTGGACTGCCCCGACCCGGCCGCGCTCGCCGGTTTCTACGCCGAGGTGGTCGGCGGGAAGGTCAGCGGGGAGGGGGACTGGGTGGATCTGGAGGTGCCGGGCGGGGGTGTGCGGCTGGCGTTCCAGCAGGCGCCCGGGTTCGTGGCACCGCAGTGGCCCTCGGCGGAGCGCTCGCAGCAGTTCCACCTCGACCTGGACGTGGAGGACATGGACGCGGCGGAGAAGGAGGTGCTGGCGCTGGGGGCGACGGTGCTGGACGCCGAGGACCGCGAGCGGGGGTTCCGGGTGTACGCGGACCCCGCGGGGCATCCGTTCTGTCTGTGCCGGAGCTGATGACGCCGTAGGGGCCGGGGCCCCCGCAGCCTCCAGAAGGGTCACCGCGCCCCTGCGCCGTCCGGCAGGGGCGCGGGTCGGCGGTCAGCCGTCCAGCTCCGCGATTCTCGCCGTCGAGGCCTCGCGGCGGTCCCGTGCCGCTCGCGCCGTGAAGTCGGCGGTGCGCAGGACCCGTTGGACGTTGCCCCAGGTGAGCAGGGCGAGGTCGGCCTCGGACCAGCCCCGGTGCATGAGTTCGTCGACGAGGTGGGGGTAGCAGGAGGCGTCGGTGAGGTCCTGGGGGTGGGCGGCACCGGAGTCGTAGGTGCCGGAGAGGCCGACGCACTCGGGGCCGGCGATCGCGCGGACGTGGTCGAGGTGGTCGGCGACATCGCGGACGGACGGGCCGGTCTGCTCGGCGGTGAGCGGCACCATGCACAGGCCCCGTGCCTCGCCCAGCGCGGCGAGGAGGTCGTCGGGGAGGTTGGCGGCGTGCGGCCGGAGGGCGTGCGCCGCCGAGCGGGTGCACACGACCGGCGCGCGCGAGAGCGCGAGCGTCCGGCGGACGGTCGCCTCGGAGGCGCCGGAGAGGTCGGCGAGGACGCCGATGCGGTTCATCTCGCGGACCACCTCCTCGCCGAACCTGGTCAGCCCCGACTCGCCCGCCCAGGACGCGCCGGCCAGGGTGAGGACCTTCAGGCCGAGCGCGTGCAGCGAGCGCAGGATGCCCAGGGAGTCCCCGATCGCCGGCGCTCCGGCGGGGCCGAGCAGCACGGCGACGCGGCCGCAGTTGCGGGCGTCGGTGGTCTCCCCCGCGCTGTTCACCAGCCGCAGGCCCTCGGGGTGGGCGTGGACGACCGTCCGGACCAGGTCCAGTTGCTCCAGGGTGGCGTCGACGGCCCGCTCGCCCGCCGGGCCCTCCGGGAGGTGCAGCGACCAGAACAGCGCGCCGATGTGGCCCTTGCGCATCCGCGGCACATCGGTGTCCACACCGCCCTCGCCCAGCTCCAGGTCGTACCGGGGCAGCTGCCGCAGCACCCAGGGCAGACCGCTGTAGCCGTCGGCCACGGGGTGCGCGGCCAGGAAGGCGTGTGCCTCGGCCAGCTCCGAGGAGGGCTCGGCGGTCCGGGCGGCGGAGGCTTCGGTGGCGGTGCCGGGCGGGGTGGCGGCCGCGCCGTCGTCGGGTCGGCTGCCGTCGCCGGGGGCTATGGGCTCGGCACCCGGCGGGTGGTGGCCGTGTTCCGGCGGGGGCTCGGCGCGGGTGGGGTCGGGGGGCGTGTCGAGTTCGCCGGCCTCCCCTGCGGCCTGCAGTTCGTCCTGCAGATCTGCCATGGCGGACCTCCGTAGCCGTTGGGTGATCGCAGTACTCGTCACCGTGGCACGGGGGCCGTCCGCCTTCCTGGTGGGTGGGGCGTTCGGGTTGTACGGCGGTGCCGGGGCCGCCGTACGCCACCCGGGTGACGGCCGGGGTCACCCCGTCCGGCCGCGTCACCCGTCCGGCCGCGTCACCCGTCCGGCCGCGTCACCCGTCCAGCTGCTCCGGCGTCGCGTTCGACGGGCCCGTGCGGGCCTGGAGGTCCCGGGCCACGTCCTCCGCCGCGCCCAGCACCCGGACCGCGTTGCGCCAGGTCAGCTTGGCCAGGTCGGTCCGGGACCAGCCTCGGTCGAGCAGCTCGGCGATCAGGTGCGGGTAGCAGGAGACGTCGCCCAGGCCGTCCGGGGTGAAGGCCGTGCCGTCGTAATCGCCGCCGATGCCGAGGTGGTCGATGCCGGCGACCTCGCGCATGTGGTCGAGATGGTCCGCGACCGTGGACACCGTGGCGACCGGGCGGGGGGTCCGCTCCTCGAAGGCGCGGTGGACCGCCATCGCCTCCGGGGTGGTGTCGAGGTGGTGCAGGCCGTGGGCCCGCATGTTCTCGTCGGCGGCGGCCGTCCAGTCCACGGCGGCCTGGAGCACGAACTTCGGCACGAACGTCACCATCGCCACTCCTCCGTTGGCCGGGAGCCGCTCCAGGACGTCGTCCGGGATGTTGCGGGGGTGGTCGCAGACCGCCCGCGAGGAGGAGTGGGAGAAGATCACCGGGGCGACGGACGTGTCGAGCGCGTCACGCATCGTCGTCGCGGCGACGTGCGAGAGGTCGACGAGCATGCCCTCGCGGTTCATCTCCCGCACCACCGCCCGGCCGAAGGCCGACAGACCGCCGACCGCCGCCTCGTCGGTCGCGGAGTCCGCCCAGGGGATGTTGTCGTTGTGGGTGAGCGTCATGTAGCGGACGCCGAGCGCGTACAGCGCCCGCAGGGTGGCGAGGCTGCTGTCGATGGAGTGGCCGCCCTCGGCGCCCATCAGGGAGGCGACGCGGCCCTCGGCGCGGGCCGCCTCCATGTCGGCGGCGGTCAGCGCGGCCCGCAGCTCGGCGGGGTAACGGTCGATCAACTGCCGTACGCAGTCGATCTGTTCCAGGGTGGCGGACACCGCTCGGGGCAGGAACGCCGCGTCCGAGGGCACGTACACCGACCAGAACTGCGCACCGACCCCGCCCGCGCGCAGCCGCGCCAGGTCGGTGTGCAGGAACGCGCTCTGGTCGATGGCGATGTCCCGCGCGTCGAGGTCGTAGCGGACCTGCTCGCGCAGCGCCCAGGGCAGGTCGTTGTGCCCGTCCGCGACCGGGAACTCCCGCAGCAGCTCCCGGGCCGCCTCCATTGATGTCATGTTCATGACCCTATCCCCCGTGTCCCCCGTCATCCCTGGCGTCTACTTCCCGAAGCCGAAGCCGCCGCCGGCGCCCTCGACCTTGGTGCGCAGGCGCTTGCCCTTCTCGGTGGCCTGGTCGTTCAGCTCCTGCTGGAACTCCCGCATACGGCCGAGGAGTTCCTCGTCCTGCGTGGCCAGGATGCGCGCGGCCAGCAGACCGGCGTTGCGGGCCCCGGCGACGGAGACCGTGGCGACGGGCACACCGGCCGGCATCTGCACGATCGACAGCAGGGAGTCCATGCCGTCGAGGTACTTCAGCGGCACGGGCACGCCGATGACCGGCAGCGGGGTCACGGACGCGAGCATGCCGGGCAGATGGGCGGCGCCGCCCGCACCCGCGATGATCACCTTGACGCCCCGGCCCGCGGCCTCCTCGCCGTAACGGATCATCTCGCGCGGCATCCGGTGCGCGGAGACGACGTCGACCTCGTACTCGATCTCGAACTCGTCGAGGGCCTGCGCGGCGGCCTCCATGACGGGCCAGTCGGAGTCCGACCCCATGACGATGCCTACGACCGGGCTCATTCTGTGATCGTGCCTCTCAGGTAACCGGCGGCGTGACGGGCGCGCTCCAGCACGTCGTCGAGGTCGTCGCCGTAGGTGTTCACGTGACCGACCTTACGGCCGGGCTTCACGTCCTTGCCGTACATGTGGATCTTGAGCTTGGGGTCGCGGGCCATGCAGTGCAGGTACGCGGAGTACATGTCGGGGTAGTCGCCGCCGAGGACGTTGACCATGACGGTCCACTTCGCGCGCGGGCGCGGGTCGCCCAGCGGCAGGTCGAGGACGGCTCGTACGTGGTTGGCGAACTGCGAGGTGATCGCGCCGTCCTGGCTCCAGTGGCCGGAGTTGTGGGGGCGCATGGCCAGCTCGTTGACGAGGACGCGTCCGTCGCGGGTCTGGAACAGCTCGACGGCCAGGTGACCGACGACGTCCAGTTCCTTGGCGATGCGCAGGGCCATCTCCTCGGCCCTGAGGGCGAGTGCCTCGTCCAGGTCGGGGGCGGGCGCGACGACGGTGTCACAGACGCCGTTCACCTGCCTCGACTCCACGACCGGGTACGCGACGGCCTGGCCGTGCGGCGACCGTACGACGTTGGCGGCCAGCTCCCGCAGGAAGTCGACCTTCTCCTCCGCGAGGACCGGGACCCCGGCGCGGAACGGCTCGGCGGCGTCCTCGACGGAGCGGACGACCCAGACGCCCTTGCCGTCGTAGCCGCCGCGGACCGTCTTGAGGATGACCGGAAAACCCTCGCCCTCGGCGGCGAAGGCGGCCACGTCCTCGGGGTCCGCGACGATGCGGTGCCGTGGACAGGGCACGCCGATCTCCATGAGCTTCGCCCGCATCACCCCCTTGTCCTGGGCGTGCTGGAGCGCGTCCGGGCCGGGGCGCACGGGGATGCCGTCCGCCTCCAGAGCCCGTAGATGCTCGGTGGGTACGTGTTCGTGATCGAAGGTGATCACGTCGCAGCCCTGCGCGAACGCACGCAGCGTGTCGAGGTCGCGGTAGTCGCCGATGACGACATCGCCGACGACCTGCGCCGCGGAATCCTGAGGGGTGTCACTGAGGAGCTTGAACCTGATGCCGAGCGGGATGCCCGCCTCGTGTGTCATACGAGCGAGCTGCCCCCCGCCGACCATGCCGACTACCGGGAACGTCACGCCCCCAGGGTATCGGCCATGGAATCGGCCACTCCCGGGTGCCCGATTTCCCCGCCCATTTCCCCACCGGAGCGCCCCAGGACCGCCCCCGGACCTCCTTCGCGCCCCGGCTGTGAGCTTCCGCACAGGCATTGCCCAGGGGCGCTGGTTAGCATGGCTGAACCAGTGGATTTCGACCGAAGATCAACTCATTTCGGACGGGGCAGCGACCGGCTGACCACCGGCACCACACCGACCGGACCGAGCGACGGGGGCCGCACACGATGGGAAGTACCAGCTCGGGGCCTGATACACGGCCCCACGGCGCCCTGCGCCGCCGGATCGACCTGCTCGTACGCGAGGTCGCCAAGTTCGGCGCGGTGGGCGGTGTGGGGCTGCTGGTCAACCTCGCGGTGTTCAACCTCGTTCGGCACACCACCGACCTGCAGGTCGTCCGGGCCAGCGTCATAGCCACGGTCGTCGCGATCGCGTTCAACTACGTCGGGTTCCGCTACTTCACGTACCGGGAGCGCGACAAGAGCGGCCGTACGAAGGAGCTGTCGCTGTTCCTGCTGTTCAGCGCGGTCGGACTGGTGATCGAGAACGGCGTGCTCTACACGGCCACCTACGGCTTCGACTGGGACAGCCCGCTGCAGTCCAACGTCTTCAAGTTCCTCGGCATCGGCGTCGCGACCCTGTTCCGGTTCTGGTCGTACCGCACCTGGGTGTTCCGGGCGCTCCCGGCCCGCGAGGCGGTGGCGAGCGCGGAGTCGTTCCTGGAGGCGGCGCCCACCCACCCGCCCGCGGTCACGGGCAAGCGCCGCTGAGACCACTGAGGGCCGCTGAGACCACTGAGGGCCGCTGAGACCACTGAGGGCCGCTGAGACCACTGAGGGCCGCTGAGACCACTGAGGGCCGCGCCCGAGCGGGCGCGAGCCCTACCGGACCGGCCGGTCGTCTCCGGACGGCGTCCGCACCGGCGTGCGGGACAGGAACAGCCCGAACACCGGCGGCTGCGCCTGGAGCATCTCCAGGCGCCCTCCGTCGGCCTCCGCGAGGTCACGCGCGACGGCCAGCCCGATGCCCGTGGAGTTGCGACCGCTGATCGCCCGCTCGAAGATCCGCGCCCCGAGGTCGGCGGGCACGCCCGGCCCCTCGTCGGTGACCTCGATCACCGCCTGGTTCCCGATGACGCGAGTGCGCAGGGCCACCGTGCCGCCGCCGTGCATGAGCGAGTTCTCGATCAGGGCGGCCAGCACCTGCGCGACCGCGCCCGGCGTGCCCACGGCCTGCAGATGCCGCTTGCCCGAGCTGACGACGGCCCGACCGGCACTGCGGTAGGCCGGCCGCCACTCCTCCAGCTGCTGCTTGATGACCTCGTCCAGCTCGAAGGAGACGGCCGAGCCGTTACGGGGGTCGCGGGAGTTGGTGAGCAGCCGTTCCACGACGTCCGTGAGGCGCTCGACCTGGGTGAGCGCGATGTGCGCCTCCTCCTTCACCGTGGCGAGGTCGTCGGTGAGGGTGATCTCCTCCAGCCGCATCGACAGCGCGGTCAACGGCGTACGCAGCTGGTGGGAGGCGTCCGCCGCGAGGCGCCGCTCGGCGGTCAGCATGCGGCCGATGCGCTCGGCGGAGGCGTCCAGGACGTCCGCGACCCGGTCCAGCTCGGGGACGCCGTACCGCTTGTGGCGGGGGCGGGGGTCGCCGGAGCCGAGCCGTTCGGCGGTCTCGGCGAGATCGGTGAGGGGGGAGGCGAGGCGGTTGGCCTGGCGTACGGCGAGCAGGACCGCGGCGATGACGGCGAGCAGGGCGACCGCCGCGATGATCAGCAGCGTACGGCCGACCTCGCGGCTGACCGCCGAGCGGGACTCCTCGACGGTGACGGTCTCGTCCTTCTCGCCCCTGGCCTCGTGGCGGATGACGTCGCCGACGGGCTTCTCGCCGATCTCGATCGTGCTCTGGCCGGGGATCTCGATGCGGGCGTAGCGCTGGTCCCCGACCTGGTCCCGCAGGACCTCGGCGGTGATCCGCTCGTCGCCGATGATGCGGCTGTCCACGATGCTCGTCAGCTGGACGGCCTCGGACTCCACCCGTTCCTGGGCGCTGTTGCTGATGGTGCGGGTCTCGACGATGACGAGGGAGACCCCGAAGACGGCGATGACGACGAGAACCACGGCGAGGGTGGACTGGATGAGACGGCGGCGCACGGTGCCCTCCGGACGGGGCGGGGTGTTTTACGTGGTCCGATGTGCCGCTGCCTTGGGCGGCACCCGGGCCGGGGGCTGGACGGGGGCGGGCGGCGCCCCCCGGCGCGGACGGGGTGACGCACGCGCCCCGTGGCGCCCCGGCGACGCGCGGGCGCGCGGCCGGGACGACGGGGTGGGCGGCCCCGTCCGGGTTCTAGTTCTTCTCGAACCGGAACCCGACGCCTCGTACGGTCGCGATGTACCGCGGATTCGCCGCGTCGTCGCCCAGCTTCTTGCGCAGCCAGGAGATGTGCATGTCGAGGGTCTTGGTCGAGGACCACCACGTGGTGTCCCAGACCTCGCGCATCAGCTGGTCGCGGGTGACGACCCGGCCCGCGTCGCGCACGAGCACCCGCAGCAGGTCGAACTCCTTGGCCGTGAGCTGGAGCTCGTCGTCGCCCATCCACGCCCGGTGCGACTCGACGTCGATCCGCACCCCGTGGGTGGCGGGCGGCTGCGCCGGCTCCGCGGCGCCGCGCCGGAGCAGGGCCCGGACACGGGCCAGCAACTCGGCGAGCCGGAAGGGCTTGGTGACGTAGTCGTCGGCGCCCGCGTCGAGGCCGACGACGGTGTCCACCTCGTCGGCGCGCGCGGTCAGGATGAGGATCGGCACGGTGAGGCCCTCGGCGCGCAGCCTGCGGGCCACCTCCAGGCCGTCCATGCCGGGCAGCCCCAGGTCCAGGACGACCAGGTCGACGCCACCTTGCATACCGGCGTCCAGCGCGGTGGGGCCGTCCTCACGGACCTCCACCTCGTACCCCTCCCGGCGCAGTGCGCGAGCCAACGGCTCCGAGATGGACGCGTCGTCCTCGGCGAGCAGTACACGGGTCATGGGGTGATGGTAGTCCGCCGAGAACCGCAGGTGGAGGGTGATCGGCAAGCACGATTCACACCTTGCCCGAGGGTTCTCTTACCTGCCCCCGGCATGATCCACGGCGGCGGGCGTTTCGTCCCGCCATCGCATGAAGATCCGCGCCGTCGGATGGCGACACGTGCCGGACATGTGGAGGCAGGTGCAGGGTGTGTGGCGGCAGGTGCAGGACGTGTGGCATCGCGTGAAGGCTTCGCGGGGTCACGCGAAGAACGCGCCCGGATCCGGTGCGGATCACGAGCCGATCCTGTGGGGATGATGCCCCCGGTGCCGCACGGTGTCCCGCCGCAGCCTGCGTCTACGCGCCCCCAACCCTGCAATGACCTTCGAATAGTTCCGCACGGTTGCGTTCTTACCTGTGATCCGCCTCTCAAGCCCTTCCGTCTCCCGCAGTCTTCTGACGTATGGTGACGGAACGCCTGTAGCAACACGAGGGGACCTTTGGCGGCATATCCGTGCTGAAGGTCTCCTTCCTGTGCGTAATGACCTGTGGCCGGGCCCCGGACACGCGGGACGCATCGACGCGTCGACGCGCGTAGAGGGGCGTGGATCCCGGCGGTCGCCGTCCGCCGTCCCGTGACCCGGGGCGGACTCCCCCCGGCTTCGGGGCGGACGTTCCGGCCCGACCGGTGCCGGCCGCCCCTCCACCGGGCGCGCGCCCCACGTGCGCCGTCCCGACCTGCAAGGAACGACCATGGCGTCCAGCCTGACGAAGGACTCGGCCGGCCGGGGAACCCCCGGCACCGAGGGCACCTTCTTCGGCCACCCCCGCGGACTGGCCACTCTCTTCATGACCGAGATTTGACATCCTCCCCCTCTTAAAAGAGGGGGATTCCAACCCATGTGGGTTGAGGTTCACGGACGCTCGACCGCTTGGTGGGCGGTGTCGTCCCTCCGGCACCGGCTGCCGGCACGCGGTCGGTACCGATGACACGGAAACCCTCGTGCACATGCTTCCTGCGCCACGTCGGCTCCCCGAACCCGGACGTGAACCGGGCATTCTTGGCCCGGGCGAAGTCCTTGAGTGCCTGCTGCTGAACATCCGCGTTCCCCGCACCCAGCCACGCGTTGTCCCGCCGGGCCTCGGTGAGCTGACGGCACTGCTCCACGAAACCGGGCGCGGACTTACGCCACCGCCGCCAGTGCGCGTGCTGCTCGACGGCGAGGTTCCAGACGTAGCGCGCGTGCGCGCAGTGCGTGAGCATCTGCTCGGCCTGCGCGCGCGACGGGTACATCCGGAAACGCGCCATGCCACAAACCTAGACACCCCGTTCTCCTCCCGCGCACGCCTTCGACCGACATCACCCGTGAGAGTGACCGGCAACGCCTTCGTCAGCCTGGGCAACCCCGACCACACACCGGCCGATCTACGGAACGGGCCGCCGCACCTCCGGGCCCTTTCCCGGTCACTGACGTGTCGCCCCGGGGCCGATGGCCGTGTCGGTTGCGGTGGCGGTTTCCGTGTCCGCGCCCATGCCCGCGTCCGCATCCGTGCCCGTGCCCGTGTCGGGTGTGAACCACGGCAGGGTTGGGGCCGGGGCCGTACGTGAGGGGGAGGGCATACGAGGGTGTGCGTGGGCGGCGGTCGAGGGGCTCGGCCGGGGCACCCACGCGGGGAGCCGCGGCCCGCGCCTGTGCCCCTCGGGAGCCCTGCGCGCCGGGCGTGCCCGGTCCACCGCCGCCATCCCGATCCGGAACAGCGTCGCCGGTACGACGAGGCAGAGCATCAGCCAGAAGAGGGTGACGCCCCAGGGGCGGCCCACGGTCCACGGCTGTTCGGCGAGGACCCTGCCGCCGTACTCGAGGGAGACGGTGTAGTCGCCGTGCGCTCCGGCGGCGAGGTCGACGGGCAGGATGATCCGGGCCTTGCCGCCCGGCCGGATCGTCCCGCGCCAGCGCTGTTCCTCCCAGCGTGGCGCGAACACGCCGTGGGAGGTGCCGACCTGGAAGACGGGG
Organism: Streptomyces sp. NPDC002324; assembly: GCF_053593335.1. Classification (NCBI taxonomy): domain Bacteria; kingdom Bacillati; phylum Actinomycetota; class Actinomycetes; order Kitasatosporales; family Streptomycetaceae; genus Streptomyces; species Streptomyces sp. NPDC002324. The sequence goes on from NZ_JBSFCF010000029.1 coordinate 50,438, forward strand.
TTCCTGACCGGCGAGGTGCCGACGTTGCCGACGGTGAGGACCAGTTCACGGGCAGGGGGCGCGCCGAACCAGGTCAACAGCCCGCCGGAGCCCGTCAGTCGAGCGTCCCTCAGCAACGAGAGCTGCCCGCCGGCCGCCTCCCTCGGCAACGGTTCGACCGAGTGCCCGGCGACCTGGAAGGCCGCGTCGGCCGCCGCCTTCGGGCCCGTGATGGTGGAGACGTGCACGACGCACGGACACGGCACCGGGGGCTCGGACACCGGCAACTCCCGGCGGAAGCGGCCCTCGTCGTCGGCGGTGACGGCCCGCCCGTCGGCGTTGGCACAGGAGTCGGTGCCGTCGGGCACCCCCCGCGCCGGCGTGGACCGACCGCAGATCAGCACCATCAGGATCGCCTTCGGCCGCCAGCCACCACCGGTCACGGTGACCGAACCGCCGGTCCCGGCCTGTGTCTTGGACAGCTTCACGGTCGGCTTGTCCGCGGCCTGCGCGCTCCCGCCGCCGAAGGGCGCCAGGAGCACGACGACGAGGGCGAGCACCACCGTGAGCGCCGAGATGCGCGGGGTGGGGTTCTGTGTCGGGTGCGCCGCCGGGACCGGCCGCCTTGTGATCACGTTCCGGCTCCCGTCAGCGACGTACCGCCTGGTTCCTGCGTGTCACCCACAGAGCCCCCGCCGCGCCCGCGAGCAGCACCGTGCCGCCGAGCGTGCCGAGCGCGACCGCGGAGTCCAGGGGGCCGGTCCGCGGAAGCTCGCCACCCGAGCCGCCCGAGCCGCCGGTGGCGGACCCGCCTCCCGTACCGCCCGAGGTGCCCCCGCTTCCGGCGGTGACGTCCAGGGTCAGCGAGGGTCCGGGCTCGTTCCCCGGTGTGCAGGTCGTCACCGTGCCGAGAGCCTTGATGGTGAGCACACCCGCGGTGAAGTCGACCTTGCCGGTCTTCTTCGGGGTGTACGTACCGCTCAGATCATTGATCTTGATCGGTGTGTTGGCCGGAATCGCCTCCTGGTTCGCCGGCCCGGTCACCGTGAGCGTCCCGCTGTCGGCCCCGCCCAGCACGATCGTGGCGCTCGGCGTCATCGCGCCCTTGCCCAGCTCGACCGGGCTGGACGACACGCCTTGCTGCCACGACATCGTGATCTTGTAGCCGTCGCCGCTCTCGACACCCTTGATGTCGATCGGCGACACCGCGGACTTGTCCCCGATGGGCGTCTTGCAGTTGTACTCGACGTCCACGACCTCGGCATGGGCCACCGGGGCGGCCATCAGCACCGCTGAGCCGGCCAGGGCCGCGAGGGACGCGAGCGCGGCGGTTCGTTTCTGGTACGTCCGGTACGACACCTCGGCACCCCACATTTCTGACGGAACATCAGATCGGCGGCTCAAGGTACGCCGGGGCCCGTGGAGAAGGAAGACACACGCAGGTGTCGGATGAGTGTCGATGAACCGGGGAGGCTCCACGCCGATCAAGTCCGCCGGTTCACCGGGGACGGGTTCGCCGATCCATGGCGACAGGTTCGCCGGTCCATGGCGACAGGTTCGCGGGTACACGGTGACGGGTCGGCAGGTCCACGGGGGTGCCCCCCTACGCCTACGAGGCGCCCCGCACAGCGAACGCCGACCGCCGACCGCCACGGATTCGCGGCCGTCGGCGCATCACGCTCCCACGGGGCTCAGGCCGGTGCCCCCAGCTCCGCCCACACCGTCTTCCCGGACTCCCCCGGGGCCCGTACGACCCCCCAGTCCAGACACAGCCGCTGCACGATGAACATCCCGTGCCCGCCCGGCCGGCCCGCCCGGTGCGGCGTCCGGGGCGCCGGATTGCCCGCGCCCCGGTCGGACACCTCGATCCGCAGCACCTTGTTGTCGCACCCGATGCGCAGCTCGGCCGGGCCCTCCGCGTGCAGGCACGCGTTGGTGACCAGCTCGGACACCACCAGCAGGACGTCCTCCGCCGCCGCCCGCTGGTCCGCGGTCGCGGCGGGCAGCCAGCCCCACTCGTGCAGCGCCTGGCGGGTGAAGTCGCGGGCGAGCGGCACCACCCCGCTCTCGCCCTCGAAGCTGAGCCGACGGGACTGACGACCCGTGGAGGGGGCAGCGGGCGGGTCCGCCCCGGGCACCCCCGAAGCGCCGCCGGCACCCGGTTCCGGGCCGCGGTCGCCCGGCGAGAAGGGCCGGGTGGTGCTCATCAGCGCTTCACCTCACCGATTCACCAGTACACGATTCAGGACTCATCAAGGGTGCGGGGCGCGGCCCCGCGGTACGTGCTGTCTTGTGCTGTCATCCGTTGCGCCATCCGTACTTCCCGTCACACTTCGCCGTACCGCCGAGCCACCGTCGACTCTCCGCCGCGCCGCCGTCGAGCTCCGCCGGACCGTCGCCGGGCCGCTGCCGGAGCACCGCCGTACGCCCCACCGCCCGTCCACGCCGCCCCGCCACCGAGCCTCCCGCGTCACGGCCGACCCGTTCGCCGACCCGTTCAGGATGTCTCCTGCCCGAGCGAACCGTCAGAACACCCATGTTTTCGGCACAGAAGCTGTGACGCGAACAACCAACGGGTCGGGACGGGGGCCCAGGGCCGACCTCGCAGGCCGGACGGGCCTGTCCGACGGCTCCGGCGACCGGAGCGACGGCCCCCTCGGACAGGAGCGCGGCCGACCGGCGCGGACCTAATCGCCGAGGGCCGCGTCGAGGGTGTCGTGGACGGTGAACACCGCGTCCGCCCCGGTGATCTCGAAGACCCGCGCCACCGCCGGGAGCATGCCCGCCAGATGGACGCCACCGCCCCCCGCCTCCGCCCTGAGCCGCACGCCCAGCAGGACGTTCAGCCCGGTGGAGTCGCAGAACTCCAGCAGCGAGCAGTCCACCACCAGACGCGTGAATCCCTTTTCCAGGCAGCTTTCGAGTGGCTCGCGCAACAGATCGGCGGTGTGGTGATCCAGCTCACCCGCCGGCGTCACGACGGCACTGGAGCCCTCTTCCCGCACCTCGACCCGTAGCCGGCCCGACTGTGCGCTGCCGACCGTCCCACGGTCCATGCCGTCTCTCTCCCGACCGTTGTGACTGCTGACTCGGCCTCGAACACTACGCCTTCTCCACACTCTCCGACACCCGAACAATCCCCCGAAAAGGGACATTTCAGTACACCACGCACTTGCGACGACGTCCTGAAACCGGGTAGGGCTAGTAGTGCACCAAACGACACGGCCGGCTTTGGAGGCGCCGCACACCGCAGTGCACGTACAGGCATCGGCGGCCATATGCCGAGAACGATGGAGGACATCATGTCACCCCGGCTCGACGCATCGCATACCCAGAGGGCGACGTCGGCATCCGCCCCGGAAGAGACTCAGGACGACCTCGCCCATGATCCGGGCGACGCGCTCGCCGACCTGCCGGAGATCCCCCCGTTCGACGAGGTGGGACCGGTGGACGCCCGGGCGCTGTCCAAGACCCTCTTCGAGCGGCTGGAGTCCCTCGAGGAAGGCACGTACGAGTACTCGTACGTGCGCAACACGCTCGTCGAACTCAACCTGGCCCTGGTGAAGTTCGCCGCCTCCCGGTTCCGCTCCCGCAGCGAGCCCATGGAGGACATCATCCAGGTCGGCACGATCGGCCTCATCAAGGCGATCGACCGCTTCGAACTGAGCCGTGGCGTCGAGTTCCCCACGTTCGCGATGCCGACCATCGTCGGTGAGATCAAGCGTTTCTTCCGTGACACGAGCTGGTCCGTGCGGGTGCCGCGCAGGCTGCAGGAACTCCGGCTGGACCTCGCCAAGGCCGGCGACGAGCTGGCCCAGAAGCTCGATCGCGCCCCCACCGTGGGCGAGCTGGCGGAGCGTCTGGGGCTGACGAAGGACGAGGTCGTCGAGGGCATGGCCGCGTCGAACGCGTACACCGCCTCGTCGCTGGACGCCCAGCCCGAGGAGGACGACTCCGAGGGCGCGCTGGCGGACCGGATCGGCTACGAGGACCACGGACTCGAAGGCATCGAGTACGTCGAGTCCCTGAAGCCGCTGATCGCCGGACTGCCGCCGCGCGACCGGCAGATCCTCTCCCTCCGCTTCGTGGCCAACATGACGCAGTCCGAGATCGGGGACGAGCTGGGCATCTCCCAGATGCACGTCTCCCGGCTGCTGTCCCGCACGCTGGTACGGCTGCGCAAGGGGCTGACGCTGGAGGAGTGAGCGCTGCCACTGCCACCGTCGACGAGCACGGACGACCGTGACGGCGACGGCGGCAGCGGCAGCGGCAGCGGCAGCGGCAGTGAATGAAGTCGGCCGGGTGCGGCAGGAGTTCCGACACTCCTCCCGTACCCGGCCGAACCGTTTCCGGCCTGCCCACTCTCTCGCCCCCTTACCGCAAGAAACCCCTTCCCTTCGGTTCACCTTCCGTCACTATGGTCACGCGCCAGACTGTTCGGTGTCCCAGAAGCCGACTGGCGGGCACGGGGGTGCGAGGAGGCACGAGGATGACTCGGGCTCGGGACGAGCGCCCCGACGACGACAGCCATGAGAACCGGCAGGGCACCGGCGCGCCGGACGCACGCCCCGACGACGGGTCCGAGCACCGGCACGCAGACGCGTCCGACGCGCGGCTCACCGCTCTGTTGCGCACCGACTCGCCGATCGCGTACACGGCCCTGCGCGAGCTGCGCGAGCGCCACCACCCGTCGGTCCTCTCCTACGCCCGGCTGTGTGCCGCGAGCGAGTCCTCGGCCCGGGAGCTGGCGACGCAGGCGTTCACGATCGCCACCCGGGAGACGGCGCGCGGCTCCGAGGCGGCCGTCCCCTGGCGCCATCAACTGCTCCTGCTGACCGTCCGGGTGGCCGCCACCTGGACCACGGACGAACACGCGACCGGTCTCGCGCCCGCCCTGCGCCCCGTGCTGGCCACGGCGGGCCCCGACGGCCCCGTCCCGCCCCTGCTCGCGGCGTTCCGGTCCCTGCCGACCAGGCCCCAGGGGCTCATCTGGTACGGCGTCGTGGAGCAGGAACCGGAGGACCGCACGGCCGTGCTGCTCGGTCTCACCCCCGACGACGTGACGTACATGCGCGAGTCCGCGCTCCAGGCCCTGCGCCAGGCCTGTCTGCGCGTGCGTCTCGCCGCCTCCGACGACCCGCGCTGCCAGGACTTCCGGCGGCTGATCGAGGAGTCCGTACGGCCGGACTCCCCTCGCCACAGCACCGATCTGCGCGCCCACATGGAGCACTGCCCCTACTGCTCGGGCGCGTACGAGGAGCTGTGCGCCCTGCGCGACAGCCCGCGCGCGACGCTCGCGGAGGGGTTGCTGCCCTGGGGCGGTACGGCGTACACGCGGGGCGGAGCCGGCAGGCGGGCGGGCGCCGGTGCGGCGGCGGACTTCTCGGAGCCACGGAACGGTGCGGACGGCACCGGCGGGACGACCGGCGGGACTTGGGCGGGCGCCGGAGCGGGCGGGTGGGCGGGAGCCGCGGCCGCTGACGCCGCCGCGGCGGAGGCATGGACGGGGTCCGGCCCGGGCGACGGGTCCGGCGGGAGCGGGGTGCCCGGGTCGGGCATGGGGCCCGGCTCCGGCTCCGGCCCTGTCGGGTCAGGATCCGGCGCCCACCGCGGCGGACCCGGTGGCGGTGCCGGTGCCGGTGCCGGGGATCGTTCCGTGGACGGGGCGGCTGCGGAGCCTTCGGGCGGTGCGTCCGCCTGGGCGGAGGCCTGGGCGGGGCCCGGGGACGGGACCTGGGCAGGGGTGGGGGACGGAGCCGGAGCGGTAGCCGGGGCCGATGGGGAAGCCTTGGCCGGGAACAGGGCCGGGCCCTGGGCGGCGGAGGGACCCGAGACGGAGCCCTTCACCACCGCGAGCGGGGCCGGAGTCTGGACGGCGGAGGGCGGCAGTGGGGCGCGGGGGGCGGGTGCCAAGTGGTCCCGGTCCCGGCGGATCGTGCTCACCTCGGTGGCCCTCGGGGTGGCGCTGGCGCCGCTGCTGGCCTTCCTGGTGTTCTCGGGGTCGGTCGGCTCGTCGTCCTCCGACGACGCGGCCGGTTCCGGCGGCACGCCCGCGGCGCCGCCGTCTGGGGCGGTGGCCCCCACGGTCCCGTCGAGCCCGACGCCGTCCCCGACCCCCTCGCAGACCGCGAGCCCCTCGAAGCCCCCGCGGAAGGAGAAGCCGACGCGGAGCCCGAGCCCGAGTCCGTCCGACACGGGCCCGCCGACGCCGTCGTCGCCGTACGGGCCGCCGCTGAGCGGTGCCTACACGCAGGTGGTGAACATCGCCTCGGGGCTGTGCCTGGACATCCGGGGCGAGCTGGCGAAGGGCACCGACGTCGTCACGGCCACCTGCTCCTCGCGCGCCACCCAGCGGTGGCGTGTCGACTCCGGGCGCGACGCCCTGCAGTCGTTCGCCGACCCCGACCTGTGCCTCGACAGCCGTGGGGCGATCGACGACGGTGTGGGCGTCTGGGAGTGCGACTCGCTCGACGGGGACAACGGCGACAACCTCAGGTTCGAGGTCGACTCCCGGGGTGCGATCCGCCCGGCGATCGCAGGACGGTTCGCCGTGACGCCGGACGTGCTCGGTTCCGTCGGCTTCACCGTGGCCTCGGGGCGCGACGGGCAGCGGTGGCGGGCCGGGTCCGGACCGGCCTCTGCCTGAGACCGGTCCGAGCCCCGTGCGATCCGGTGCCGGTCAGACGACGCGGACGCCCCTGCGCCACACGCCCGTGACCAGCGGCACCCCGGGACGGTAGGCGAGGTGGACGTGGCTGGGCGCGTCCAGCAGGGCGAGATCGGCGTACGCGCCCGGCGTGAGCCGGCCGACGTCGTCACGGCGGAGCGCCCGCGCGCCCCCCGCCGTGGCCGACCAGACGGCCTCGTCCGGTGTCATCCCCATGTCCCTTACGGCGAGGGCGACGCAGAAGGGGACGGACGAGGTGAAGGACGACCCCGGGTTGCAGTCCGTGGAGAGGGCGACGGTGACGCCCGCGTCGAGGAGCCGGCGCGCGTCCGGCCACTCGGCGCGGGTGGAGAACTCGGCGCCCGGGAGGAGGGTGGCGACCGTCCGGCCGTGCGCGAGGGCGTCCACGTCGGCGTCGGTGAGGTGGGTGCAGTGGTCCGCGCTCGCCGCGTCCAGTTCCACGGCGAGCTGGACGCCGGGGCCGTACGACAGCTGGTTGGCGTGGATGCGCGGGTGCAGGCCCCTGGCCCGGCCCGCCGTGAGGATCGCGCGGGCCTGGTCGCCGTCGAAGGCGCCCTTCTCGCAGAAGACGTCGATCCAACGGGCGTGCGGCGCGCAGGCGTCGAGCATCTCGCCGGTGACGAGGGCGACGTAGGCGGCGGGGTCCTCGGCGTGGTCGGGGGAGACGATGTGGGCGCCGAGGTACGTCACCTCGTCCGTGTGCCGGGCGGCGATGCGCAGTGCCCGCGCCTCGTCCTCGACGGTCAGGCCGTAGCCCGACTTGGTCTCGAAGGTGGTCGTGCCCTGGCGGAGGGCCTCGCGGAGGTAACGGGTGAGGTTGGCCTCCAGTTCCTCGTCGGTGGCGGCGCGGGTGGCGGCGACGGTCGTACGGATGCCACCCGCGCTGTAGGCCCGGCCGGACATGCGGGCGTTGAACTCGGCGGTCCGGTCGCCCGCGAAGACGAGGTGGGAGTGGGAGTCCACGAAGCCCGGGATCACCGCCCGTCCACCGGCGTCGACCCGATTGTCAGTGGCGGGTGCTTTGCTCTGATCACCGGTCCACGCGATGCGGTCGCCGTCGATGACGACGGCCGCGTCCTGGATCAGTCCGAGAGGGGAACCGTCGCCGAGGGAGGGGTCGTTGGTGACCAGGGCAGCGATGTTGGTGATGAGCGTGCTGGCGGTGCTCGCCGAGTGGGCGGGGCTGTCGGTCGTCGGGCTGCTCATGGCGTCCTTGGTTGCCTGGTCGGCGGTCGGTTCGGGGTCGGGGTCGAGGTCGGGTCCGGGGGCCGGGCGCTCGGATGGTCGGGCGGGTTTCATCCGCGCAGTGCCGCGACGGCGTCGGCGAGGGCTTTCGGCACATCCGGTACGAGCGCGTGCGCCCCGTCCCGTACGACGTGCCGACCTCCCACCACCGTGTGCGACACGTCCGCTGCCGACGCGGCGAATACCGCCGTCTCCGCGCCCAGCCGTGGCAGCGGCCCCGCTGTCCTGACCGAGTCGAGCGCGATCGTGGTGAAGTCGGCGAGCGCGCCCGTCTCCAGGGCGCCGGCGTCGTCCCAGCCGATCGCCGCGTGGCCGTCGGCCGAGGCCGCCCGCAGGAGGGCCGCCGCCGTCCAGTGACCGCGCGTACGGGTGCGCAGCCGCTCGTTCAGCTCCATAGCCCGCGCCTCTTCGAGCAGGTCAATGACGGCGTGGCTGTCGGAGCCGAGGGAGAGCGGGGAGCCCGCGCGTTGCAGGGCGACGGCCGGTCCGATGCCGTCCGCGAGGTCCCGTTCGGTCGTGGGGCACATACAGGTGCCGGTGCCGCTGTCGCCGAGGAGGGCGATGTCCTCGTCGGTGAGGTGGGTGTTGTGGACGCCCGTCGTGCGGGGGCCCAGCACACCGTGGTCGGCGAGGAGCTGGGCGGGGGTGCGGCCGTGTGCCGCGTGGCAGGCGTCGTTCTCCGCCGTCTGCTCCGACAGGTGCACATGCAGCGGGGCCCGCCGCTCCTCGGCCCAGCGCGCCACGGTCGCCAACTGCCCGGCGGGCACGGCTCGTACGGAGTGCACGGCAGCGCCGATCCGCGCGTGATCCCGGTCCTTGAGAACTGAACAGCGTTCCGCCCAGGCCTCCGCCGTGCCGTCGGAGAAGCGGAGCTGGTGGTGGTCGGGCGCCTTGCCGAAGCCGGCGGAGAGGTAGGCGGTGTCGAGGAGGGTGATCCGGATGCCCGCCTCGGCGGCCGCCTGGACGAGGGCCTCACCCATGGCGTTCGGGTCGGCGTACGGGGTGCCGCCGGGGGCGTGGTGCACGTAGTGGAACTCGCCCACCGCCGTGATCCCGGCCAGCGCCATCTCCGCGTACACGGCCCGCGCGAGGGCGTGGTAGGTGTCCGGGGTCAGCCGGTCCGCCACCCGGTACATGACCTCGCGCCAGGTCCAGAAGGTGCCCGAGCCGACCTGGACGGTGCCGCGCAGGGCCCGGTGGAAGGCGTGGCTGTGGGCGTTGGCGAGGCCGGGCAGGGTGAGGCCGCGCAGGACGACCGCGCCCGGGGGCGGGGTGGGCGTCCCGGTACGCACGGCGGTGATGCGGCCGTCGGAGCCGCCGGTGGTCACCGTGAGGGTGACGCCCGGCTCGACGTTCGTGCCGAGCCAGGCGTGTTCGAGCCAGTAGGTCGTCTCCGTCACCTGCGGGCCAGCCCTTCCAGTACGTCGGCGAGCGCGGTCACCCCGGCCAGGCAGTCGTCCTCGGCGGCGTGCTCGGCCGGGGAGTGCGAGACGCCTGTCGGGTTGCGCACGAACAGCATGGCGGTCGGGACGGTCCCGGAGAGGATCCCGGCGTCGTGTCCGGCTCCGGTTCCGAGCACCGGCACCTTCAGATCGGCCGTGTCCCGGCCCAGGATGCGGGCGATCTCGTCGCGCAGCGCGTGTTCGAACTCGACGACGGGCGTGAAGGACTCCCGGACGACGTCCAGTTCGATCCCGTGCTCCTGGGCGTAGTCGCGGGCCGCCTCCTCGATGGCGCCGACGACCGTGTCCAGTGTCGCCTGGTCCTCGGCGCGGGAGTCGAGCCAGCCGCGCACGAGGGAGGGGATGGCGTTGACGCCGTTCGGCTCGACGGAGATCTTGCCGAAGGTGGCGACGGCGCCGGCCAGCCGTGCCTCCCGGCGGGCCGCGAGGACGGTCTCCGCGTACGACAGCATGGGATCACGGCGGTCGACGAGGCGGGTGGTCCCGGCGTGGTTCGCCTCGCCCCGGAAGTCGAACCGCCACCGCCCGTGCGGCCAGATCGCGCTGGCGATCCCGACGGCGTCCCCGGACAGGTCCAGGGCCCGCCCCTGCTCGACGTGGAGTTCGACGAAGGCCCCGATCAGCGCGAGGCGTTCGGGATCGGGCCCGATGCCGTCCGGGTCGTAGCCGGCGGCCTCCATCGCCCGGGGCAGCGTGACGCCGTCCCCGTCGGTCAGCCGTCCCGCCTGCTCGGCGGTCAGCTGCCCGGTGGCCAGCCGTGAGCCGACGCAGGCCAGCCCGAAGCGCGCGCCCTCCTCGTCACCGAAGTTGACGATGGCGAGCGGTTTGTCGAACCGGGCGCCCCGGGCGCGGAGTTCGTCGAGCGCGGCGAAGGAGGACACGACGCCGAGGGGCCCGTCGAAGGCCCCGCCGTCGGGCACGGAGTCGAGGTGCGACCCGGTGACCACGGCGTCCCCGGCGGCGGGGTCGCCGAGCCAGGCCCACTGGTTGCCGTTCCGGTCGACCTCGTGGTGGAGTCCCCGGTCCCGGGCCTGCTCCTCGAACCAGGCCCGGCAGTCGGCGTCGGCGGCGGTCCAGGCGAAGCGGCGGTAGCCGCCGGAGCCGGGGTGCCGGCCGATGGGCCCGAGGTCGCGCCACATCTCGTGGAAGGAGGCGCCACCGGTGACGGGCCGGGGGGAGCGCTCGGCGTCGGTCCCCGTCGGGGTGCTGCCGCCGCGCCCCCCTGCGCGCTGGGTCACGCGTCCTCACCCTCGCGCATCGGCACACGTACGCCCCGGTCGTCGGCGACGGACTCGGCGATGTCGTAGCCCGCGTCGACGTGCCGGATCACGCCCATCCCGGGGTCGTTGGTGAGCACCCGGCGGAGCTTCTCGCCGCCCAGCTTCGTGCCGTCGGCGACCGTGACCTGCCCGGCGTGGAGGGAGCGGCCCATGCCGACGCCGCCGCCGTGGTGGATCGACACCCAGGACGCGCCGGAGGCGACGTTGACCATGGCGTTCAGCAGCGGCCAGTCGGCGATCGCGTCGGAGCCGTCGAGCATGGCCTCGGTCTCGCGGTAGGGGGAGGCGACGGAACCGGAGTCGAGGTGGTCGCGGCCGATGACCAGCGGGGCCGCGAGTTCACCGGAGGCCACCATGTCGTTGAACCGCTCGCCGGCCTTGTCCCGCTCGCCGTAGCCGAGCCAGCAGATGCGGGCCGGCAGGCCCTGGAAGTGGACGCGCTCGCCGGCCATCCTGATCCAGCGGTGGAGGGACTCGTTCTCCGGGAACAGGTCCAGGAGCGCCCGGTCGGTCTTGGCGATGTCGGCGGGGTCGCCGGAGAGGGCGGCCCAGCGGAAGGGGCCCTTGCCCTCGCAGAAGAGGGGCCGGATGTAGGCGGGGACGAAGCCGGGGAAGGCGAACGCCCGCTCGTATCCCGCGAGTTGGGCCTCGCCGCGGATGGAGTTGCCGTAGTCGAAGACCTCGGCGCCGGCGTCCTGGAAGCCGACCATGGCCTCGACGTGCCGGGCCATCGACTCACGCGCGCGGGTGGTGAACCCGGCCGGGTCCTTCGCCGCGTAGGACGCCATGTCGTCGAAGTCCAGGCCCGTGGGGAGGTAGGACAGCGGGTCGTGGGCGGAGGTCTGGTCGGTGACGATGTCGACGGGTGCGCCCATCGCGAGGAGCTGGGGGACGAGGTCGGCCGCGTTGCCGAGGACACCGATGGACAGCGGACGGCGTGCGTCACGGGCCTCGACGGCCAGCTGGAGGGCGTGGTCGAGCGAGTCGGCCTTCACGTCGAGGTAGCGGTGCTCGATGCGGCGCTCGATGGCACGGGGGTCGCAGTCGATACAGATCGCGACGCCGTCGTTCATGGTCACCGCGAGGGGCTGGGCTCCGCCCATGCCGCCGAGGCCGGCGGTGAGGGTGATCGTCCCGGCGAGGGTGCCGCCGAACTTCTTGGCGGCCACGGCGGCGAAGGTCTCGTAGGTGCCCTGGAGGATGCCCTGGGTGCCGATGTAGATCCAGGAACCGGCGGTCATCTGGCCGTACATGGTCAGCCCGAGCTGTTCCAGCCGGCGGAACTCCTCCCAGTTGGCCCAGTCGCCGACGAGGTTGGAGTTGGCGATGAGGACACGGGGCGCCCACTCGTGGGTCTGCATGACACCGACGGGGCGGCCCGACTGGACGAGCATGGTCTCGTCCTGCTTGAGGGTCCGCAGGGTGCGGACCATGGCGTCGAAGGAGCGCCAGTCGCGGGCGGCCTTGCCCGTGCCGCCGTAGACGACGAGCTTGTCGGGGTGCTCGGCGACCTCGGGGTCGAGGTTGTTCTGCAGCATGCGCAGGGCGGCTTCCTGCTGCCAGCCCAGGGTGCTGAGTTCCGTACCGCGCGGCGCTCGAACGGGGCGGGGTCCTGACACGGTCTGCCTCCTCGCTATACAGCAACTATTCACATCCTGACTTGCTGAATAGAGCTAGTCAATACAGCCGTAGGACCAGCGACGGCACGCCAGGGGTGTTTGGCTGGAGACAGTGGCCCTCTGGGCTCGGACGACGACACGACAGCGGGGGACGGGATGGGAGACGTGACGAACGGGACCGGCGGGGAGAGGCCCACCACCCGGCACGAGGGGGCCGCCGGGGACCGCCCCCGGCACCGGAGCGAGGCACAGGAGGAGCGCATCGACGGGCAGAACGGGGACGGCGAGCCCACATTGCGACTGTTCGACACCGACGGCGAGCGGGCCGCCCGGCGGGACGAGGCCGTGCGGGCGGCCGTGGAGCAGGGGCTGCTCTCCCCCGGCACCCCGGTCGTCGCGCTCCTCGACGTCACCGGGATCCGGGCCTCGGCGGGAGCGCTGCGCAGGGCGTTCGACGCGGTGACGGCGCCCGGGACGCCCGTGCTGCACGCGTTCGCGGTGAAGGCGACGCCGCTGGTGCCCGTGCTGCGGCTGCTGCGCGAGGCGGGCATCGGCGCGGAGGTGGCCAGTGCCGGGGAACTGGCCCTGGCGCGGGCGGCCGGGGTGTCGCCCCGGCACACCGTGCTGGACTCGCCCGCCAAGACCCCGGCCGAGCTGCGGGAGGCGCTGGCGCTGGGCATCGCGGTCAACGCGGACAATCCGCAGGAGCTGGACCGGATCGACGCGCTCGTCCGGTCGGCCCCCACCCGCTCCCCCGTCGGCATCCGGGTGAACCCGCAGGTCGGCTCGGGCGCGATCGACGCGCTGTCCACGGCGACGGCCACCTCCAAGTTCGGCGTGGCGCTCCGGGACGAGGGCGCCCGGGAGTGGGTCGTCCAGGCGTGTCTGGACCGGCCCTGGCTGAGCCGGCTGCACGCGCACAGCGGATCCCAGGGGATGCCGCTGTCGCTGATGACACGGGGGATCACCGAGACGTACGAACTGGCGGAGGAGATCAACCGGCGGATCGGGCGGCGGCAGATCGACACGATCGACATCGGCGGCGGGCTGCCGGTGAACTTCGCGTCGGAGGCGGCGACACCGACGTACGAGCAGTACGCACGGCTGCTGGCGGAGGCGGTGCCGGGGCTGTTCGACGGGCGGTACGGGCTGGTGACCGAGTTCGGGAGGTCACTGCTCGCCAAGCACGGGACGATCGTCGCCCGCGTCGAGTACACCAAGCGCGCCGGCGGGCGCGCCATCGCGGTCACGCACGCCGGGGTGCAGGTGGCGACGCGGACGGTGTACGCGCCCGGGTCCTGGCCGCTGCGGATCGCCGCGTACGACGCGAAGGGCCGGGTGAAGACCGGGCCGGTGGCGGTGCAGGACGTGGCGGGGCCCGCCTGTTTCGCGGGGGACCTGCTGGCCGAGGGGCGCTCGCTGCCGTTGTTCGAGCCGGGTGACTACGCGGCCGCGCTGGACACCGGCGCGTACTACTTCGCGCACCACTACGCGTACAACTCCCTGCCCCGGCCCGGGATCTACGGGTACGCCCCCGGGGAGCCCGGGGAGGGGGAGACGCGGTTCGCGGTGGTGCGCCGGGCGCAGACCGTCGAGCAGATCGTGGCCGAGGCTGGCGGAGCGGAGAGGTCGGGGCTGCTGGGGCTCTGACCGGCGACCGCCGGCTGGGATGACCGTGGTGCGGCAACCGCGCGGGCCGGTCGTGGCCGGTCGCGCGGTCCCCCGCACCCCTGGATCGCCCGGGGGTGCCCGGCCGGGAGTCGCGCACCCACTCGTACGCCCCTCACGCCCCCCAGAATGAGGGACACCCGGCGCCTCGTCCGCGCCCCGCATGCGGGCCTGCCGCATAGGCGCACCTCAGCGCACCGGCGTACCGCCCGGCTCCCAACAGCGGTGAAAAGCAGGCAAGTCGGCCTACCTTAGTCGCCCTTCCGCATGTTCCGCTGGAAAATGCCAGATCGCTCACCCCTCGCGCACACGTTGCGTAGCGTCTGCGTCACTCAGCCGAACCGCAGGCAGGAGGGGAGCCACGGTGCCCGGAATCGACGAGTGTCTGGTGGAGGCCATGAGGCTGCCCGGTGCCCTGGGCGCCGCGGTGGTCGACTGGACCAGCGGACTGGCGCTGGGCACGGTCGGGGAGGCACCCGGCGGTGACCACGAGACGACCGCGGCGGAGGCGGCGGAACTGGCGCGGCTCGCGGCGGAGCACCGGGCGTTCGCTCCGGAGGAGGGCTCGGACTGGTCCGGGGCGGATCTGCCGGTCGAGGACCTGATCGTCAGCAACCGGGACACGTACCACGTGCTGCGGTTCGTGCGGACGACGTTCGACAGCAGTGTGTTCCTGCACCTGTGGCTGGCCCGTTCGGACGGCAACCTCGCGCTGGCCCGGATCCGGCTCGGCGAGATGGCGGGACGGCTGGTGCTGGCATGAGCGTGATCACCACACCGGCGCCCCCGCTGCCCGTGCGCGGCGAGCACTTCCGGCAGGCCGTCTCCCCGATGCTGAGCCGTCTCGCCGCCGAGCGCGCCACCGGCGTACTGCTGCGCGAGACCGGCTCGCTGTACCTCTCCGAGGGGGAGGTCGTGCACGCCGAGAGCCCCCGCTCCCCGGGTCTCGACGTGCTGCTCGCCACCGGCGGCGTCCTGGACCGCGACGGCTGGCGGGAGGCGGTCGACACGGCCGGGGCCGGGCTGCGGGTCGGGCGCTTCCTCGTGGACAGCGGCCGGGTCGCGCGGGGTGCGCTGGAGCTGTGCCACGTGGGGGCCCTCTTCGACGCGGCGTACTTCGTGCTGGCCCCGAGCAGCGCGCCGGCCAGCTTCCGTTACGGGGCCGCGCACTGGCTGGGGCCGATCCGTCCGGTGCCGGTGGCCGCCGTGGAGCGCGAGGCCCGGCGCCGCCGTGACCTGCTGCACCGCATCTGGCCCGACCCGGAGACGGACGACGCCCCGCTGACCAGGGCCGCGGACCGGCACGTCCCCCCGGTCCCGGCCCGCCAGGGAGCCGTACTCGGCCAGGTGAACGGCCTGCGCACGGCCGCCGAGATCTCCCTCGCCCTGGGGCGCCCGGCCTTCCACACCCTCGTGGACGTACGGCGGCTGGCGGCAGCGGGGCTGATATCCGCGACCCGGCACAGCCCGGCGAGAACCCCACCGGTGCCGGCCGACCCGGACCACCGCACCCGCACCGGCCACCCCGAGCACTCCCCCGCCACCCACCCCGGCCACGCCACCACGCCGCCCGGCCCGGACCGCCTCGCCCCACCGCCCGGCCCGGACCGCCTCGCCCCACCGGCCGGCCCGGACCACCTCGCCCCACCGCCCGGCCCCGACCACCTCACCTCACCGATCGATCCCGGCCGTCACGCGGCTGCCGGACCCGCGGCCGGCGGCGGGATCCCACCCGTCGCCCCACCTTGGCCCCTCACCACCACAGACCCCGACGTGGCTCTACTGCAAAGGCTCAGGGATGCGCTGGAGGCCCTTTGAGCGGCAGCGGGAGCGTCCCGCCGAGAGGAGACTGCTCATGGCCGCGGAGGCCGAAGTCCTCGACGAACTGCACCGGTTGAGGGCTCGTGTACCCCAGCTGACCGGCGCCCTCGCGGCCAGCGTGGACGGGCTGGTCCTGGCCCACGACACCCCCGGTGTGGAGCCGGAGGGCCTGGCGGCGCTCACCGCCGCCGCCCTCGGTGTCGCCGTACGGATGACGGACACCGCCGGCCGGGGCGAGCTGCGCGAACTGCTGCTGCGCGGCGACCACGGCTATGTGGCGACGTACGCGGCGGGCTCCTCCGCGGTGCTGACCCTGCTGGCCCAGGACCGGGTCAACGTGGGCCGGCTGCACCTGGAGGGCCGCCGGGCCGGCGGCCGGATCGGTGAGCTGATGGACGCCGCGCCCCGGCCGGACGAGGCGGCCACGCCCGAAGCCCGGCCGGTCACCCGGAACCCGGCCCGCGCGGTGGCCCGGACGACGAGCACGAGCACGAGCGCGGCCACGACCGCCGCCTCGTCCCCGGCACCGGCCAAGGCCACGGTCAGGTCGACCATGCCCCGCCGCACCCCCCGTGCCACCACCCCACGCGCCACCCCCCGAACCACTCCCAACGCACCCACCACCACTGAGAGTTGAAAGGACCACACACCATGACCAACACCGAGACCGCGCTGAAAGAGGCCCTCGCGTCCATCGAGGGCGCGACCGGCGCCGCCCTGGTCGACTACACCAGCGGCATGGCGCTGGGCACGATCGGCGGCAGCAAGGGGTTCGACCTCACCGTCGCCGCCGCCGGGAACACCGACGTCGTCCGCGCCAAGCTGCGCACCATGGAGCACCTCGGCCTCAAGGGCGAGATCGAGGACATCCTGATCACCCTGTCCGACGCGTACCACCTGATCCGACTGATCACCGGCCGCGGCGGCAACGGCCTCTTCCTCTACCTGGTCCTCGACGCCAAGCGGGCCAACCTGGCGATGGCCCGGCACCAGCTGAAGCGGATCGAGGCGGAGTTGGAGGTCTGACCCGGCCGACCCAGCCGACTCCGGGCTCTGGCGGCGCACCCCACCCGGGGAGCGCCGCCGAGCACGTTCCCGGCGGCCACGAGCCGCCACCACCTGGGCCGACCTCACCCCATCCCGCACACCCGTGCGAACACCGCCCGTCCCTCTCCGTTACCGTGTCCGCCCTGAACCAGGAGAAGAGGATGACAGTGGGCAGAGCGGTACGGGGGACGGCGCTGGCTCAGTTGGCGCTGCTTGCCGGGGTGCTGACGGGGTGCTCGGACTCGGCGGGGGACGGCGGCGGGAAGCCGTCGGCGAGCGCCGGCAGGTCGGCGGACACAGGGTCCGAAGCGGGAGCGGGGGCGGAGTCGTCGGCGGACGCCGTCAAGAGCGGCGGCAGCGTCGGCCCGGCCGGTTCCGCCTGCGAACTGCCGGTCACCTTCGAGACCGCCGAGAAGTGGCGGCCGGAGGCCGTCGAGACCGGGGCGCCCGACGGTGGGAGCGGCTCCGAGGAGGACGACCTGGCGGCCGAGCTGGCCGAGGGGCTCCTGCACCAGGGCCCGTTCACCGCCGCGTGCGAGATCGACGCCAAGCCCGCCGGGAACATCGGTTTCATCCGCGTCTGGACCGGCGGGGCGGGCGCGAAGGGCGGGGACGCCAAGGCGCTGCTCAAGGAGTTCGTGGCGGCCGAGGGCAATACCAGCAAGGCCCAGTACCGCGCGTTCTCCTCGGACTCGGGCGTCTCCGGCGCCGAGGTCGAGTACCTCTACACCAGCGAGGCCCTGGAGGAGACCAAGAAGGAGCGGGCCTTCCTCACGGTCACCCCGAAGGGCCCCGTCGTCGTCCACCTCGGCGGCCTCGACACCCAGGAACACGAGGAGATGCTCCCGGCGTACGAGCTGGCCAGGCGGACCCTGAGCACCGGCTGACGAGCCGCCCCGGGCGGTTTTTCGGGCGGAGCCGCGGCGCGTCCCGACACCCGGGCCCGGGCCGGGCGGGCGCCCGGCGGGGCGGTCTACCGCCGCCCGCCCCCGGGCGCCGCGTCACCCGCGCCGAGTCCGGTGACCCGGTATCCGCCCACCCGCTTGCCCGTGGGCCCGCCGCCCCGTGCGGACAGCCGGTCCACGGGGACCCAGTGGAGCCGGTCCGCGGCGAGTTCACGGCGGCCGAGCCAGGCCGCCTTGAGGCGGAGGCCGGTGCCGAGTCCGGCGAGGAGCAGGCCGCCCGCCGCGGGGAGCGCGAAGGACGAGCCGAGGGCGAGCGCGAAGGCGAGCAGCAGCCACCAGCGGTGACCCCGGCGCCAGTTGCGCAGGGTCACGGCACGGTCCTGGAGGACGTCGTGCTTGCCGGCGCGCACGGCCGCGCGCTCCGGCGCGAGATACCGGCCGCGCCGGGCCCACGCCACCGCGCCGGCGGCGACGAGGAACAGCGCCGCCCCGGCCAGCACACCGATCCGCCGGCCGGTCAGCCCCGGCGGCACCACCCCGGCCCCCGCCGCGACCACTCCCAGCCACCACAGCGGCGCCGCTCCGGCCCGCACCACCACGGCCACCCGAGCAAGCCCCTGCCCTCCGCGCGCCACGCTTCCCCGCCTCCCGTGAACCCGACGTCGTACGACAGTGGCGGGCACGTTATCCGGCGAACGTGAAACGCGTCTGAGAATCCGGGATCGCCGGATCACTCCCGGCCGGGAGGGCTACTCGACGAACAGGCCCCTGCTCGCCGCCCTCGCGTCGAACTCCTCCAGCCGGGCCTGGGCCTCCGGCAGGTCGTCGCACATGGCCTCCAGGAGCACCCGGCCCAGCAGCATCGGGGCGCAGGCGGTGTCGAAGGCGAGCCCGGTGCCGACGGCGGCGGGCAGCAGCAGGTCGGAGACCTTGGCGACGGGCGCGAACGCGGAGTCGGCGACGGTGACGACGAAGAGGCCCGCCTCCTTGGCGTAGGCCAGGGTCTCGACGACCTCGCGCGGATGCCGGGGCAGCGCGAAGCAGAGCAGGGCGCTCGCGCCCGCGCGTACGGCGGCGTCGATACGGTCGTGCAGCATGCTGCCGCCCTCGTGCAGCAGCCGTACGTCGGGGTGGACCTTGGCGGCGAAGTAGCCGAAGCCGTACGCCTGGGAGGCCGCGGCCCGCAGTCCGAGCACCGGCAGCGGGCGGGACGCGGCCAGCAGACGCCCGGCCCGCGCGACCGGCCCGGGGTCGGCGAGCACCTCGGCCAGATGCCGCAGGTTCTCGATCTCGGCCTCGACGGCCTGCTGGTACTCGTTGTACGCGGTGGTGTCCGGGGTGGGCTCGGCGGGCGCGACGTCCCGCAGGTGCCGGCGCAGCGCCGGGTAGCCGTCGAAGCCGAGCGCCACCGCGAAGCGCGTCACGGACGGCTGGCTGACCCCGGCCAGCTCCGCCAGCTCGACGCTGGACAGGAACGGCGCGTCGGCCGCCCGCCGCACCATGCTGTGGGCGATGCGCCGCTGCGTGGGCGTCAGCCGGTGGCCCTCGAAGAGCGCCTGCAGCCGCGCGGCGGGACTGTCCGTCACGCCGCTGCCCTTGTCCGCGCTCATCACGCGCTCCCCCTCGGTGGATCCGCCTGGACGTCCGTCCAGATCTCGGTGAACCGGTCGAGCAGTACGGCCGCCGCGCTCACGTCCGCCGTCAGCGGCCGGTCGGCCGGGTCCGCGTCGAGCACGGTCTCGGCCAGTTCCAGCGCCCGTCCGACGGGCAGTGCGGGATCCGGCCGCAGGTCCCGTTGGCGCAACGCCCGCACCGCGGCGACCAGTTCACAGCCGACGACCAGCCGGTACGCGCCGCACGCCCGCAGCGTCTGCCGGGCGGCGAGCGAGGCGAAGCTGGCCTGTTCCTCGACGCCCCGGGAGAGTACAGCGTGCCCGAGCGACGCGGGCGCGGAGAAGGCCCGCAGATCACCGAGGGCGGCTCCGGCGGCGTACTCCAGGATCATCACGCCCGAGGAGGCGGGCTCGTGGTCGGCGAGGAAGGGGCGCAGCCGGGTGTACGCGGGCTCGTTGAGCGAGGAGAGCCGGGAGGTCGACAGCCGCGCCACCTGTGTGACGGCGAGTCTGAAGTGGTCCAGGGCGAGGGCGAGTTGGGCCTGGTAGAAGCCGCCGTGGTGGTAGGCGGCCATGTCCTCGGGGCAGATCAGGGGGTTCTCCGCCGCCGCGTTGATCTCGATCTCCAGGACGCCCTCCAGCGCGTCCGCCGCGTCCAGCGCGGGCCCGTGGATCTGCGGCAGGCACCGGAAGCCGTACGGGTCCTGGATACGGCCCAGCGGGGGCGTGGGCCGGTCGGACGCCCCGATCAGCTCCCGCATGCGCCGGGCCACTTCGCGCGACCCCCGGTGGGCGCGCGCGACGTGCACGGGCGCCGCGTACGCCTCGTGCGAGCCGTCGACGGCGAGCAGCGACAGCGCGGCGACGACCTGCGTGGCGGCGATCAGGCCCCGCAACTCGTGGAGCGCGAGCGCGGCCTGTCCGAGGGTGAGCGCGTTGCTGCTGATCAGCGCGAGGGCGTCGTTGTTGTCGAGCGGCTGCGCCTCGGGCACCCCGGAGCCGGCCTCGAACCGCGCCCCGGCCGCCCCGCCCGCCCGTGCCCCGCCCACCCCCGGCCCGCGCCACGGGTGCTCCCCCGCCAGTGCCAGCCCCATCTGGGCCAGCGCCGCGATGTCCCCCGTCCCGACGGAACCGAACTCGTTCACCACGGGGTACGCCCCGCTCTCCAGCGCCTCGCAGAGCGACGTGACCACGCTCGGCCGCAGCCCGGCGCCGCCCGCGAGCAGCTGGTTGGCGCGGACGGCGAGCATGGCCCGGACCTGCCGGGCGGGCAGTTCCTCCCCGATGGCCCCGGCGTGACTGCGCAACAGCCGCAGACCGTGTTCGGCGGCGGCCTCGGTGGGCACGTCCTCGCTGCGGTTGGCGCCGACGCCGGTGGAGCGGCCGTACACCCGTCCGGTCGCCGCGATCTGCCGGGCCGCGTCCCAGGACTCCTCGACCCGGCGCATCGCCTCACTGCCGGGCACGGGCCGCGCGCTCCCGTCGGCGAGCCGGACGATGTCGGCGACCCCGACGGCATGCCCGTCGAGGACGACGAGACCGGCCGGAACGGCCGCCACGGCGACGGCGGGGGCGTCCGACGCGCCCACGATCGGAGAGGACTTCACCGCAGCCTCCAGCCCCGTACGGACACCGGGCGCTCAGACACCGGATATTCAGACACTGAGAACTCTGCATGAGGCTATACAGGCGGGGCAAGAGATGCCGGGCAGGGAATGCCGGGCGGTGATCGCCGGGCACCACCTGGAACCCGGCACAGGAAGGGGCGGGCAGGGACGGGCGAGAGCGACGACCGCGCCGGGAGGGCGGGCCGGGGCCACGCAGGCATACCGGTGCGCCAACAGGGGGGCTAACCCCAGTGCCAGGCACCCCCCGGCTCCCTACCGTGAAGAGCATGACCGGTATGGATGCTCGTGACACCCGGCTCGGGGACACCGAGCTAAAGAAGGAACTCTCCGCCACCCTGCACGCCCGCCGGGAGCTGGGCGAGGACTACGAGTCCGCGCTCGTCGACTCGTTCCTGGAGAAGGTCGACCAGCGCATCGACGGGGCGGTGGAGCGCCGGGTCCGGCGTCAGGTCGCCGAGCAGCAGATGGTGGTGGCCCGGGGCAGCAGCGCTCCCAAGTCGACGTCGACCGACGGCTGGGGCGAGCGCTACGGCTTCGGCGTCGTCTCGCTCGTCGTCGCCATCCCCCTGTCCGGCATCGGCGGCGGCGTGGCCGACCTGCGCGGCCTCTTCGTCACCTGGGCGGGCATCGTGGGCGTGAACCTGGCCTGGGCGCTGCGCGGTTCGTCGGCCCTGCGCCGGCGCGGGGGAAAGAGCGGCGACACGGACTGGGAGGGGTGACCCGCACGAGGTTTCCGGAAGAGTCCGGAAGAGATCTGCGCGGGGACCGCCGCACCCCCGTGTGACGGGGGGCGGGACGACGGCGGTCCCCGCGGGGGACGCGGGCCGGGTCAGGACCGGGCTTACGCGTCCGTGGCGTCCATGGAGGTCCGGGAGCCGCTCCGGAGGTCCTTGACGCCGTTTCGGTCGTCGGCCGGGGCGGGGAGCCGCTCCCGCCCTGCCGACATCCACCAATGTGCCGGACCCGTGTTAAGCGAGTGCTGCGCGGACGTGACGCGCTCGTACCACTTCTGCGAAGTCAAACCCCCGCCTCGCAACAATTTTCGACACAGGGGGCCCTTTGCGGGCATTTCGTCGCCGCGTCCGGCCTCCGGCACGTCCCGCGTTCGGCACGTCCGGCGTCCGGCACGTCCCGCGTTCGACTCCGGCACGTTCGGTGTCCGGCACGTCCCGCGTCCGGCACGTCCGGCGTCCGGCACGTCCCGCGTCCGGCTCCGGCACGTCCCGCGTCCGGCACGTCCCGCGTTCGACTCCGGCCCGTTCGGCGTTCGGCACGTCCGGCGTCCGGCACGTCCCGCGTCCGGCTCCGGCACGTTCGGTGTCCGGCACGTCCGCCGAACGCCACTCCGGCCGCTACACCCCGCCCTTGGCGAGGAACGCGAGCAGGTCCTGCCGGCTGACGACACCGGTCGGCTTGCCCTCGACCAGCACGATCGCCGCGTCCGCCCTGCCGAGCACGGTCATCAGGTCGCCCACCGGCTCACCGGAGCCGACCTGCGGCAGCGGTGCCGACATGTGCTTCTCCAGCGGGTCGTCGAGCGAGGCGCGCTGGGTGAACAGGGCGTCCAGCAGCTCCCGTTCGACGACGGACCCGACCACCTCGGCGGCCATGACGTCCGGGTGACCGGCGCCGGGCTTCACGATCGGCATCTGCGAGACGCCGTACTCGCGCAGCACCTCGATGGCCTGGCCGACCGTCTCGTCCGGGTGCATGTGGACGAGGGAGGGGATGGCGCCGTGCACCTTGTCGTTCAGGACGTCGGCGACGCGCGCGCTCGGCCCCTCGTCCTCCAGGAAGCCGTAGTCGGCCATCCACTCGTCTAAGTCAATCTGTGAACCGTAGGACAAGTAAGTTGCCTGCCGGGGCACCCGGCAGGCAACCTATGGGTAGCAGACCAAGGGGAGGAACGATGGCGGGCAGCTCGAAGAGCTACCTCAACCCGGAGCTTGTGCGGGCAATCCAGCAGGGCATGACGTTCGAGGAGTGGCTAGACGGCAGGGTGCCCGGCCTCGACTACGCCCGCATCAGTGGGGACCAGGCGGTTCGGTCGGCCACGCAAGCCCTGTCGAAGGAGAAGGGCCGGGGCGTCCGCCACCAGCACGAGGGCAACGAGGAGTCCGGCGCGGCCCACAACATCGCCATCGTCCGCTTCTACGAAGACAACAACATCACTGCGGCTGACCCGGAGGTTGTCCGGCCCGCCTTCCTGGAGATGACGAAGGCGCTCCTTCACCGCAAGGTCCCGGAGGGGTTCCCTGTCCGCGCCATCGTCGCGACCGAGCACGAGCGTGTGTGGCGCCTCCCTGAGGACTACATCCGGTTTCGCCGGGCCGTGATCACGGCTGGAGATGGGATCTTCGTTGAGCGAGGCAAGGAGTACGACATTGCCAGCGTCGGCGGGAACATCGTGGGCCTGGTCAACTCCGGTGTCTCTGAGGGAGAAGTCACCAAGACCAAGGAGCGCATCACTCGCAACATCAACCGCAGGGCACAGGACGGCACCACGCCCGGTGGCCGTCGACGCTTTGGGTACCTGCCTCAGGACCCTCTCAAGGGTCGGAAGGTCAACGAGAAACTTGACCCCGAAGAGGGCTATTGGGCCGTAGAAATGAAGAAATGGGCTATGGAAGGCGCGGCATGGAAAACCATTGCCCTGCGACTTCGTGAGCGCGGCGTAGTGGGTGCCAGTGGAGCGGATTGGAGCGGCGAAACCGTCCGCCAGTATCTCACCAATGCCACAAACTATGGCTACCGACAGATTCACGGAAAGCTGGTAGTCGACAAGGAGGGAAACCCCGTTGTCGGCCAGTGGGAAACCATCGGTACCCCGGAAGAGTGGCGATACATCTGCAACCTCTCGAAGCAGAGGGGCGCTAGAACAGGAAGCAGATTGACCAACGGCGGGGGGAAGAACCCTGGTCCGCCTGAGGGTCGAGCACGCAAATACCTGTTCAGCGGGTACCTCCGCTGCGGGAACATTCCCGTTGACGTCATGTGCCACACCAAGATTGGGGGAACCCGTCGCCCCACCAAGAAAGACCCTGACATGCATGAGTACGTGTGCAACGAGCTTGGGTGTGGTGGCGTCGCCCGGAACGGAAAAGAAGTGGACGCACACCTTGAGGCTTTGGTTGTAGCTGCTCTGGAAGCCCGGTACAAGACTGTCCCTAAGAAGGAGACACCTTGGGAGGGCGCGGAACTTCTGAAGCAAATCAAGGAAAAGAAAAAGGCCCTCACATCCAAGTGGATGGAGGGTGGCATTGATGATGACTCGTTCTATGAGCTACTTCCCGGCCTTGACGACAAAATCAAGGGGCTTGAGCAAGACCGGGAAGAGCACGCCGTAGCGGTTGCCGAGACAAATGCCTTCAATGGATGGGATCGGTCACGGTGGTACGGGGACCCGAAGAAGAAGATTCCCCCCATGGACCTCACTCAGAAGAGGATGGCTATAGGGAAGATCCTCCGGGCCGTCATCATCATGCCGCTTCCGGAAGGACGCTCCAGGAAGGCGCCTTTCGATCCCAACCTGTTGAGGGTCATTCCCCGGAAGTGATGTCCGAGAGACCGAGGATCTGACGAAGGTCTCGGTCCTGTTCCTCCGAGAAGGGCGGGAGCTTATCCAGCTCCCGCCTTACCCATTCCTCCAGAGTCATACTTCCCCCAGTCCAACACCTTGGCTTCCCAGCCCGTTTCCGTACGCCAGACCACCCGGAAGACCCCTGCCGCTTTGAGGCGAGGCAAGCACCGGTAGCACGGGGCACGGGTTACATAGACCGTGCCGCCTTCCAGGTCTTCACGCCTGGCGTTGATCAACAAGTTCTCTTCCGCATGGATCGCAATGCAGTTCCCGTAATCGCTGCCGGCGGGGACCTGCTCGTACGTCAGCCGTCCTCGTGGACAGGCGCCCGCTAGACAACCTCTCTCGCCGGGGACAGTCCCGTTCATCCCCGACATGACTACACGGCGCCTACGGTCCAGGAGGACCGCACCAACACGTGATCTGGTGCAGTCCCCCCGAGGTGCCACAGCGTCAGCTATGCCGAGCGCCCACACGTCCCAGGACGGGCGCTCAGTAGGCGTCGTACCGCTCTCCGTCATGGACGAGGTCTCGCCTGACTCCATTCCCCCGGACAACTGCGAACCCCGTATATCCATCGCTCGTTCCGTCGCCCTCAATGACGAACCCGTACTTCGTTGTCAGGTCTGACAGTTCCGTGAGGAACGCCCGAAGAGCCTCACTCACAGTCCATCTCCATGTCTTCGATATCGATCATTCCCCACCCCTCCAAGGAAGGTCTTCAGGCAGAGTCCCCGCCTCAACTCGATGAAGGAGGCGCCAAGAGTTCCCGTCACGTTCGTAGACCTCACCGCCCCGTACACCCCGATATTCGAACTCTCGGGTTAGAGAGTTGTAGCGAGAAGGGCGCTCATAGGCGACAGCAGACTTTGCCCTATGAAGCCCATTGTGGTACTTCAGCACTGGACTGCGATCAGGAACGATAGAGGCATACGGCAGTCCTTTCAGTCCGTCTCTCCACGGCTCACAGCGCTCTTCCATCTCGGAAGCCATCAATCCCCCTGGGTAAAGATGTGAGTTGGTATCCCTGACTTGACGGCAAGGTCTGCGGTCATAGAGGCGCCCGCACTGCCGTCCCTGATGAAGGCGAAACAGAGATCAGCCCCAGCACTGACCATCTCCGCGTTGCGGAGGAACCCCGCTCGCTTGCCATAGGCACCCCATTCGGCTGGGTGTCGGCAGACGCTCATTCCGATCTCGTGGGCAAAACGGTCGGCTAGGGCATCAGCCCCCCGAGGACAGGCCCCATGAACGAGTAGAACGTCACGGGGCCTATACCTGCCGAGCCACAGCACCTCACCTATGACACCCTCCAAGAGGGCTGCGTCAGTCCATGTGCGGGAGCCGGTTACGAGAAGCCTCAGACTTCCGCGTCAGTCTGTACGTACTCAACGGGAGACAGGCCCATGATGGTGTTCCACGTGTCGCCCGCCATCTCCTTTGCGAGGTCGTGAGGAACACCGGACGCCATGGCCTCAGTGAGGACAGTCCCGGAGATGCGGGCAGCAGTGACGGCATAGGCGCCCTGCTTGTGCAGACGGGCGGCGTTCATCTGCGACTCGATGCCGGAAATCAGCTCCTCGAACGAGCCCGCGGCTTCGATCTCGCCCGGCTCGTTCTGGTTCTCGTTCTCGCTCATCAAATCCCCCTAGTGCTTGCTTTCTTCAAGTTCCAGAACGCTCCCCCAGGAGCGTCCACCAATTTCCGCATCAGCCGGAATGAGGAGACCCTGAACAGGGAACTCCATGATCTTGGCGGCATCTCGCGCCATGTCACGCGCTTCCTTCTCCGGGAACGAGAAAACGATCTCGTCGTGAATCGGAAGGCGCATGTACGGGGTGAACCCCGCAGCGTCGAGCTTCAGCAGGGCCCGAGCTGTTACGTCACGGCTTCCACCCTGGATGAAGTAATTCAAGGCCCTGAACCACTTGCCAGGGTCAACCGGCAGCCGTCGCCCAGTAGCCGTGTAGACAAAGCCCGTCTTACGAGCTTCATCGGCCAGTCGCCTACCGAAGGCACCAACCCCCGGATATGTAGCGGCGAAGGCGTCGAGTACCTTCCTCGCGGTTTCCTCGTCAATATGGGCCTGCTCCATGAGAGCACCCCACCCGCCCCCATAGACCGTCAAGAAGTTGGCCATCTTGCCGATCTTGCGGGGAACGCCGGCAGCGTCCGCCGTGATCTGGTGCAGGTCCCTTCCATTGAGGAAGGCGTCCAACATCGTGGGATCACGAGAGAATGCCGCCAGGTAACGAAGCTCCATGTTGCCGAAGTCGATTGAGCAACTGACGTGACCTTCGTCAGCCAAGAACATGTTTCGGACATAGCCATCAC
Organism: Streptomyces sp. NPDC002324; assembly: GCF_053593335.1. Taxonomy (NCBI): domain Bacteria; kingdom Bacillati; phylum Actinomycetota; class Actinomycetes; order Kitasatosporales; family Streptomycetaceae; genus Streptomyces; species Streptomyces sp. NPDC002324. The sequence goes on from NZ_JBSFCF010000029.1 coordinate 77,308, forward strand.
CCGAGGGGAATGTCTGTGCCGGGATGCTCCCGGAAATGCTCATACGAGACGTTCGAGCCTGGAGAGAATTGATCGACGCGTGTACCCGGTTATCGGGGCCTCGCCCGTTCAGCGCTCTCTCAAACCACGTCTTACGCCACTTCCCAGCCTTGCGCGACTTGATTACCGCATCGGCAAGAGGGTGCTTCAGCCCAGACAGAACATCGTCATCCATGGCCAATTGGCCCTTGGGGTGATTCTTACTCGGCTTGGTTCGCTTCGTGAGCTTCACCCCGAGGGACTGGAACACCTCAATGAGCTGCTGGTTGGAGTTGGGGTTCTCGACACCAAAGGAGTGCGCGACTGCTTCCCAATTTTGCTGTTCATCCAGCAGCTCAGCACACCGCATCTCGGCGTACTCAACATCGATGATGTAACCAGTTCGCTCAAGTTTGGCCGTGACGTGGGAGAGTCGGTGTTCCCAGCCTATGAGTCCCCGCTCTTTGGAGCGGTACGGTACGAGACGATAGAGGATCTGGAAGAGCCGATAGGCAAGGGCCGGGTCCATTCCTGCGTAGAGCAAGAAGTCCGGGTCAAACAGCTCTACCAGCTTCCAAATCTTCTCTTTGGTCGTCTTGTATCTCTTGGCAATGGACGTCATCGAGCCCTTGACCTCATCTGCGGTCTCTTCGCAGATGTAGAACTTGGTCAGCTCCTCCAGCTTCAGACCAGGACCGCGCTCCTTCACGGCCCTCGGGTCAACGAGGTGCGCGAGAAGGCTGGTGTCCCACATCTTCGGAGCAAGCTCCTCCATGGGGATTCCAAGGGTCTGCTCGACCACGTGAAGGTCGTACGTGCCGTTATGGGCAACGAGCCATTCAAGGCGGCGCAGGGCTCGGCGGACGGCTTCGGCAAAGACCGGGCCCAGATCCACGGGGATTACCCATGTCTCTGAGCCCGTACCGAACTGGGCCAGCCGGCACCTGAAGTCAGGGGCCCACCAGTCAAGTCCGGTTGTCTCCGTGTCGAACCCAAGGATTCGATGCCGAGAGATGAACTCCTCAAACGCAGAGAGGTCCCCCTCAGACTCGACAACGCGAATCGAGATCGGCTGACCCTTGAGCCGATAAGCGAGCTGCTTCATGAGACCTCCCCCGTCTACTGAAGTTGTTCAAGGAACGCCTTTCCTACATATTCCGTGTAGGCAGGCGGGATGCACTCACGAATCCCTTCGCGGGACATCCAAGGAACACCTAGGTCTTCTTTGGCGCCGTCCACGCCAATGAAGTTCCCAACGTAAATTCCCATCTCGTCGGGCTTTCGGCGGCGCCCCATCTTGGTTTGGCGCCTTATGTGCTCCGGGTGGTGTGGTTCCTTCAACTCCCACCCGCCCGACTCAAAGAGTCGATGGCGATAGGTGTTGAGTCCGAAGTACGCGCCACACAAGAGCACAGGGTCATGCATCTCCGGTTCGGCCCCCATCACGTTCTCAATCACCCAAGGCACGCCCACGGCGTTAAGAGCGTCGCGAGTAGGGCCCAAAAGGTCCGGGTGCTCGTTCTGCATGATTCGCTGTGTCTTGCTGTAGAGCTGACACGGCGGAGAAGCGTGGATGAGGTCGAATCGATGCCCATATGTGAGTAGGAATTGAATCGCTTCGGCCCGTAGGAACTCGTACGGGTAACGAGGTTGCGGAGCAATGTCAACGCCCACCACCTCAAAGCCCGCGTCGCGGTACCCCTTACTTGCTCCCCCCTGGCAGCAATAGAGGTCAAGTAGTTTCCTGATCCCCCCGTACCCCCTTTACGGCGCTACGCGACCGTGCTTGATGAAGGCGGCATGGGTGTGAGGCATCGACATGTGGAACTCGCGTTCCATCCTCTCTGCGACCATCTCAATTTCCCGCTGAGGGAACGAGGGGTATTGGGCATCCTCGGAGATGGTTCGGAGACTCAGGAAATGCATGAGGGACCGCGCATTGCACGTCGCGTAGTACGACGTGAAGATGCCGACCGGGAGAACCATCCGAGCCACTTCACGGGCAATGCCACGGTTGAGCATCCCTGTGTAGTGCTGGAAGGCCCATGCATAGGCCGAGTAGAAGTCACGCTCAACCACGTGCTTCTGTGCCTCATTCCCAGGCTCGAACCGATAGGCGCCCGCCTTGCCGACCTGAACGAGGTTCCTTTCAGCCGCAGGCTTGTAGAAGACGCCCTCTAGTTCCTTGTACCTTCCGGATTCCTCGTTGTAGCTCCACCCCGCCCTGTGCCTCATGTGCTCGCGGGCAACGAAGATCGGGGCCTCTACAAGGAAGGTGAATGAGTTGTGCTCGAAAGGGCTCCCGTGCCTGTCTCGCATCAGGAAGTTGATAAGACCCTCGGTCGGCAGACCGTCAGCAGTCGACTGCTTGCCGATGGTCGAGACTCGTGCAGCCTTTGCAACCATTGCGTCACTGGCCGATACGTTGACCAGCTTCACGGTTACGTCAGACCGCATGGAGATGTCCGCCATTGAATGACTCCAAAAGGAAAGGGGGCCGAGGAATCCCCGGCCCCCTGAGGTGCCTTGTACGAGCGGTCAGCCCTTACGAGAAAGAGCCGTCCTTCTGCCGCCAGAGCGGGTCACACTGCGAGCCCTTCGGCGCGTTGCAGAACAGCGCGGCCCAAGCGCCCTTGGCGCCCTGCCCCTCCCGCAGAGTCCGGCCGTGGGAGCAGGAGTCGTTATCCGGCGCCGGGGCGCTCTGTGTCTGGACCTTGCCGCCCTGGAAGGTCTTGGGTGCCGAGTTGCCCCCCTTGCCGGCGGTCGGCTGGTGGGTCTCCCGCACCTTCTTTGCCGCAAGTGCAGCAAGGTCGATGACGCCCTTGTCGGCAAGGGCCTTCATCACGTCCACTGCGTTGACTGCCACCTCTTCGGCGGTCTCTCCGTAGACGGTCGGAGTGATCCATTCGGCGTCGTATCCGGCTGCGGCCTTGAAGGTCAGGCCGATCTTGAACTTGTTCGCAGTGGAAGCGGTCACAGCGTTCTGGGTCATAGGCGTGGTCTCCTTTGGAGTTTCCTGTTCGCCCCAGGGAGAGGGGCCATCGAACGGGTTCGGGAAGCTCATGCAGCTCACTCCGGTTGGGTCTGCGTTACCCGGCAGGCAACTTTCTGGGCATGAAGAGGGCCCTAGATCGGGCAAGCGCCCGAGGCGCACATTTCGTCGTAAGAGGTGTCTGAGGTCTCGATGCCTACGGCTTTCGCAAGCTCCTCGTACTCTTCCTTGGTGATCCGCTCGTAAGGCGGCTGCTCAAAGGAAAGCTCCGGAAATACCGTGGTCCCTTTGAGCCTCGGGAGAAAGGGCACCAGAGCCTCAACGAGATCGTCAACCGAATATGCGTTGGGGTCAATGTTCACCGTGTACGACACCGCCTGATCCGCCCAGTGCTCTTGATAGAGCGCCTGGACCGACAGCATGTCCCGAAGGCTGAGGTCTCCAGCGTGCTGGAAGTTCTCGCCTCCGATCTCAACAAGCGGGTCCTTCGTCGGAATGGTGACAACAGAGGTGTTGGCCGCGTTCTTGTCGGGCTCCACGTGGTAGCCCTTGCGCCGGTACTCCTCCACCTGAGCCTTCTCAGAGGGCTCAAGGTCAGAGAAGCGGATACGGCGCTTGAAGTACCCTGCGAATGGCGCGTGAACTGCCTCGCCACTGGTGCCGGCGAGCTTGCTGGTCGTCCCCGTAGGGGCGATCACACGCGTCTTGATCGGGACAGGAATCCGCAACTCGTTGGCATACTCCCGAGCCGCAAAGGTGACTGTCTGAGCCATGATGTCTAGCTCAAAGTCCACACCCTTCCTGGCCGCCTCGGAATACTTCACACCGATCTTCACCAGGAAGTCAGCGAACCCTAGATGCCCTACACCGATGCGCCGGTATTTGGCGATAGCCTCAGCAGACTTCGGGTCAGCAACCTTGGCGAAGGTGGCCCGGATCAGATACCGAGTGAGATACCTGTGAGCCTTCCGAATGCCCTCGTCGTCTATCTCCCCGTCATTGTCCACGAACGCACCGAGGTTCACACTTCCGAGGTTGCAGGGCTCCCAGGGAGTCAATGTTGCCTCGCCACAAGGGTTCGTGGTGTACGTCCCGTCAACCTCCCCCTTTGCCGTCAGACTCGAATTCCAAACTCCGGGCTCTCCATTCCTGAGCATTCCGGCAGCGATCTCCCGAAGGATCGGCATAGACGGACTCGACATCTTGCGGAGAAGACGAATGAATTCGTCGTCAATCTCCACACTGATGTTGGTCGTCCAGTGACCTCCCTCCGCCTTGATCCGCAGGAACGACCAGATGAGCGGGTCACGCCAATGCATGATCGACATGCGGGCCGACCGACGCACGCCGCCAGAGACGATGCACTCAGCGATTTCGTGGTCAATCCGCATGGCGTCGATGCCGTGGAGCTGGCGCCCGTGTGCGTCCTTGAGCACCTGGCCCACGGCCTTGAGCATCCGCCCGAAGGGCTCCGGACCGCTGGCCGTGCCCCCGAACGCCTTCAGGGGCGTTCCCTTAGCCCGTACACGGCTCACGTCGTAGACCCGAGCTGCGTGACGCGTCTGAGGGTCGTGGGCGGTCCGTATGAGGTCGCCCAGGGCCTCAGCCCAGCCCTCGCGGCTGTCCTGGACCTGATAGGCCCCGGTCCACTCGTGGCTGTACTCGGTGCTGATCAGCCCAGCCTCAACGAGGTCGAGGAAGTCCGCATGGTCCGGATCGCAGACGATGTGAACCTCTACCGGGATGACCAGCTCGGGGAAGCCTTCGAAGTACCTCGATGAGTAGTTGGCACCGACACCCCCACCCTCCGCCAGGCGGAGGAGCGCGAACGTGAAGTGTTCCTCAGGGCGCTTCGCGTCCCAGCCTGCCGCCCAACAGTTGTTCAGGGCGAAGGGTGCGACCCCCGAACTCTTGAGGTGCCGTCCCGCCGGCAGCACGCGGAAGCTGCCGATCAGGTCGAGCAGCGCCGCCCGCTCCCCGTCCTCTACGTACCGCTCGGGGACAAGGGCAAGGTTGCCGTCTACGACACGCTCAACGGTCTCCTTCCAAGTTTCCTGCTGGCCGTTCGGTTTCACTCGGGAGTACGTCCGCTCATACACGGTCTTTGCCGTGTCGGTTGGAAAAGTCATGCAGTCACCTTTCGTAGGTCGCGGTTCATCTGACGGGCGAGGGCATCAAGGCCGCGGTTGCTTGCCTTGCGCTCCGTGTCGTCCTTCGGAGGGATTCCGTAGACGTATCGCCGCATCAGTACGGCTCGTTGGCTCTGGGTGAGCCTGTTGAGTGCCAAGGACGCATCGAGCCGGGCAGAGACGACGTTGTCTGTGATCCGGCAGGAGAGAAGGTCATCCTCTTTGCCGAGCATCTGGCCAAGCTCTTCGTCGCTGTAAACGAAAGTAGCTAGCGCCAACTTCGCTTCGTCGGGCGTGTAGTAGTAGCGCCCATCCTCAACGTCTCGCGCATCCCGTTCCTTTGAGGCATACTGCGTTCCCGCCTTTTTGGCGAACAGCCAAAGGAAGGTGTCGGTGTAGTTGGCCTCGATCAGCGTTCGGCGCTCGTAGGCGTGAAGCAGGATTGCTTGCTTCACATCGTCCTTCTCAACCACGCTCCAGGCTGAGGCGATTGACCGAGCCGTCTTGTCTGCGATCTCCGCCACGTGAGCCCAGTCGATCTCAGTCACGTGGTGTCCCCCTTCTTTGCAAAGCGCCCCCCGGCGCCACGAACGAGCTTGCCGTAGCGCTCGCCTTCCACGACGAAAGAGCCGTCTCGACGAATGTCTACGGGGTAGGGGGATACGTCGTGGTCACCGACGTAGAGAATGCCGAAACCGGCTTGCCAGTTGGCCACTGCACCAGGACCAAGGTATTGAGCCTTCCTTGGGTCCATGAGGTGCCCCACCTCGAAGCCCCATCGCATTCCCCCGAGATGCGAAGGGCCGTGCCGGCGGACGCCGAGCCTGTGAGTGTGGCCCATGACGAGATTCATGGTCGCCTTGCTGGCATGACCGTAGGCGGTCGTGCCCGCGATGCTCGACAGGCCCTTGATCTCATGACCGTGGATGAGTCCGGTGTCCGGGCCCACCCGGTGAAACGGTGGAGTGAGCGAGATACCGAAGCCGTCGAAGTCCAGCAGCTTGGAAAAGTGGAAGTCGCTTGCGTACTCGGCCAGGGCAGGAGCCTTGGCACTCAGGTACGTTCGCGGCCGAAGGTCGTGGTTGCCTTCCAAGATCCCAAAGGGCCCGTCGTACACAGCCCTGATGGGCTCGAATACAGCCCGCTTCGTCTTCTCGGACTCGGTCTTGACCTGCTGCTGATACTCGTATCGGGTTCCCTCGTTCCAGCGCGAGGGAGTTTCATAGTCGTTCAGGTCCCCGATCTGATACAGCTCGTCAGGCTGATAGTCCCCGATGAAGCTGATGAGATTGTTGAGGGACTTCTGATCGTGGTACGGAACCTGAAGGTCACTGACGACGACTACACGCTTCAAATGGTCTCCCCCGTCGCTCGTACGTAGGACTCACCCCAAGTACGCTGTGAATCCTGCTCCGCCTGGAATATCCGCAGCTTGTTCGCTGTCTCGCGGGTGACCCCACTGATTACGTGCTTGATCATCTGTAGCGAGGTCTGGCCTTCGTATCGGCGCATCTCTTCAAGAGGCACCCCCAGGCGGTGAAACACCTCACCGACTCCGCAGCCCGCGCTAACGGACTGACCGTCCTTGCCCACGTGCACGTAGAAACAGCTCGCAGGGGCGTCCTCCCCGACCACCATGTATTCCGGGGCCGAGTACGTGTACTCGGGGCGCTCGGAAACAACTTGCTTGAGCGTCGCCATAACCTGAGCGTCAGTGGTGGTGATCACTTCACTTGCCCTTCTTGTAGCACTTCGGATCTGCCATGACGGCAACGGATTTTCCGGACTCGCCGCCCCTGGTAGTGAAAACACGATGGCCGAAGCCGTCACACTTGCTGGCGAAGTTGGCGAAGCCGTCCGGCATGGAGTGAATAACCGCCGGGCCGTCGTCCTTGTACTGGACCGGAGCGTCATTCCACTGCTCGGTCACTGCACTGCACGCGGAAAGAGAAAGGGCCGCGATAGCGGCCCCGAGAACGAGAGCAAAGCGCTTCATGACTTCTCCAGTCGAGAGATTTCCCGAGTGATGTACCAAGCGGCCTTCTTGAGGTCTTCAAGCTCGGTTGTCTTGGACTTCCGTCCGGCACGAGCGATGTACTTGACTGCGTTGCCCCGGTTGAAGTTCATGTGTTCCGTGAGGTCGATGACCTCAAGGCCGTTCGGAAGCCATGTGTAATGCGCCGGGTGGTTGACGGAATCCGCCTGGCCTATCGGGTCGCTCTTCACGAGATCCGCCTTCACTTCGTCTTCCGCAAACCAGAGGTAGCGGACAACCGGAGCAAACACCTTCACGTAGTAGGCGTATGGGAAGGCTTGGGAAGGATTCTGGACACTGGCGATCCGCCCGCGATATCCGGAGTATTCGCCAGTCTGGATTAGTACCTTGTCGCCTACCTTGTTCACAGGCCGATCCGCTTCATCAGGGCCTCAGGGCCGAAGTTGAGAAGGACTGAATTGGAGTCACGGCTATCGGTCATCTTGATGACCTTGCCGTTAGGTATATCGGCCGCTAGCTCATCCATGAAGACAAGGCCAGGATCATCCTCAGCAATGAGGAAAACGGTCTCGTATCCCAGCAGTGCGGGAGTCCAGTAGTCGCGCCATGTACCAGTGCCAGGGGCGCCCACGGATGGGATTCCAGCCAGAGCCCAGGACTGAGTGTCGAACTCGCCCTCAACCACCACCAGGACCGGGCTGGGCTCGATCAGGGCCGAAGTGTTGTAGAGCCTCGGAGGGTCCCCCGGAAGGCTCCTGTACTTCCCGTGCTCCTGGTGCCTTTCCTTCTCGCCCTTCTGGAAGAAGTACGTCCCGTCAGAGTCCTTCACGCACTCATCTGCGATGCACCGGAAGCGAACGGTTGCAACCCCGTCATCTCCGCCGGCAGGGCGGATATAGGGGATGGCCAGGTATCCCGCGTACCGTTCATGACCAGGTATCGCCGAACCGACGTAGCCCAGACCGAAACTGCTTGCGACCTTGGCGAGCCCCCGAGCCGCTACGTACTCCTCGGCCGGACTCCCCTTGTAGCTCTGGTGATATCGCTTGGCTATCTCCACCGAGTTGGGTACGTGCGTGTTCTTTGGCTTCAGGGAAGCCAATTCCTTCCTCCCTCATGATCACGGCATAGCTGTCTTCGCTTAGATTGCAGGCGAAGCAGTTCCATCGGTTTCTATCGAGATCCACCGACGCTGAAGGATTCGAGTCCGGATGTGAAGGGAGGGGGCAAGCGATTTTCACTCGCCCCCTCGTTGCCTTCGTTTCAAACCCGTAGTAAAGGGCGAGGACTCTAGCGATCGGTGGTTTCGATGAGCTGTCGCTCACCATTGGGACCCACCTTGTAGCGCGTCACCGGGAATTCGTACTTTCGGGCTGCGGCCTGCCACATGTGGTAGTTACCGCGCCACTGACGGGAGTACGACGAGGCAGAGCCTGTGTTCGCGTCGCTCATCAGAAGCGAAACGCAGAGCTGCTGTTCCGAGTCGGCTTCTCGCTGAAGTTCACGCCCGGCGAGTACGGCTCCAGGTGCTTGTACGGGTGCGGACCGCTCGCCGTGAAGTCGCGTACACCAGCGTTGCGCAGAGCCTTGGTAACCGCCTCGTAGTGCTTGCGGGGACTGGTGTAACGGTCACCGCCGACCTTGGCACCAACCGCCATCAGCGTTTCTGCTTCCTCGACGGTGAGCGTCAGAGTGACCGCCGGCACCTTCTTGGTCTCGGTGACTTCCTGCTCGATGATCGTGCGCTTGGCCTCAGCCATTTTGATTCCTTGGGGTGTTAGTTGGGGTGTAACTGACTTGTCGTCGCTCTAGAAGCGGGGGGACTTCGCCTTGGGCTCAACCAGCCAGCGAAGGGAACCCTCGATCTGCCGGCTGACCGGCTTGGCGTAGGTGCTCACGCCCGCTCGGTCGAGCGCAATGTAAATGGCGTCCGTGTGCTTGCGCGGGGAGGCGTAGGTACTTCCAGAGACGCGGCCCACGAGCGCCTGAAGCGCCTCGGCCTCCTCGATGGAGAGAGTCAGTGTGATGGCCGGAACCTGCTTCTTCTCGGTTACCTGCTTCTCAATGGTGGTGCTCTTCGCCTCAGCCATCGTCATTCCCCTTGTCGTATGTGTAGCGAGGTCCGAGGATTTTCCAAGCCGGAAAGTCCTCTAGGTAATCGGCGGCCCGCCGCAATACCTCTGGCCGGTCCCTAGCCCCCCGTGCTAGGAGCTGGCTGTTGCAGCGGGCACAAAGAAGGCCGCGAACCGCCTCTGTCTTGTGACAGTGGTCCACGGCCAAATTTGTCTTACGCGTTTCTAGGCAGATCGCGCATTTGCCCCCTTGCGCCTCGAAGAGGCGCTGATAGTCCTCGGCAGACAACCCGTAGGTTGCTTGGAGTCGCGCATTGCGCGACGCCTGCCGGCGACTGGTCTTGCGGCAGGAAGAACAGACCTTCCCCCGAGGTGTGTAGAACCTCTCAGCTCTGTTCTTCCCGCACTTCGTGCACTCCCGAAATCCCTTGCGGGGTTCGGCCATTAGACCCCCGTCCTGATGGCCGCCTCCAGCTTCCGGAGTTCCTTGAGTCGGGCGGTCTCGTCCACCATGGCGAAGAGGTTGAACAGCGGGATTGCCGTGCTCAGCCCCCTACCAGGGAAGTTGATGACTGCGGTCTTCACTCCCCCCTTGGCGGCCCCCACGAGGACCCTGGAAAGCTGGTGCAGGTTCAGCCGCTTCGCGTCACCAATTTGAATCACCATGGCAACACCCTCGGTATCCACCTCCGACAGATCCAGACCAGGGAACCGACCCTGAAGCGCGAAGCCGAACTCACGCTCAGCCTTGAATCCGCCCCTGATGCTCTGAACTGCTGCAACGCTTTCCATTTTCAAGGTACGCCTTTCATACCCGGCAGGCAACTTATTAGCTAGCGAAAGATTCCGGAAGCTCCTCGTCAAGCTCCTCCAAACGCAGGTTTGCGCGATTGAGTCGGAAGCTCGCGAAGGTCCCCCCAGAGGAGTCCTCGAATCCCTCTCGATTTTTGACCGGACTCACATGAAGGATGCGGGAGTTCATTCCGTCAACCTCTTTGTGAATGGTCAGGATGAGCGACGGTACGCGGTGTACCTTGCCTTTTACGCCGCTGAGCGGGATGGGCTTGAGGCCATCCGAGTGTTCACCTGTCACATGGTGGAGACCGAGCACATGAGCGCTTGTCGCCCTCGCCATGTCGTCGAGATATTCGCACAGGCCCTCCAGCCCGAAAGTGAAGCTCTCCGCGTCTCCCACAACTCCAGTGTCGACGTTCGTCACGTTGTCCACCACGAGCAGATGAGGCGTACACCCGTAGACCTCCAGATAGCACAGGAGATGAATTTCAATCTCCTGCTGTGTCGGCCTAGCGGAGAAGTTGAACCTCGTCCACCAGCGCTTTCCTAGAGCCGTTTCATACTCCGAGAAATCCCCCTCCGTCAAGGCCCGCTTGACGGTTTTGGAGTCCTCTCCGGTAAGCATGGCCGTAGCCCTGGATACCTGAGTTGCGGAGCTTGAGTCAGCGGAGAAGTAGAGCACAGGGACATTGGCCGTCATCGCAAGGAACAGCGCGAAGAGACTTTTACCCGTACCAGGCCCCGCGACGACAAGGGACAGCTCCGAACGTCGGAACTCGACCTCTAGCCGCCTCAGGGACTTGAACGTGTGCGGAATCGGCTCGCCAGCGGCCCCCCGAATCCTCACCGATTGCGCAAGGGAGAACAACGGCTCACCTTCCTTTCCGCGCCACCCGCCCCACCCGGCAGGCAACTTACGAAGCCTTAAAAAGGCCCCGGATGGGGCGCGTCTTGCTAGTTAGAGACTATGCACATGCCACTCACCTGAGCAACAGTCTTTTACCTGCGGCGAAAGGAACAGGCGTGGGAGACATCACAAAATCTACAGTGAAATCCCGGCTTGGCAGGGAAATCCCCAGCCTTCACGCCCTGATCCATCTTGACGAAACGCTCTGCAACTTCGTCCTCAGAGACTCCCGTCAGGTCCACAGGCCGAGACAAGCCACCCGTCTTCGCCATGTACCAATCTGCGTCATTGACTTCCACCCCCAGAACCTTGCGCGCCAGGACGCCGTACGTCTGGAGCTGGAACCGGCTCTTCGTTGAACCAGTCTTGAGGTCCCGCACCCTGACCGAGCCGTCAGGCCGGTCTAGGAGCTGGTCCACGTAGCCCTGGACAGTGACACCACCGATGTCAGCCGTCAAGTGCGTTTCGATGCCGGGCTTGCCGGCGGGGTCCTTCCAGATGGAGGGCTTGTGCTCCTCGGCCCACCTGACGTAGGCCCTCGTCTGCTCCATCCCGAGGACGTACCGGGCCTCAATGTCCGACTGCCCATCGGTGCCGGCGGTCATCCAGTGGTCAAGGTTCGACTCTTCCTTGAGGCTCCCATTGACCCGCCTCGTGTAATCGTCGTGGAAGAGATCCGCGACCTGATCCGCGGTGAGCCTTCTCCCGCCTTCCTCGTAGGTCTCGATGGCGGCATGGAATGCCGATCCTTGATGAGACCAGGCAGCGGGGCGAGGACGGACCCGCTCTATTCGCTGTAGCTCATACTGCTTTGGACACTTGTCTAGGTACTGCTCGGCTTGACTGACAGAACGTGTCATGCCTGCCACTACCGAAAATCGGTCGACCATGGGCCTTCCATTCGGGTTGGAACTCGGGATGCACTACGTGTACCCCGAACTTGCTGGACAACGGAAACCGTTTGTGAGGGTGACCGTAGTAGTCCGATTCCACAACCCGATTACGCCAGGGCGCCATCATCTCGGCTTCGATCCCATGAAGCGCCGTGTAGTCCTCATCGCACATCGCATCCGACTCCGTGACGATGAAGTACGACCCGGCCGTCAATGTCGCCACTCGCAGGATGCGCAGGGCATCCGATGTGTAGACCTCCGCCCGCTGTACGACCCGAGCCCGCGCGATGGCTGACCGCAGCTCCTCATGCGTCTGCCACCGGCAGGCCGCCCCCGTGATCATGAGCACCACGCCTTTCCCCGTTCCCCGCTCCTTGCTCGAACGTCCGTACGAACGACCGTCCGTGACCACGAGCGTACGCCTGTGAACGCGTGAAGCAAATGTGAAAATTGATGTGGCCTGGATCACAGGAAAGCGTTATCTACTCAATACAACCAAAAAAGGCCCGTGCAGGTCATACCTGCTTCGGGCCTTGCGCGCTTGCGGTCCTTGCGTCCTCAACTACTCAGCGGTAGCACCGCTCTGAGCTGGGGTGTAGTGGAGGAGGGCAGTCCGCTCGTCCCTTGGAACGCCCTCGGGCCATCGGATGACGAGTGATCCGTCCCGCTCGTCCTCGCGTCGGACCCAGCAAGCACCCTGGACAGGGTCCAGGTCTAGAACCTCTCCAGCCTTGATGTGGTTGTGGAAGGTCCGCAGCGCCAGGGCCGACCTCTCCGAGACCTCGGCGCCCATCTGCTCGCGCACGAAGGCCCTGAGGCCCATGAATGACTCATCTTTCCTGAGTGAGTCTCTCGCCGGGTGGCTGGCCAGATCCCAGGGCAGTACAGCCGTCGCGTCTCGATATGCCGCACGGACGTACTTCCCCATGGCGTTGAACCGCTTCGTGACGGCCTGCCGACTAACGCCGTACCGCTTACCAATTTCGGAATGGGTGAGCCCAGCCTCTTCGAGCTTCAGAAGCTCAGTATCGCCGGGGAGAATCGGCTTTCTCATTTCCCATCCTCTATTGGTCAGTCGGGCCTGTCGCTTAACACTGGGCAACCTCCAGCGGGTAGAAGCATGGAGAGCGTGCTTACTCTAGCGGGCCCACCAGCCACTACACACCGCACTTTGATACTGGTGTGATCTAGGTCTCAGGCGGGTCACTTGGTGTCCGATCCAGGCCGAGAGGACACGTACATACACAGTGAGAGTTGAAGACAACTGATGCTGTTGATTCAGTGACTCTAATACTACTGTAAGTAACGAAGCTCTGTTCCAGGAATCGGATTGATGTAGTCCGTCTAGTTCCTGTTCAGAAGGTCTTCCCCCTCTGTTGAGTCTCCCTGCTGGCGGTCAGCCCAGGTAGAGAGCCAGGCGGGGCAGGTGGCCCCGGCGCCAGACTAGAAGCCTCCGGGGCCACCACCAAGCGTGTTGACATAAGCATTACCAACCTGTCCGAAGCTGTTCGAACGTACGACCGAAGAGGGGTGGTGGCCATGCCTCGTGCTGCATCCATCTGCCTCGTAGGCGGTTGCACACAGAGAACCACACGTCAGGGCAGGTGCGACACACACGCTCCCGCTGAGCGGCCTTGGTCCAGGACCAGCGCGAGGAACCAGCTCCGGGATACAGCCCGCCGAGTATGGGACCGCCGCATCAGGCCACGGGCTCTCGCTCGTGATGGGTTCGCATGTGTCCACTGCGGTGAGCGTGAGGCACTGGAGGTCGACCACATCGTCCCCATCGCCCAGGGCGGAACCTGGACGCTCGACAACGCACAGACCCTCTGTCGCACGTGCCACCGAGAGAAGACGGCACAGGACCGCCGGCAGCGGTAACGGCCTCTAGCTCAGTCGCGTAGAGCACCGGAGTGAAATCCCGGAGGTCACTGGTTCGAATCCAGTGGGGTCGACGAGGTGCCCGTGCCGCGTTAACACGGGAGAGACAGGCACCCTTTGGTGAGGGCTTAAAGCACGACTTACCTGGCGTGCACCTGTTCTTTGGCCATTAGCTCAGCCTGGTTAGAGCACCGCCCTGATAAGGCGGGGGTCCTAGGTTCAAATCCTGGATGGTCAACAGATGGGGTAGCTCCCCTGTCTCTGAAACTCGCCCTGATCAGGTGATGGAGGAGACGCGCGTTTAGTTCAGCGGTCTAGAACTCCTCCCTTTCCGGGAGGCGACGCGGGTTCGAATCCCGTAACGCGCCTCATGCTTCCTTAGCTCAACGGCCAGAGCGCCCGCCTGTCGAGCGGAAGGCTGCCGGTTCGAATCCGGTAGGAAGCGCTAGGAGTGATGACGGCAACACTCCTACGTCTAAACTCGCCCGTCCGCGTAACCGGCTACGCGTTATGACCGTCCGGAACTCGGGTTGTGTGGTGTAGCGGTAACACGTCTCCCTTGCAAGGAGAAGTCGCGGTTCAAATCCGACACGATCCACTGGCGCGTAGCTCAATGGGAAGAGCACCGCCCTTACAAGGCGGGTGTTGTCGGTTCAAGTCCGACCGGGCCAACTCAATGACGTGTAGCTCAATGGCAGAGCAGGGCACTGTTAATGCTCGGGTTGCTGGTTCGAGTCCAGCCATGTCAGCCATTCCCTGTTAGTGCAATTGGCAGCACGCCGGGCCCTGGACCCGGAAGTTGGGGTTCGAGTCCTTGACGGGGAGCTGTAGCGGGATAGCGCAGTTGGTAGCGCGCCGGGCTCATAACCCGGAGGTCGCCGGTTCGAGCCCGGCTCTCGCCACTCTGGATCTGTAGCTCAGTTGGTAGAGCGGGGGACTCTTAATCCTCTGGCCGTAGGTTCGAGTCCTACCAGATTCACGGAGTGCGGGACGTGAGCGGGGCATACACTCCCCGGCCCTCGTGTAGAGGGTTCTCGCACAATGGGACGTAGCTCAATTGGGAGAGCACCGGTCTCCAAAACCGGGGGATGTTGGTTCGAATCCAACCGGCTCAGCATTGGTTGCCGTCTCCTCTGACCGACTGACCGACTCGCGGTCATGACGCGGCAACACCACCGTGGCACATATACGAGGTGGCCCAGACATACAGCGCTGGGGAAATCGGTGCAGGCCCACAGACACCAGCTCGGTCCTGGTGGTGGGTTCCTCTGGTCGTAGCTCAGTAGGTAGAGCGCCGCATTTGGGATGCGGAGGCCGCAGGTTCGAGACCTGCCGACTAGACCATGCCAGGCCCCCGAGGAGGGGCCTTCTTTGTTGTTGCCTCAAGGAAGTGGTGCACCAATGTACGACGCCCAGGAGGAGCCCGAGGGCCCTCGCCTCCGTGCTGCCGACCAGCCCAACCGGGCTCAGCGCAAGACCAGTTGGCGTCAGGACGCGATCTTTGAGCTTGAGGACCTGGCGGACCTGTACGACCTGGACGTGTCGGGGGTGCAGCTCCGATGACCAGGGGTCCCGCACCCAAGGAGAACGCCCAGCGTCGCAACGTCCACGAGCACGCACAGACGTTGCCGGCTGAACCCCAGCCCGGCCGTGAGCTGCCGAAGGGGCTCGGGATCACGACTCCCGGAGCCAAGAGGTTTTGGCGGACGTGGAGCACTGCACCACAGACAGCCGCTTGGACTGAGACCGACTGGGCTGAGCTTGAGCTGACGGCAAAGCTCGTTGACGGCCTTTTCAAGGGCGACTTGAAACTAGCCGGGGAGATCCGGCAGCGGGTTGCCAAGTGGGGCGCGACTGTCGAGGACAGGGCCAGGCTCCGAATGACCTTTGACAAGACGGAAGAGAACGAATCCGCGGTGCCCTCTGAGGCCCCTCCGGAAGTCGACATGGACGAGGAGCTTTACAAGCTGCTGAACGGCTCCTAGATAGGCGGTGATCCTTGCAGACAGGCAACCTGCCCGCAGGGGTCCCAAAGCCGAACGAGACGCTTGGTTACGGCATCATCCGATGGGCTCAGAAGTTCATTGTCCAGCCTGACGGAGACACGGCGGGTGAGTCGTGGAAGTTCACGCCTGAGCAATTGCGCTTTGTGCTGTGGTTCTACGCCATCAACCCGGATGGAACGTGGAAGTACAGCGCGGCCACTCTTCGGCGCGCCAAGGGATGGGGAAAGACGCCGCTCTTGGCGGCCCTCGCCATTGTCGAATTCCTAGGCCCATGCCGTTTCTCTCACTGGGACGCCTTCGGCCTTCCAGTCGGTAAGTCCGTCCCGCTTCCGGTGGTTCAGGTTGGCGCTACTGCCCTGGACCAGACGGAACAGACGATGGACATGATCCGAGGAATGCTCTCGGAGTCTCCAGCCGAAGCGATCTACGGCCTGGATATCGGAAAGATGGTCGTCCAGTTCAAGTCTGGCAAGCCCGGAAGCATCAAACCTAAGGCCACTGCCGGCCGCACCAACGAAGGAAATCGACCATCGTTTTGCCTGATGGACGAATGCCATCACTGGGTTTCTTCGAATGGGGGCCCAGACTTCTTCCAGACGTTGAAGCGGAATATCGAAAAGACCACCAAGGCGGGCTCTCGCTGGGTCTCGACAACGAACGCGTACAACCCTAACGAGGACAGCGTTGCTCAGATCATTCACGAGAGTGAGATGGTCTCTCAGGGATATTGGTTGTACGACTGCCTTGAGGGTTCGCTTGAACTTGAGGACATCCGAGATGAAGCCTTGGTTCGTGCTGCCCTCATAGAGGCATACGGTGACGCCTCGTGGGCGGATATCGAAGGTCTCACGAGGACGATCCTCTTTGACCGTACGACTCCAGACAGCACCTATTGCCGGTTCTTCTTCAACCAGATCGCTGAAAGTAGCGACGGCTGGATGAGTAAGGCCGAGTGGGATGCGTGCCTGGACGAAGACGATCCAATCAAGCCGGGCGATCAAATAGCCATCGGCTTTGACGGATCGATCCGCGGTGACGCTACGGGCCTTGTCGGAGCGCGCTTGCGTGATGCCAAGCTGTTCGTCCTCGGTGTCTGGGAGCGTCCTGAGCACGCTCCCGACGACTGGGAAGTTGACGTTCTCTCCGTAGAGGCCGCCGTGAATACGGCCTTCAAGACGTACCGCGTTGAGTGGTTCTACGGTGACCCGCCTTACTGGCAAGAGAACATCGGCCGCTGGTCCATTGAACATGGCGAGGACTACGTCTTTGAGTTCTGGACCAACAAGCCAACACGCATGGTCCAAGCCGTCGAACGTTTCCGCACTGCCGCAATGGTAGGCGACTTGAAGCACGACGGAGACCCGCGCCTTACACGGCACGTTCTTAATGCCGTGACCCGTGAGGTGCCTCAGGGCCTCCTCATTCAGAAGGACAGCCCGAGATCCAAAAGGAAGATCGACCTTGCCGTATGCGCCGTGCTCGCCCTGGAGGCGAGAGCAGACGCCATTGCTGATGGCCGTATGCAAATCCGGAGGTCACGAGTAGTGGGGTGGTAGCCATTGGCTGATATCGAAGTTGGGTCTCCACCCAACACGCCTTCGGGCTGGGTCGACTGGCTACACAGCAAACTCCTCAGGCGACGCACTTACCTGCGTTTCTGCTCGGATTACTACGACGGCAAGCATCAGAAGATGGTGTTCGCTCAGGCCAAGTATCAGAGCGAGTTCGGCCGTCTCTTTGAGGGCTGGTCAGACAACTTCTGCGGTCTCATCGTCGATAGCGTCAATGAGCGAATGTTCATCGACGGTTTCCAAATGACGGATGAGCCTGGCGGAGACAAGGACGCCCGCGAAATCTGGCAGCGCAACCACCTGGACGCAGAGTCGAACGCGGCCCACCTGGACGCCATGGTTCACGGAGTCTCGTACGCCATCGTTTGGGCTGACGCTGCCGGCCAGCCGACTATCAGCATCGAGAGCGCTGAGAACGTGGTGGTCCAGTACCGGCCCGGAAGTCGCTGGGACATCGAGGCCGCAGCCAAGTTCTACACGGACGACTGGGGCAGGGAGTTCGTCACTCTCTGGTGGAACGGCCACGTCTACACGGGAACCGGCCTCACAGGGGCTTGGGGTGACTACAAGGAGACTCCCAACCCGCTTGGCGAACCTCCCGTCATCCCGATCCCGAACAGGTCCCGCCTCACTGGTCCGTTCATCTCGGACCTTGGGGTCATCATCCCCCTTGCTGACGCGATCAATAAGACCGTGGCTGACGCCCTCGTGGCCTCTGAGTACGCGGCATGGCCACAGCGGTACGTCACTGGTCTTGAGATCCAGGAGGACGAGCAGGGCCGACCTGTCGAGCCTTACAAGGTCGCAGTGGACAAGCTCCTTCAGGCTGAATCACCCGATGTGAAATTTGGCCAATTCGAGGCTGCTGACCTCAAGAACTACGTGAACTTGGTCAACATGCTGGTTCAGCATATGGCCTCAATTTCCCGTATCCCGTTCCATTACTTCCTTCTGAACGGCGGTACGGCTCCGTCTGGCGAGTCCATCACCTCTGCTGAGGCTGGACTGATAGCCAAGACGCGAGAGCGCATGTTGCATTTCGGTGAGGCTTGGGAGCGCGTAATGCGCCTGGCCTTCCGGGTAATGGACGACAAGAGAGCCGATGCCTTCGGGGCTGAGGTCATCTGGCGTGATCCCGAGAACAGAACCGAAGCACAGCACATGGACGCTCTCCTCAAGCGCCAATTGCTTGGTGCCCCCAGAGATCAGCTCCTTCTTGATGCGGGTTATACCCCACAGCAGATCGAGCGCTTCCGCTCAATGCGGGAGCAAGACGCCAAGGACGCAATGGAGTTGGCGGAGAAGTACCCGGCCCCTCAGCCGGAACAGCCCAACGATCCTAAGGCCAACGAGAAGCAAGCTCGTAAGGCCCCACAGGGCAACTCGGGGAACGCAGCCCGCAAGGCTGCATGACCCAATCAGCAAAGGACGGCTCCCGAAATGGGGGCCTTTTTTGATGCCACCGAAATGGAAGGCTCCCAATGGACGACACCACGAACGATCAGAACACCCCGCAGACCCCTGCAACCCCTCCGGTTCCTCCGGTAACTCCTCCTGCGACTCCTGACGCGGAAACGCTTCAGGCCGAGGTGGAGAAGTGGAAGAACCTTTCTCGCACCAACGAGAAGCGTTGGAACGACACCAGCGCGGAGCTTCAGAAGCTCAAGGAAGCGTCCATGACGGACGCAGAGAAGGCCATTGAGAAGGCTAAGGAAGAGGCGCGCAACGCGGCTCTCTCCGAGGTCGGTACTCGACTGGTCGATGCAGAGCTTCGTGTGCAGGCGGCGACTGCCGGCGTGACCCTGCCGAGCCCGGAATTCCTCAACACCAGTGCCTTTATCGGTGCTGACGGAGGAGTGAACGCCGAGGCAATCAAGGCATTCGTGGGGTCCCTTCCCAAGCCGTCCAATGCCCCCGAATTTGCCCAGGGGATTGGCCTTGGCCGTCAGGGCGATTCCGGTTCCTACGCAGCCGGACAGATCGGCCGTGACGCCCTTTCTCGAATGTCCCCCCAGGAAATTTCCGCTGCCCGTAAGGCGGGCAAGCTCGATGCACTGATGAAGGGGGACCTCTGACCTAAAGAGGTACCACATTGACTTTTACGACTCAGGCCGGTAACAACGCTGGTGCCGGTGCACTTCAGGCCGCAGGCGGCCATTTCATCCCCGAGATTTGGGTCTCTCAGCTCCTTGAGGATCTGGACGACAATCTTGTACTCGGTTCCCCGGAGATCGTGAATCGCCAGTATGAGGGCGAGTTCCGGCGTGAGGGCGACGTTGTGCGAATCCCGCACTTCGTTGACACCGTGACGGATAAGGGAATCGTCAAGGCGTACGGTTCCATCGGTACGGCGGACCACGCGGCACTTGAGTACATCAAGATGACCGTTGCCAAGGGTTCGAGCTTCCACCTGGAGCTTGACAACCTTCACCAGCTCCAGACCAAGACCGGTATTGACCTCATGTCGAACCTGGTCAAGCAGCGTGCTCGCACTCTGGCGAACACCATGGATTCGCTCATTGCGAAGACCATCCTTGCGGCTGTGGCCGGCAAGGACCTGAACGGCGCTGAGGACCGGAACGCGACCGTTTCCGGCCTGCCCGCTCTGCACGGCTCCATTGACAAGGTCGTTGACGGGGACTTCTCGGCGGGTATCGACATCTCGGTTTACGACTTCGTTGTGTCGATGCTGGAAAAGCTCGACATCAAGGGTGCTCCACAGGATCGCTTCCTGTTCATCTCTCCGAAGCTGCGCTCTGCGCTTCTGCGTGACCCGAAGTTCATCGACGCCTCGCACTTCGGTGGTGGCGCGGTTATGCCAACGGGCGTTATCGGCACCATCCTTGGTGTCCCGGTGCGCGTTGCGAACACCCTCGGTTCCCACACTCGGAGCACTGAGAAGCTGGTCAAGAACCGTCACACCGACTTCTCTTCGGTGGACATGTTCATGGGCTCCACTGCTGCGGTTTCGCTGATCGTTCCGTTCGCGGAGATGCAGGCGTACCAGCCAGAGGCGAAGTTCACCAACGCCATCAAGAGCCGTGTCATCTACGACGCGAAGGTAATCCGCCCGGAGCAGCTTGTTGTTGCTCAGAGCGTTGAGACTCTGATCTCGACGCACAACGCGGCGTAAGGAGGCCCCTGTTGCCTCTGGCTACCGTTGACGATGTGGCCGCCCGTATTGGGCGGCCCATCGCCGCAGATGAAACAGACCGTGTGTCGGCCTTCCTGGCTGACGTGACGGGCCTCATTGAGGACTACTGCGGTCGCGACATGGACAGGCGGAGCGGCCAGAGCATCACCCTCTACCCGGAGGGTGGCTGTGTCCTCTACGTCCCCGCCCGGTATCAGTCCTTCCTCACCGTGTCGGCTGTCCACCAGGACGGCCAGGCGGTCAGTGACTACACCTTCAACGGCCGTCAGCTGACCCGTGCGGTTGGGTGGGGCGAATCCGCGGTGACCCTCACGGCCTCATGGGGCTACGAGGTGTCTCCCGCTTCACTCAAGGCCATTGCCTGTTCAGAGGTGATCCGCTGGCTTGCGCTCTCCCCTGGTGTGGAGAGTGAGCGAGTCGGTGAGGTCGAGGTGACGTTCACGGGTGCCAGCTCGGCGCAGACGCTCTCAACCGCCACCAGGACCAGCCTCCGCCAAGGGCGGTGGCGCCGGGGCATTGGCACCCTGACGCTCCGCAAGGAGGGCCCCGTCCTCGACCTGAGGGGGCCCCGTGCTGTCTATGACTGACCCTGTTGAGGTCTGGCGGGCGCCCAAGCTCAAGAACGCGTACACCAGTCGTCCCGACTGGGACCAGGCCGTGAAGGTCTGGGAAGGGCTCGCCAGTGTCCAGCCGGACAAGGCATATGAGTCCTACTCCCCAGCACGTGACCAGTCTCAGGAACGGCTTACCGCGTTCCTCCCCTACTCGGCTGCTGTCTCTTCCGGAGATCGAGTGAGCCTCAACGGCCACATGTACGAGGTGGACGGGGAGCCTGAGCGGTGGGGCTACACGTCCCGCCGGCACCTGAAGCTCTCCATCTGGAGGGCCGTGAGATGACCGAGCCCAAGAGCGTCCGTACCCGGCTTGTTCTTCACCGGAACTGGCAGCGTGAAGTGCTGTCCCTGCCGGACGTGAAGGAGCTGGTAGCCAAGCGCACTGGTGAGCTGCTGCGCAGGGCCATTACCGATGCTCCAAGGCGTGGTCACAGTGCTCTGCCTTGGAACGCGATCAAGAAGAACCTTGAGGCGTATGTGCAGCTCGACCGCCAAGGCTGGTTCGGCAACGTCGTGATCGAGGACGACCCCAAGGTTCGTCACGCGATGCTGCAAGAGCGTGGGTTCACCAGTCCCCGAGGCCGAAGGGTCAAGGGCCGTAGGTACCTCAAGGGCGCCCTTCTGAAGATGAGGGTGGAATGAGGATTGACCCCATAGAGTTCCTGGTCACCTATCTCGAATCCGTCCCGGAGATACCTGACGGCTCGGTACTGGGTGACCTCACCAACCACGTCACCGGCGAGACCGCCGTGTACCTAGAGCACATGGGCGGATTCCGTGTTGTGCGGGACCGCATGGACCGGATTGACGTGGAGTACGCCGCTTACTCGATGGACCGCAAGGAAGCCGTCGATCTCGTCCTTCTCGTACGCGAGAGGTTTCTAGAGGAGCTTCCTGACACTGCCGTTGGCGGTGCTCTCGTCCTGGACGTTGAGGAGATCGATTCTCCGAAGTACGACCCTGACGACTCCTCCCGCGAGCACGTTTACTGCGGACAAGTAGCGGTCTTCTACACCGCCGTCTAACCCCCAACCTCTGTAGGCCCCCCGTTGGGGGCTTTTTTATGCCCTCAGGAGGCCCCATGGCCAATGACGCTAAGAAGATTCGGTTCGCGCCGAACGGTTCCATCTACGTGGCTCCTGCCAACGAGAGCCTTACGGTGCCTGTGACTCTTGGCACTGGCGACACCCCGCCTACTGGCTACAAGGCACTCGGCTACGTCGACGAGGGCGGGGTCACTCTGACGCCCGCTATCGAGACTCAGCCCGTGAATGCGTGGCAGTCGGCTACCGCAGTTCTCTACAACGTGACTTCGGCTTCGTTCTCCGTGAAGGCAACCCTTCAGGAGACCAACGAGGTTACGACTGAGCTGTTCTGGGGTGCTGAGTGGGTCGAGATCATGTCGGAAGACCCGACCCCCGTTGGTACGGGTGTCTTCAAGCTCGACCTCACGTCCACTCCTGAGCTGAAGGAAATAAGCCTCGTAGTGGACTGGAACCAGGGCGCCATCAAGAACCGCGTGGTTATCCCTCGCGCGATGATTTCGGACCGAGGCGCTATCCAGCTCAGCCGTACTGAGAACGGCAAGTTCGAGCTGACCATTGAGGCGCTGGACTCCGCCGGCAAGCTCGGTTACGTCCTCACCAACGACGACATCGTTGAAGGCCCGTAAGTAGTCCCCTGAGCCGGGGCGGGGTTACGCCCCCGGCACTCTCTCTTACCCCACCCAAGGAGTTACCCAATGTCCACTCAGAAGAAGTCTGGCCCCAAGAAGAACGGCACCAAGAAGGTCGCTGCTGCGGCTGCTGAAGCCAAGAAGACTTTTGCCACATTCGAGCACCGCGGCCTCACGTTCAAGATTCCTCACCCGAGGAAGTTCCCTCTTGAGGTTCTGATGACTGATGACGAGCTGGTTGCTACTCAGCTCATCCTTGGCGAGGACCAGTGGGCCGCATATCTCGCGACCCGCCCGGACATCGAGGACTTCAGCGAGTTCGCCAAGCGGATGTCTGAGGCACAGGGGCGTGACGACGACTCGGGAAACTGATGGCAGTCGTCCGTGTCATTCAGGAGTTCCCTGACGAACTAGAGGCAGACCTCTTGGAGTTCTTCAGTGTTGACCTACTGGACCTGTGGCACGGACGGCTTTCTCTTCGGCGTATCGGAGTTCTCATTCACTCTCTGATGAGCAAACCCGGACGCTCAACTCTGCTTATGGCTATGGACGAACGAGCCAAGTGGCCTGAGCAGGATTACATGCTCGCGCGCATTTCTGACGCGCTTGAGCTTTCGAACTACCTCTTCCTCAAGGCGAACGTCGATGAATCCGACGCGACAGACCTTGAGCTTCCTCCACCGATTCCACGGCCCGGTGACCCGGAGCCGCAGCCCGACCGACAGCCCGAGTTCAGCGATGCGCAGGAACTCAACAGCTTCTTTGGGCGGCTGAACAGCGCCTAGGGGGTTCCATGGCTGAAGGACGCGGCCCAATCAAGGTCGGTACGGGATACATCGAGATCATTCCGAAGGTTCTTGAGAAGGACATCAAGGAACTGCGGTCACAGGTCTCTTCGGAGATGCAGAAGCTCGGGGCCAAGGCTGCTAAGGACATTTCCGCCGGGGCCAAGAAGGGTCTTGAGGCACTGCCGGCTGAGGTTGAGAAGCAGGCCAAGAAGGCCAACGAGAAGACGAAGAAGGCCAAGAAGGACTCTGCCAAGGATCTTGCTCGCATTGAGCGGCAGATCACCAAGGAGTACGGCGAGGAAGCGGCAGCCCGTTTCCGTGCCTTCCGTGAGCTTGAGCAGAAGAAGTCAAAGGCCCTCAAGAAGGCTTCACAGGAAACGAAGAATGCCCTCCGTGACACTGTGCGTCTGGAGGAGCAGGCAGCCAGGCAGAGGCTTGCTGCGGCTGAGAGGCTTGAGAAGGACCGGCGACGTGCCCTCAAGGCTACTCAGACCGAGCACGCTCGTATTGAGCGTGAGAAGACCCGGTTTGAGCAGACTCAAGAGCGTCTGCGTATTCAGGCTCTCCGTGAGGCTAACCGCGTCCAGGTGACTGAGATGCGCGAGGCCACGCGTATTCAGGTAGCGCAGATGCAGCAGCAGACGGCTATGCATCGCACTCAGATGCAGCAGCAGACCGCGAATCAGCGGATGCACCTTCAGGCCCAGATTCAGCAGCAGCGTTCCGCTACTTCTGCAATCGTGGCGTCTCTTCGGGAGCAGGCTGCTGCTCAGCGTGCAACGCTTCAGGATGGCATTACCGCCCACCAGCGGAACATGACTCAGCTTCGCGACCAGATCCGGGATATCAACCGGGACATCAACACCACCAACACGACCACTCAGTCTTACTTCACCAAGACTGGAACGGCTCTGCGTCGTATGGGCACCTGGTTTGACCAGGTCGGTATGTCCATCAACGAGGCCGCGAACATCCTGAGTACCCGCTTCCTTGTTCCGCTGGCTGGTGCCGGCGCGGCACTAACGGCTATTGGTGTCGAGAATGCGGATAAGCGTCTTCTCGGTCAGCTCGGTCTTAGTTCTGCGGGTGTCTCTAAGTCTGTGTCTGCGGCTCAGATGGCTGCAATCCAGAACTACGCGATTGACACGCCATTCTCGATCGATGTCATGCACGAGTATCAGATGAAGCTGATTCGCTCGGTTGCTGGTACTGACAAGGGTTGGTTTAGCACGAACGCGGCTACGCGTACAGGTGCGGCCAACCAGGCTGCTGGTAAGACCACTGACTTGATTATGGCTATCGGTGACTCGATGGCCCGAGCGGGTAACCTCAACCCTCAGCAATTCCAGCGCGCTATGTACGCGATGGACATGATCATGGATATGGACCGGGCGCCAACAAAGAACGTCAAGCAGCTTGCTGCCGCGTCCGGTATGCCTGCCGCTGAGCTTGCTCAGCTCCTTGGATTCAAGAACTCCACGGAAATGTGGAAGGTGATCGGTACGCCTGCCAAGGATGGTGGAGGCGTTACCGGTAAGCAAATCATGGATTCCATGCTCAACTTCTGGAACCCAGAGAAGTACGGGGGCACTCAGAAGGGCGATGGCTCCAAGGGCTATGCGGCCAAGATGACGAGCGAGACAATCACCGGCCGTATCCAGCAGATGAAGGAAAGGGCTTCGTTCGAACTCGGCAACCTCTTTGTCGAGGAAGGCAAGGGCGGTCAGTACCAGTACACGGAGCTTGGTAACCAGATCGCTGGTAAGGGCGGCATCCTGGATCAGGTCCAGGCCCTTGCGGAGAAGTGGGGGCCGAAGGTCGATGACTTCCTTGGACTCTTCCTTGACGGTGTCGAGACTTTCATCAGCACCATTGACCGTGCTGCCACCTGGATTGAGGAGTCTGGGCTAGGAGAACTGGCAGGGCCGATCACTGAGTTCCTGCTCAAGTGGGGTCCCCTGATCCTGGCCGTAGGACTCCTGTCCAAGGTCATCGGTAAGGCGGTCGGGCTCGTTGGCCGTGCCTTCGCTCCTGCTGCCGCTCTGACACGAGCTGGTGTCCGCACGTTCGAGGGTCAGCGGGACATCCGCAGTCAGCGGCGTGCAGCTCGGGACGCTCGTAACGAGGCCAGGGACAACGGCGGTTCGCGTCGTGAGGTCCGTCAGGCAGGCCGTGACGCCTACCGACAGCAGCGGACGACCAACCGCGACGGAGACAGCCGCACGACCGGTAGGCGCATCCTGGACGGCTTCATGGGCCGTGACTCCCGTGAGGCTGACGGACAGCGGCGTATGCGTGAGCTTGAGGACCAGATCAGGGAAGCACGTGATGCGGCGAACGAGTTGCGTGACCAGCTCCGTGAGACGGACCGAGAGAGTATGCGGCAGATCCGTGCCGCCCTTGCCGGCGGAGCGGGCTCGGTCCAGGGTGCTGCCAGCCAAGCGGCCCAGGCCGTGAACTCCGTCCAGACTCAGGCTCAGCAGACCAACACCACTTCTCTTGACCAGCTTCGGCAGGAAGTAGAGAAGGTGCAGAAGGCTGCCCGAGACACTGTCTCGGAGCTGGGCAAGGTCAAGAACGACGTGACCGCGCTCGACGGCCAGAACCTCAACGCGGTCACCATGGAGTTCTCTCGGCTCAAGACGGCCGCGGAGGACGCTGGCAAGCAGATCACCAGCGACAACACCCGTGTCGGCAACCTGAACGGCAAGAAGGTCGACGGAGTCACCAGCTCTATCAACGACCTTCGCGACGCTGCCAAGAGGGCAGCGGACCAGATCGGTGATGGCGGCATGTCGTCGTCTACGTCTGGCCGTACTGCGAACCTCAACAAGCGTCGGCTGACGGACATCATCGGCGAGTTCAAGAAGCTCACTGCTGGTGCGGACGACGCTTACAAGAAGGTGGGTCAGGGCACGGGTGCGGGCTCGCTCGCGGGTCGTGTCGGCCTGCTCAATGGCCGTTCTCTGAAGGACATCACCAGCAAGGTCAAGGATCTCGAAAAGGAACTCAAGGACGCCAAGGACCAGGCCGAGGGCCTTGACACGTCTCTCGGGAACATCTCCAAGCGGGCTCCTGGCGGTTCCTCTGGTGGTTCGAAGAAGGGCAAGGGCAACGCTCGTGGCGGTATCGCCACTCCGGCGGATGTCTCGATGTACGGCGTCATGCCGGGCTATGCCCCGTGGGTGGACAACATTCCGGCGATTCTGTCGCCGGGTGAGGCCGTTCTTCGCCCTGAGGTCACTCAGGCTATCGGCTCTGACACGATCAATTCTTGGAACGCTCTCGCTATCCGAGGAAAGATCAGCCGTCACGCTCGTGGTAGCGGTGGTGGAGGGAAGTTCGACCTTGACCAGATCAAGGAACTGATCGAGCTTCAGAACATTTGGCCCGTGGGTCAGTCGATGCTCAAGACGATGAAGATGGACGGGTCTTCTGACCCGCTCGGCGGAAGCGTTCAGGGCGGAATTCTGCGGACTGGTGACCACTCCGCCGGCATCGGTGGCGCCGTAGGTGCCAGCAAGTTCAAGGGCATGTACGACTGGATGACCGAGGACGTTTACTCGCTCCTCAAGAAGGTCCCCTCAGGTATAGGCCAGATCGCCGGAATTCTCGGCGGCGCCCTGAATCCCGTGATTGGCGATTACTTCTGGTCCGACGTTTGGAAGGGCAGTGGAAACATTGTCGATCGTGGTCAGAAGTACATGGGCCACGTCTTCTCGATGGAGACCCTGAGCAAGGTTTGGGAAAATTTGGCGGGCGGCGTAACGGATTCCCTAGGGTCAATCTGGGACACCGTAACCAATCCGATCGACACATTCACCGGGCTGTTCGAGGACATCGGAGACATCGTTTCCGGGTCGTACAACAACCTGATTGGGATGGTCGACACGGTGAGGGAAGTCAAGGACGCACCACTTGCTTATGCAGGTCGAGTCTTTGACGGCTTCATGGCCAATGCTCAGGAGGCCATGCCGAACACAAAGGGCCTGTTCGATTTCGACAAGGGCGCCAAGATTGACGCTAAGGTCCCTGACTTCGGAGCCGACATGGCTTCTCCGGGCAAGGGTTCCGGGGCTCAGAAGTGGGCTCCTGTTGCTGCTCAGGCACTTTCGATGCTCAACCTTCCTGCTACTGCACTTCCTACGGTTCTTTACCGAATCGGCATGGAGTCCGGTGGTAATCCCAACATCGTCAATAAGTGGGATAGCAACTGGAAGGCGGGACATCCGTCCGTTGGCCTTATGCAGGTTATCGGCCCGACCTTCGCGGCGTATGCCGGGATGTTCAAGAAGACCGGCCCCTTCCTCTACGGAACGTCGGTCAACCCTCTTGCCAACATCTACGCGGGTCTCAACTACGCGAGGAATCGCTACGGGTCCCGTTGGCAGTCGATGCTTGCCGGAAACACCGGATACGCAACTGGCACCCTTTCCGCTTCTCCAGGGCTCGCCATGGTGGGTGAGAAGGGCCGTGAGTTGGTCGCCTTCGGCGGCGGTGAGCGGGTGTTCGACAACGAGGAGACCGAAGGGATTCTCAACGGCAAGAAGTACGAAATCCACGTGCATGAGGCTCGCACCGAGCCGACGCCTCAGGCCGTGCTGAGGGCTCTTAGAACTGCGGAGGCCCTTTACACGACCCTGTAAGGAGGCTCCATGCCAATTCCGGTACGGGCCAGACCGGCGGCGCCAGTAGTCATTACGCCTGCTCCGCCGGCACCGGTCAAGTGGGGTCGGACGAGCGTTACTGTGGTCGGGAACAACGGTCAGGGGGAGGAAATCCCCCTGACCCTGTTCAACGGCCGTGAGTGGCCATCAATCCTTATGCAGCCCGGAGCTACGGGCTTGGATATGCCGCCATTCGGTCTCTTCTCTGACGACTCCCCGAACCTTGACGGATCTATCTACCGGTCTGCTCGCGCTGCTGCGCGAGAGATCATGATCCCTGTCTATCTCCACGGCGTTGATCGCCAGACAGTGAATCAGCTCAAGCGCAAGCTGTTTCAGGCACTTAACCCCAAGCGCGGTTACTGCCTCCTCAAGTTCACTGAGGGGAACAACCGAACTCGTCAGCTCACTGCCTATTACAAGGGCGGTATGGAGGGTTCCGAGGCAACCGACGCAGCCGGGTTCACCTGGGCTAAGTACGGGCTCACCTTTACGGCAATGGACCCCTGGTTTTACCAGGATCGTTCGGAGTCCATACGTTGGGACTTCGGCGTTGGTGCCCCCCTTCTGAGTAGCACCGCGGCCTTCTTTCCCATGCGTATCAGCGATGGTGTCATGGGCGGCCCTGGTGAAAGCCTCATCATCTCGAACCCTGGCGATATAGAGGCTTGGCCTGTGTGGAAGCTCTATGGCCCAATCAAGTCATTCACGCTCACGAGCCCGGACGGGGAAACCGTTAAGGCTTCTCCACCCTCTGATGGCTCCGATCTCGTGGCCTCGGGCCGAGTTCTCACGATCGATACACGACCTGGCAAGAAGACCGTGAAGGACGATCTAAGCGTCAATTACTGGTCCAAGCTCGGCACCAACCCAATGTTCTGGTCGGTCGAGCCTGGCGACACCCACGCAACCGTTTCTGTAGTAACCGGATCAGGCAAGGCGGCAGTCGTCCTCACCTTCCAGCCCCGGTACGCATCTTTCGTATAGGGGGACTCTTGGGCTACCGAGTTGAGGTGTTCGACAAGAACTTGAAGCGCATCGGCGAGATTGATGAATGGCTCTCGCTCGACTTCACAGTAAGGCTCTGCCAAGAAGGCGCTTGGCAGCTCCTAATCAAGGACGGCACGCCTCAGTCTCAGCTCATCGAGAAGGGCGGAGGCATCGCCATTTGGCAGGATGGTGTTTCCAAGCCGCTCTTGTCGGGTCAGGTCGAGACCTTCCAGAAGTATTGGACCAAGCTCCAGCACACTGGGCCAGGAAGCCTCTACATTGCAGGGAAGTGCCACAACACGCTTGCGTATAGGCGGCTGGCTTTCCCGGACCCTGCTAAGGCCGTTGGCAAGCAGTACGAGGCCCGTTTGCCGAGTCGCTTTGTACGGACCACGTACGCGCCCGATGCCATCTGGGATGAGCTTCACAAAGCCTTCGGCTCAGCAGCCCTAGCAGACCGCCAGATCAATGGCGTGAACTTTGGGACGAGGCCGACCAACCCGCTAACGGTGCCTTGGGCCTCGCTCGTTGACTCGCTCCGTTTCGAGTCCATCGGATCAAAGATTGAGGAATGGTACGAGAAGCGAAACTTTGGCTACCGCTTCCTCTACAACGCCAACACTCAAAAGATTGATCTCGACATCTTCTCGCCTCGTGACCGGTCCAAGGAAGTCCGATTCTCCCCCGAGCTGGGGAATCTGCGGGAATACATTTGGACTCTGAGTGCCCCCAAGGTCACTCGGGTCATCGTCGGCTGTGCCGGCGAGAGCCTTGATCGGTACTACTACCAAAAAGTGGACTCCGCATCTGAGTCTGAGTGGGGAATTCAGGCCGAGGCTTTCCTAGACCGCCGAGACATTCAGCTCAAGGTGGATAAGGCCACGGGTAACCCTGTGAAGTCTGATGCCACTATGACGGCTGACGACGTTGAGGCAGCCAAGACGGCTCTCGAAGAAGCCGCAACTGACGCCCTGACCGAGGGCGAGCAAAATGGCAACTTCCAGATTTACCCGATCGACACTGCCGACTGCGCTTTCGGAAAGCACTATTTCGTGGGCGACAAGGTGACCGTTGCCGTTGACGGCACTGAGTATTCCGACATCGTGCGCGAGGTCGTTGTGTCCGTTGATGACGGGGGCAATGTTCAGGACGTTTCCCCGAAGATCGGCCAGCAGGGGACGGGTGACCCGCTCAACCTCTACAAGACCGTTTATGAAATGCAGCGGAAGCTACGCCGCCTTGAGTCAAGGATGTGATGACCCGTGGCTGAGATCAGTTACCCGTTCAACGAGGCCAACGCCAACGGTGGATCACAGATCGTCTCTCAGGCCCAGTGGCAAGTGATGGCGAACATGTGGGGTGGAGACCGAGTTGATTTCCAGCTCACTGCCAGCACCTATGGCAATACCTCACTGCCGTTCAACGCAACGATTGTGAACGGTCGTACAGTACAGATTTCCCCCGGCAAGGCTTGGGTTGGGGGCTTCTACTACAGCCTCACTGCTCAGCAGTCGGTGACGATCCCCAACAACAGCACCACCAAGCCGCGCAAGGACCTGATCGTTCTTCAGGCGGACATGGCCAAGTCGGCTGTGAACCTCGCCATTGTGACTGGTACGGCTGCGGCAACGCCCGTTGCCCCGACTCCCCGCCGGCAGGCTGGAGGGCTCTGGGAAATGCCTCTTTACGAGGTCGACGCAGCGGCCAACAATGCCTCTATCACTATCAGTGGCCGTATGCCCTTCAACATGCCTTCACGCGTCGCTTTCCCCTGGAATGCCCAGCCGAGTGCGGCCCTGCTGCCTCGGGGAGCGTTCGTTTACGACATGGACAACAACGGCGGTGACACCCAGTTCGAGGCATTCAACGGCCGAGACGGGTATGTCGTTACTCGCCACTTCGGGAAGTCGAAGACCTACACCCCCAGCATGGTGAACATCGGCAACCCGGCTACTCGTACTGGTCGTTGGCGCTGGATCGCCCCCAATATGGTCTGGTTCTCGGTCTACATCGCCAGTACATCAACGTCCGACCTCAAGGTGACAGGCGATAACTGGACCTACGGCGTGACCTTGCCCGTACCAGCTAACGGCGCTACTGGTCAGGTCTTCCAAGGGCATATGGACAACAACGGAACTGGTGCCTCTCCGAACCTTCCGAACTTCGTGGATATCACCGCGAAGACAAACCGGGGGGCAAGCACATCCACCATGTTCCTCTACATCCCGAACCCGGACTACAAGCCGGGATGGGGACTTGACGGCATCTCGTACTTCCCGCGAAAGGGATTCCTGACCATATCCGGCGTCTACGAGGCCGCGGCCGTTTAACCACCGCACAGAACTACCAGCACAGCCCCCGTTTGGGGGCTTTCTTGTTTTCAGGGGGATTCTTTATGGCTCGACTTCTGTTCGGTGGCACTGCGGCTGACGTAGCTGAGGACGTTTCCGGTGCTCGTGTACCGGGGGCGACAGGGACCCTGTGGGACGGCTCCTCTGAAGGGGCGTCCCAGATCACTGACC
Organism: Streptomyces sp. NPDC002324; assembly: GCF_053593335.1. Classification (NCBI taxonomy): domain Bacteria; kingdom Bacillati; phylum Actinomycetota; class Actinomycetes; order Kitasatosporales; family Streptomycetaceae; genus Streptomyces; species Streptomyces sp. NPDC002324. Next base: position 108,978 of record NZ_JBSFCF010000029.1, read on the forward strand.
TCACGGACCTGAGTGGCGCCCCTATCACCCAGCTCGTTGCCGACGAAGACGGCATGATCCCCTCCTTCTACGGCCCTGACGGAGGGGCTGAGCGGCTGTACGCCGACTTCGGCGGACCGCGAATAGCCATGCTCGCCACGGACGTTGGCGATCGGTTCAGCGCTCACGTGCAGGCAGATGACCCGCACGGCAGCAAGGCTGCTGCGCTTGCTGAGCTGGCAGCGCAGAGGGGGGCCGCAAACGGCCTGGCAACCCTTGACGCCCTCGGGCTCGTACCCGAGAGCCAGCTTCCAACCGGGGCTCGGTCTCCTCAGATGGTCGACTGGCTCAACGTCCGGGCCGACGCCTTCGGCGCAGAGGGCGACGGATCGGCCGACGACACCACGGCCATTCAGGCAGCGATCAACGCAGCCGGCATCGGCGGAGTCGTCTACTTCCCCAAGGGCATTTACCTGATCTCCGCTCCTCTCGACCTTCCGAGGGGTGTCACCCTCATGGGTTCCCACTCGAACCTCATGGTCGGCCCTGGGATGGTCAACGAGGACTTTCCTTGCTATATCCAGGCTGCTCAGTCGATGACGAGTGGCGCCATGATTCAGATTATTGGTGAGGCTGACGGCACGCATCCGGCGATCAATGGCGAACAGCGCATTTTGAATCTGATGCTCGACGGCTCCAAGGTGACAACAGGGAGCCTGGACGGCATCTATTCCAAGGGCAATGTCCAAAACGTCGTAATGCGAGACGTCTGCATTCGCAAGATGCCGAACAACGGCATCATCACGGGCAGCAACGCCGGGGACGAGTGGCCCTACTCCTGGCGCCTTCACTCTGTGATCGTGGACAATTGCCAGGCGAACGGAATCTCTTTCGAGCGACAGACCGACCTTTCCCTGATTGATGTTCAGGTCATTGGGTGTTTCGCTTCCGGATTCCGCTTGGTGAACTCCGCGAACACGATCATTGAGGCTTGCCGTGCTGAGTGGTGCGGTGGTTACGGCTTCTACTTCACGGGTGCGTGGGGTAACTGGCCTGGCTCGGGCTCCATGACCATGTCGGCGTGCTCGACCGACCGAAACGGCTGGGATGGCGTCCGCATCGATGCCACGGGCAACGGCCCCTTCATCATCAATGCCCTGAGCACCCGCCGTGACGGGCGGAACGGTGGTCCTGGTGGTGGAGGCTACGCGGGCCTCGCCCTGTCCAACCGGGCCCCCGTCATCGTCACCGGGCTCGGCTGCTACGTCGGCACCGACGACCAGAGCACGGCCAACACCAGCCCTCAGTACGGCGTGCGGCTCTCTGGAGCACGTGACGTGCTCCTCGATGGCGCCTACCTCCACGGCGCGACTCAGGGCCTCTACGACGACGGCACCAACGAGCGGATCGTGATTGGCGTCAACGTCTCCACGGTCGCCGGCAACAACTTTGCCGAGGATCGCAATTCGCTCCTGGCCCAGCTCGGGCCCATCCAGGCGAAGTCTGGTGTCATCGCTGGCCCTCTGACGGTCGGCACTGCTGGCCCTGGTCTTGGTGGGTCCGCAGGCCCTGTTATCGCCCTCAAGAACGCGGACACGATCCCAAGCACCAACCCGACCAATGGCATCCTCCTGTACTCGGAGGGTGGCGTTCTCAAGACTCGCGACGCCTCGGGCCGAGTGGTCAGTCTCGCGAATCTGACAAGCCTGGATTGGCAGGCCCATGAACACAACCTGAAGGCATGGACTCAGGACCCGGCAACGTGCGGGAGCACTGGCACAGTCAATACGTCCGGAGTCCTCTACCTGAGCAAGGTAGTTCTTCGCTCTGCCGCAACCGTCAACTCGGTTTACGTCACGGTGACTTCGGGCGGAGCGGGCCTTACAGCCGGTCAAAGCCTCGTGGGTCTGTACGACGCGAACGGGACCAAGGTTTCCGAGAGCGCGGATCAGAGCGCGGTATTCAACTCGACAGGCACCAAGAACGTTTCGATTGCACCCAAAAGTCTGGCAGCCGGAACGTATTACGTGGGAGTCCTCACGAATGGCTCCACACCTCCGTCCTTCATGCGAGGGGGAGGCGCCTCGGGCTCCGCGCTCAACGTCGGACTTGCCATTAACGCGGGCCGGTTCCTGGACTACAGCACGGGTCTCACGTCGCTGCCTGCAAGCGTCAACCTCAGCGCTGCCAATGTAAACGCGTCTGCTCGTTGGGCTGCTATCGCCTAACCCCCGCCACTGCACGACTGCACGAGGGCCCCACTTAGGGGCCCTTTTGTATGCCCGGAAAGGGGTTCGCGTGAGCCCATCACAGATTTATGCCCTCGGCGGTACGTGTGCGGCTATCGCTGCCGCCCTGGCCGTCATTCTCGCCGCCTTCCGTACGAATACAGCACGGGTCTGGAAGGAAGAGGCGGAAGCCCAGAAGGCCCGCGCTGAGCGCCTAGAAAACGACCTCAAGGAAATCAAGGAGCGACTGACCCATATCGAGCGGGATAACGCTCGTCTCGTCGCGCTCCTCACCTCTCTCGACCCCACCCGCCTTGCCGCTATTCGGCTTGCAACGAACCTCACGGAGGATGCTGATGGCTAACCCCATGACTCCAGCGCAGATTGTTGCGCAGCTCAAGAAGTTTGGTATTCCGTTCAAGGAGTACAAGGATTGGAAGACCCACAACCGTAACCACATGGGCAAGTGGGGGCCCGTGCACGGCCTGATGGTGCACCACACGGGCTCTGACGCGAAGGATCAGCGAGAGCTTCTGTACGCGGGCATCACTGGCCTTCCAGGCCCTCTCTGCCAGTTCGGTTTGGCCCAGGACGGCACTATTCACCTTGTCGGCTGGGGCCGCGCGAATCACGCGGGTGCTGGAGATGACGACGTTCTTGATGCCGTTATCAAGGACAAGCCCATTCCTCAGGACGACGAGAGCAACACTGATGGAAACGCTCGCTTCTATGGCGTGGAAATCTGGTACTCGGGCTCTCACAAGATGTCCGATGCCCAGTACGAGACCCTTCGCCTCCTGGCTGCGGCTGTCTGCGACTTCCACAATTGGAGCGAGAACAGCGTCATTGGTCACGGCGAGTGGGGCAGCCCTGGGAAGTGGGACCCCGGTTATGCCCCTGGGAAGATGATGGACATGGACGCTGTCCGGAAGGACATTAAGGCGACCATTTCCAAGGGCAAGCCTGGCGGGTCCAAGCCGTCCAAGCCTTCGAACCCTGCAAATCCCCCTACCCCGCCGAAGATTACGATTCCGGCTTTCCCTGGTCGCTACTACTTCCGTGCTGGCGCCAAGAACCAGTACGTGACCATGCTCGGGAAGCAGCTCGTCAAGAAGGGTTACGGCAAGTTCTACAAGCAGGGCCCAGGCCCTCAGTGGACTGCTGTTGACCGTGCTGCCGTGAAGGCATTCCAGCTTGCCCACAAGGAACTGAAGAGTGATGCAGACGGTTACCCCGGTCCGCTCACTTGGAAGATGCTTTTCAACTAAGGGGGAACCTATGAAGGAATTCGTTTCCAAGCACGGCGTTCGGGTCTACTCCGTCCTCGCGGCCCTGGTGCCGGCGCTCGTCCTGGTATGGCCAACCATCCCGTGGGAGGCACTTGTTGCCGCTTCTGCGGGTCTGCTCGGTGTCGGTGTCGTTGCGGCCTCGTACGAGGACACCAAGACCCTCAGGGCCCTGTACGAGGACAGCCCATTCGAGGCTGAGATTCGCGGGGAGTCGGGCGAGTAGCCCGCCCATGAACTAGGTGCAGGGGTGCACCTGGGGTAGAGAGAAACAAAAAAGGCCCCCTCCCAGTCGGGAGGGGGCCTTTTTCTTTTTGGCTCAGTCCAGGACGGGGAAGTCGTCGGTCCAGACACTCGGGCTGAGTACCCGATCGTCGGTGCCCAGGTAAATGACTGCGGCTCCCTGCCTCAGTCCGCTCATGCTCCCTCCCCTGGCTTCACCGGCACTCTGCGGACGTTGGTCACGCCCTCGCGCGCCTCCAGCTCGGTCACGCACTCCTGCGCACGCGTCACGTCGTCCGTGACGGCTGTCTCGCGCTCCTGGCCGTCCTCGGTCCACTGGATTCTGAAGATCGTCACTGCGCTCCCCACACGAAGCCTCGGTATGCGTGGCCAGGGTAGCCGTCCTGACTGACCCTGTTGAGGTGGGCCATGTAGCTCGGCGCCCCGCACTTACACGCTGGCATAGGTCACCTGCTCCCCCGGACTGGACTTGAGCGGGAAGGCCAGCTCCCTCGTCCAGATCAGAACTTCCTTGTCCTCCACGTCGACGGAGGACACAGTGAGGATCAAGGGCTCTTCCGTGGGGTCTCCCGCGTCGATCTCCTCGCCCTCCTCCAGCAGTTCAGCCGTCGTGTACTCGCTCACTCTGCGCTCTCCCTCCAAGGCTTCACACTCTCCAACACAACCGCTTCGGCTTCTTCCTCGCTCATCCCGTGTTCGCTGCGAAGTATGAGAATGAGCGACTGCCGCCAAGCCCCGATACGGGCATTGGCTATGCGCTTCGGATGTCGGCCCAGTCGTTTTGAACTTTCAAGCTCCTGGACCATCTCAAGCAAGATGGCTGCGTAAGCCTTGCCGTAGTCAGCCATTGTTTCTCCAAACGAGAAGCGGCCCACCCCCCGGAAGGGATGGGCCGCCTGCTGGTGGTGCTGTTGGTTACTTGTTGGCCGCTGCGTACGCGTCCTTGATGGACTGGGGCACGCGGCCCCGGTTGCTCACCGTGAAACCGTTGGACGCGGCCCACTTGCGGTAGGTCTCAGCAGACGGCTCACTCTCGGAGCGAACCGGCTTGGGGGCCTTACCGCGGCTGCCGGCGGAAGCCGTGCCCTTCACCTTGCGTCCCGCCTCGGCGTACGGCGCCAGGAACTTCCTGAGCTTGGCTGCGTTCTTGTCGTTCAGGTCGATCTCATATGTCTTGCCGTCCAGCGCGAACGTCACGGTCTCGTCGGCGTCTCCCCCGGTGAGGTCGTCGAGGAGGAGAACCTGAACCTTCTGAGCCATGTGCTGTGTCTCCTGTACTTCGTGTTGATTTACGTCCGTGGGGGGTTGGTTTTCGTGGTGTCCCTACACGAAAACCTCTCACTACTTCCAGCGCCACATGCCGCTGAACTGTCACGGGGAGGCTGCCACGTTCACCCCCCTTACTCAACTCGGTTTCAGTCTCTCCACTCGCCCGCACGCCACTTACGGCAGAGATGCGCGTAACGTCCCTGCACTGCGCGACGAGTTGCAGGGCGAGCCTGCGGCATCGTGGAGGGGGCTGCGATGACGGAGGTACTGACCGGTTTCGTGTCACCGGTACTTCCGTTCATAGTGTCCACGCCCCTACTCCCTTACGTCTTCAATGGGGGTGAACTTCTCCGGGGTCCAGAACCCAACGAGTTTGCCCGTCTCCACGTGGTGAACGGGCATCCCGTGGCCCAGCTCGGTCACGTCCTGGCGCTCGTTGTCGCTCTGCTCCTGGCCGTCCTCGTCGGCCTCGGGCTCCTGGTCCTGGTGCTCGTCCTCCTCCGGAGCGTTCGACCACCAGACCTGAGACTGAAGCGAGCCCGTGAAGATGACCTCACCCGACTCAACGGCCTTGACCTCATACCTCCCAGCTCCCGCGTAACTGATCTCGGCAAGGGTTCCGTCGTCCTTCGGCTCAGCCGACCGCTTCCCCCCCTTCCCGCCGAAGAAGAGACGCGCGTTGACGTCGAGCCTGGCGGACCGCACAGCGGGGATGTTCCTGATCTCACCATGAATCCACTCGCCCGGCTTCGGGGGCTCAGCGGGGCGGATGGTCCCGTGATCGGGGATGAGCGTGGTCCACGTCTGACGTGTGGCGGGGTCGGTGCCCCTCTCTCCGACACACACACGAACCGCGTCGACCTTGACCCCGTTGTGGGTCGCCTTCATCTCCTTGGGAGCGGCCAACAGCGTGCCTTCCCTGGTCACCTCGTGCCCTCGGGTGTCCTTCCCGAAGGCGGTCACGTAGTCGCCTGCCTCGACCTTGGCGAGCATCTTCCTGAGGTCACTTACGGACATGATCTGTTCCTCTCCTTAGTTCCCAGCCGGAACGGGCTGGGCCGTCTTCTTAGCGGGTACCGCCTTACGGACGGCCTTCCGCCGTGGTGCCGGCGGCTGAGCCGCAGCGGCCTTCTTGGCGGGAGCCGCAGCCTTCTTGGCAGTGGCCTTACGGGCAGGCGCCCGACGCCTCGGGGCAGGGTTCGCGGGCTCGGGCTCCGCCTCGGGCTCAGGTTCCGGCATGACTGGTACCAACCGGAAGATCACCGGATTTGCTCCCGGACGGTTCTGCCGCTGCTCCACGACCTCAACGTCTGCCATGTCATCGGCCGTGTTGAGGATTTGTGCAGCCGAGTACCGAGAGGAGAGCGCACGGTATAGCTGTGTGCTCGTCATCTCCCCGCCGTACGATTCGAGCTTCTGACGGATCTTCGCGTCGAGAGGCTGAATCGTTCGCGACTTAACCACGTTGCTCTGCGAGATGAGTTGCTTCACAGAGGCTATGGAGTAATCCACGAACGCCTTTGCCGCTTCCAGAGCCTTGACCGTGATCACGGTCTTTCGCTCGGCAGCCGTGAGGACACAGGCGACACGCATAACCTGTTCCCCAGAGCGCTCGATGAAGCAAGACACGTCCTCGGGCAGTTCCTCTAGAGCGTCCTCGTATTCCGCCGTGATGTCGTCGTACCGGTCGGCGGACGCGTCACTCAGCGACATCTGACGCGGTTCCTTACATGCCCACTCGTAGGCCGCACGAAGGGAGCCGCTGACCTTGACTTCGTCCAGCGGGTTACCCGTCTTGTAGTCCCTCCGTCGCAAGCGCTTGGAGCGCTCGACCATCACAGGAAGGATGCGGTTGTACGAGCCTCCCTGAGCCTCAGTGGGGCTGATGTACTTGGACCAGAGCGCGGGCTGAATGTGGACGTGGAAGCCAAGCGAAGGCTCGTGAACCGTGATCTCCACACGCTTCCCGTCCTTCTTGGTGACGTTGGAAATCCGCTTGCCGTCCCACGATGTACGCAGCACCCCGGAATACTTGGGGCATCGCTTGGTCAGTTGGAGAGTGGTGGGCCACTCTTCGTCAATGACCAAGGTTCGGCCATCCAATCCACCCTCAGAGGTCAGCGAGTCCTGTTCGGTCTCCCAAAGGGTCTGCACCAGGGAAGGGCCCGACGAAATGCCACCCTGCCGGCGGAGCGCAAGCCAATCCCCGATTGCGTCCCTCAGGATCGCCTCAGCGGTCGAAAGGGCGAACCCCTTTCGACCGACCATCGAGCGACCAGCAAGGGCCGTCCAGACCACCACAGGGCGCCCGTCCGGCTGGATTACCTTGCCATTGATGGCAGCGGAGTAGAGCGCCAGTACCGCAGCGTGAACCCCAAGGGGGTCGGCCTCGGTGTGAGTCATGGCAGCCTTCACGGCTGCCCCGATGGGCCCGTAAGCCATCGGCTCATAACGCGCCTTCTCGTCCATTACCTACCTTTCTTTTGTTGTCACTGCACGTCCACACTGAGCGTGTGAGCGTCCATGGATCGGGCTGGACGTGTCCTTACTCCAGCCCTCACCAAAGCAGCTCAGCGCTTCACGAGTACCGTGGGATCGGACCATTCCCGCTGGATATCGTGCGGAGGTGGGTAGCGAGAGCGCTCGTCAAGCTCGATCAGCACCCGACCCGCCCCGTCTATCTTCCGCACGACTCCCGGAGTTCCGTTTCTCCACCCGAGGGCATCCCCGCCCGTATCCCCATTGACTACGCGGAACAACTCGGCACGATCACCCGGTGAAACCGGGTTGCCGAAACGGTCGTGTCCCCGCCTCACTCGTCAGAACTCCTTCTCTTCCCGGATGTCGAGCAGGCCCTTGTGACCCATTTCGCGGGCAAGCCAAGTAGCCGCATCCTTCTGCGAGGCAAACCCCCCTCGAACCGGGAGGGGGAGGGTTTCCGCCTCATCCCACTCCGTACAGTCGATCCAAAACGTGCTGCCCTGCTTCCCTATCCGGGCACCACCGTTCGGGAGGGTGACAAGCGCCTTACCCGGCTCGAATTCGTCAACGTGGATTCTGATGGGCGCGCAATCACGCTCCTCCACCACGCGGGCGGAGAACTCCACGATGCGCGTATTCCTGTGTTCCCCCTCAATCTTCGCGAGGGACGCCCGCGCTTGGGCCTCCGCTGCCTCGTATCTGGCCTTGTTCTCACTCAGCCACATACCGAATTCCGCCGGATGCTCCGAGACCGTGACGAACTCCCACTTATCTGTGTCCTCCTTCGCGTACTGCACCAGGAAGACGACTCGGTGACTGCTGAGCCCTATGAGCTGTTGCAGAGTTTCGAACTCCACTAGACACGCACCTTTCTTCTCTCGTCTACGAATGCACGAGCGGCCTCGCCCACCAGGGCGCGAGCGGCCATCACTGGGCAGGCGTAGGCAATGGCTGTCTCACCCAGCTCCCCGCAGAGGTCCAGGAAGGCAGCCATACGCGCGCATGGGTCCGGGTTGCCGGCTGCTGTCCTGGCGCGAGCGCGAGCGTCCACCACGTCCACGCTCCACCGGTTAGACCCGCTCATGGAGGCCACCGCGGATTTGCTGAGCGTCGGTCAGGTGGACGTGCCAGAGGCCACGGGACAGCGGGACGGGGGCAACGCCGCCCCTCCACCGCACCCAGTAGACCCAGTAACGCCACCCCCACAGGCCACGCTTTTCCAGGCCGATGACCTTGCCGACGTTGCCGGGCTCGCGGAAGTGAGAGACCCGATCACCGACTATGAACTGAGGCTTTCTCATGCCTCCCCCTTTCCTACGCCAACTTTTCCGGCACCCAGTTGAGCCCGTTACGCAGAGCCAACCGGTAAGCGAACCCCACCCAATAAGGGGGCTGGTTGACGGACCTCAGCATGGATCGCACGACAGAATGCAACGTGTCAGCGTCCGGCGCGTGCGGCATGACTGCCAGTCTCGGCGCCTGCCAATTGCCGTACGAGACGAGTGAGTCAGCGTCCCGTACGTTCACTTCAACTCCCTCCTTTCCGGGTGTCCAAAGGATGTCCACCCTTACAGCTCCGATCGAATCCAGGCCCACCGCAGTGTGCGAGAACTCCATTGCGTCCCTTCCGTTAGTCGTCGAGTAAGAGGCACGGAGGAGTGTCCTTGTCCGCCGTGCCTCAAGCTCACCGGCTACAGAACTTCGTGAAGCTCCGCCCATTCCTTGGTCAGGCCGTTTCGCTTACGCCATGCCGTCAGAGCGGCCTCACGCTGATCGGACGGAATGCAATCCTTGTGGCGGGGGCTCGGAACGACTGTGCCGTCCCCCTTCTTACGGCCCCGAATGTGGCTGTAGAACTTCTCAATGACCACGCACTTCGGCCCCTTCAGCTCACACCTCCAGTGCGACCGGGTGTCACTTCCGTTGTACGGACCTATGAGCGTCCATCCGTTGTAGAGCGCCACCGCAACCGCCTTCTTAGCGGCATCACGGTTGCGCTTGTTGGCCCCCTGCTTGAGCACGGGGGAAATTGCCGGGGCCTCCGGGGTCTTATCAGACATTGCGCGTGTTCCTTTCTCGGTTAAATGTCGTCCGCGTGGCGTCGTGCATGAACGAGGTCAACGCCACCATCAGGGCAGTGCGGGCAGCGAACCGTGTTCTCTTCCCTCCACTGCTTTACGGTGACCAGAACCACCCCGTCACACGCTCCGCATGTCATCGGCACCATTCGCTTTCCTTTCTAGAGGCAAAGCAAAGGGGCACGGCCGAGTGTCCTTATCCGTCCGTGCCCCCAAACTGCGCCGCTAGCTAGCTACGAGCGCGGCAACTCTGGCAAAACTTGCACGGGTCTACGATCCGCACGTTGTGCCGACGAACCATCATTTCCGACCAGCCCTCGGCCAGTTCCGAGGAGTCGCCACCCTGCATGGCAACACTGGCCAAGTGCCACAGGCGGTAACCCTCCGGGTCAACCTCCTGCCATTCCGCGAAAGCGGCATCCCGCTTACGGGTGTTCTCCTCCCGCTCGGCCGGGGTGTATTCCACCGGAACCGGGCTCGCCCCCGAGCCGTTCGGGTAGGTGTTGTAAAACGCCCCCGGCTCACTGGCGTACACGTAGAACCGGAGATTCATCGCGATTGTCTGCGACGAACGGCGCATCATTTACCGCCCTTCTTGTTCTTGAGGTATTCGACAGCCTCACGCTCGATGAGCCGTAGCAGATCATTCGGGAGAGTGGCGTTTTCCTGCCCGTGGTCCTCCCGCATGTAGACCTCGTACATGCCCTGTGCCTGCTCCTGTGCCTGCTGCCAGGCGAGGCGCCTACTGCGCCACTCCACCATGTTCTGTTCGATGGGGTACTTAGCGAAGTGCCCCCACCAGTAACGGAACTCGGCCAACGAACGGACCACGCGGTTAAGCGCAATCCACATGTTCCGTTCCATGATCGTGCCCGCCTTCAGCACGGCCTCACGAATGGTCGGGTGATCCAGCGGAGGAACAGCACGCTCCCCATAGACCGCCACATTGGGCAGGAGCCCGAACCTGGCCCGGAATTCCTCGATTCGGTGCGTCTCCCACCCGTCCATAACTCCCGAGTGTTCACCACACAGAACCATCCGAAGCAGCTCACCCCGGTAGTCCTTGCTGCGGACGACTGCACCAGGGAACGGGCAGTGACCCGTTTCCTTGTTGCGCCATACCTCGCACAGGAATTCACCCTTTACGGCCGTCTGTGCGGCCTCCCGAGTAGGCGCCCACCCGACCCACACGGTGGTGCGCTTCTCGGTGTCGTACTCGTAGGCGAACCACTTCTCAGGGTTCGGCTCACTGTCGACCTTAACGACGTAACCGCCGTATTCCTCGGTCCCCTGCTTACCCAGGTAGAAGACCCCGTCATACCCACCCTGCTGCCATTCCGGCATGGGTGCACCCCCTTCCTAGATGACTTTCATGGACAACACGCGGTTTACGTGAATGTCCTCATGCAACCGCGTGTCCGTACGCGCGGTAATCCGGCTGCCGATGCCGACCACTCGTCCCGTGAGGATCACTTCTCCGTCAAGGAACGTGATCTCAAGTGACTGGAGCGCGTACAGCCCGCGCTTAGTCGCGCTGATTGTCTCGATGGTGAACAGCGCTCTCCCTGCCATTCGTTCACCTTTCTCCGAGCCTCTGAGCTTGTCTCTAGAGACTGGCCGAGTAGGGCATAGGTGACCTCCGCCCGGAATTCCGGGTGACCTTCCCATGCCCTCTACGGTCAATCGCTAGGGGTTACCGCCACACAGTCGAGACCCGAATGGATAGGTCACCGGTGATGTGGGTGCGAACGCGTACGAAGGTCACGAGAGACGCGCGATCCAGAATGTGACGCGCGTGTTCCTCCGCTTCCTGGAAACTGGAGGGTGCGGGATGCACCCATGACTCATCGTCGAACGGCTTTCCGTCCAGGTCGACACCGACCATCTCAAAGAACAGAGACGCGGTATCGAACGTGACTCCGTTGACGGTTTGCCTCATCCCGTCACCTCCGGGAGTTCAGCAGTGACGTATGCGGCCTCAAAGGCACGCTTGTTACTCACCGCGTCCTCAAAGGTCGACCATTTGAGGGGGACGAACCCGGTCTCTCCGTCCATGCGGACGTAGTGAAGCCCGACGCTTCCGTTGTCGAGCTGCACGACGCTGTCACGCTCCAGGACCGTGGACTTGCCGAGGATGAAGGTGTGTCGACGCGTGACCGTTCCCGGAATCCCGCTGCTGTCCGTCGTGTTCTGCACTGCTTCCCTTCCCACCATGAGAAGGGCACGGCCGAGTGTCCTTGTCGTCCGTGCCCACTTCCCCACCGGAACGAAGTGCCGGCGGGCCTACTACTCCGCGTGATCGGCACTCATCGACGCTGCCACGTGTTCATGCAGAGGGGGGAAGCGCCGTTGTACGGGCCGCATTCCTCGCAGTGCTCGCCCTTGTTGACCACGCACCCACACGGCGCCTCCCACGTCCCCAGGACCGACGCGTAAGCGTTGTGGTCGGTGTTGACCAGCGGAACGCGCCCGACCCTCGTGCACTCTCCCTCTATGAGGACGCGCGTACCTACGCCGTAGTGGGATGCCTCCTGGAAAACCCACCACCCCTTATGCGTCGGGTGAGGGACGGGCGGGCTCTCCACTACGGCTACAGGCTCCAGGTGAAAGCCGGTGATGATGTCCCCCCGCCTGAGGTACTGCGGGAGGACGGACGTACCCAAGTACCGCCGAGCCATACGCCCGCCTTCCGTCCATGCAGTCATGCGTATTCCCTTCAATCGACTACCGCGCCCGTATGGCGCAGTAGGCAGAGGGAGGCACGGAAGAGTGTCCTTTTCCGCCGTGCCTCCGTGACTGCCCACTACGTGCAGGAGAGCCGCATAGCGCCGCTGGGTGTCGTGATTACCCCAGTGGCTACCGGTCGTGCCCGATACCGCGTCCTACTCAGGTTCAGCTCTACGAATGCGGGACCCATCCGGTGTTTCTTCGCGTACGCCACAGCGTCCGCGTAGTGCCTGAACCGCTGATGCCATGACGGCCCGATGTGAGCGACGTACATTGCTCCCCTTTAGTCGACCCATGACGCGATAAGCGACGTCTGTTCGTTCTGGCCCGAGTAGTCGTGACTGGGGCACGACTGCCACGTGATGTGAGTCAGGTGACTCGCCCCGGATTCGTAGATGACATCCAAGAGGTGACTAGGGCACCCCTCGCACGCCCGCATAAGGACCGGAATACCAACACACGTGTGTCCGGGGTCTGTGGCGTTTCGCCGTTCCACTTCGGCGATAGCCTTTTCACGTGTGGAGTAGCGGTCATCATCCGAGATGAGAACGCCGCGCTTGAGCATGTAGAACACCACCTCAGGCTCACGCTGCAACGTGCTTTCCAGGATGATGCGCGGGTGTCGAGACATGCTCAGACCTCCCGAGACTTGAGCCACGGGCACGTAGGAGACACGCGCATGATGTCTCCCGCGCTCCACAACGGGTTTTTACGGCTGGTCACGCGAATGAGTACGTCACGCTCACCAATACGCCGTTCGGTGCCCTTGACGACACCGAGCACGATTCCACCCCGGACAGTCGAGTAACTGACCTTCTGTCCCTCCTCCCACTTGTGCATAGCCCATTCCTGCCGGAACTCTTCCAGGCCGGATTCCCCCTCCCACTCACGGACCAGGCCACGGCAAATTACTTGCATGTGCTCGTCCATGCCCTTGGCGATCTCGCGGGACGGCTTTCCCTTGTAATCGCCCGGAATGCTCACGGTCTTGAGGTCCTGCCAACCGTCGTGATTCTCGGTCTTGTCAAACCACTGGATCTTGAGGTGATCCTCTCCGTACTGCCAGATCACGTTGTACTGCCTGTGACCAGACAACATGAGGTGATAGCCCGTTCCCTGGCCACCCGCATACGTCCACGGAATAACCTTCATTGCCTTTGCCTCCCCTTACTCCACTACGACCGTTCGTAATGGGTGAGAGGGCACACGGAAGAGTGTCCTTTTCCGCCGTGTGCCCGACTCCCCTACGAAGTGGTTAGTCCATCGCTACGACGAGAGCCGCAACGGTGAGAGCCACCAAAAACAGGGCTACAAACGGTTTCCACATGTGTTTTCACCTCCCCTCAAAAGAGGAGACACGCGAACGTTGTAGCCGTTCACGAGCCCATACCCAGTCATGTAAATGTCCCGCTTAATGCGCTGTGTCATGCCGACGTGCGCAATGTGTCCGGTGAATGCGTCCACCGTGCGGATCATGTTTCCCCACGCCCGTACCTCATATCGGAACGTGCCTGCCACATCCGTGATGCTTACCTCGAACCGGTCATGGTCGCGGTACTCACGGTGAAAGGAGAAGTCAGAGAGCGGGATGAGCCCGCGCTCACGCCTCGTGGTGGATATAGCCACTGGCACCGTTGCTCCTCCTAGAAGTGGTTATAGGTCAGCGTCGCGTTCGGGGAAGCAACCCTCAGACGCGCAAGGATGCGGCTTGCAAATTCAGGCCGCATAGTGACACTCACTTCCTTGACGACGTCGCCGTTTTGCCACCAGCAGAAGCGGACGCGAACAGCGCCCGTTTCACACTGGCAATTGATGTTCCATTTACAGACCATCTCTCTCCATTCATGGCTGCACTGCGGCCTAGGGCCCTTGTAAGCGTCAGTTGCAATCAACCGGCACTCCCCTAGGCAGACTCACTCTCAGGCGCTTAGAGACACGCTCAGAGGGTTGGGTGAGTATCAGTCACCGTGACCCGTAGCGCGCTGGACACGTCGTGTCGAATGTGTCTGCCGTAGGCAATCTCGGTTGTTGCTTACATGCATTCCGGACAGTTACTAGACAAACGCTCTCTATCGCTCGTTTCGACGTGTCTTACTCGCATTCTCACGCTGCTCGTGTCGCGCTACTCAACTCCCGATTGAAGGGGGAGGAGCAATGGCTAACGACGTCCGCAACGCTGCTGGCACGTCTAGTGATTGACTCGGAACGTTCCGCTTGGCTGTCCTTTGAACGCACGGACCTATTGGCTATTGAGGACGGTCATACCCTCACTTAGCAGTGCACCCGAACTTTTCAGTCTCTAGCCCTGTCGTTGCGCAGTCTCGGCCGCGCTCTAGCAACTTGGGATCACACGGCCGGATTCTCTCCCCGTGTGTGCACTGCCCTATGTAGTTAACAAGGAATTACGCAGACGGCCCTATCAGGGCCCTGATACGCCACTGGTTAGGAATCGGTGCGGAGATAACGGCTAGCCGCTCTCACGCGCTCTCAGGGCTGATTCCCGCCCGTGTGGTGAGTGGTGGACACTCACCCGTTGTTGGGTGGTGGGGAGCGTGCGTTCATTCGCTTGCCTGCCTTTCTCTCGGTGCCGCCCCGGTCGGTGCGGCTGGTGTGTTGCAGGGAGTACGTTTCCCTACTTCCACCCGGCAGGCAACTTTGGGAGTGAGCTTGGGATGAAGACGCGCGCTCACGCATAGGGCTGCAAAACCGCAGGTCAGAAGGGGTGAGCTACGCGGCCGGCAATCACACCAAACTAGGACACAATACCCCTCCACCCGGCAGGCAACTTATTTGCATTCCCTTTACCTTTACATCCGTCATAAAGGGTCATAGCAGGCAGGCATGTTATGCGTCTGTGATATGCAGGGTTGTTTCATATATACCCATGCCAGGTATATAGAAGCCTCATATTGGACATTGAGTCATGCGCATTGTGTCCGCATTCACGCAGCTATGTCCGTGACCCACATCACACAATTGACCTAGCGGTGAGTGGCCGAATGTCCGGGCAGTCATGCCCGAATGTGCACAAGCGCACAAAGAATGCATTCACATGCTCACGAGGAATGCACTCCTATTGATGCCTCACTTAGTGCGGGTGCATTATCATTCACAAGCGCACAAGTTATTAATGTTACCGCACGCCATGTGATGCATACATACGGGGGTAATATAACGAGAATGCTGTCACGAGGACCGCAGGGGCGCCTTCCTTCCATCGTGTACGGGTTTCAATATTCACAAGGGAACAAGCCCTAGTCACCCCGAACACGCTTCGAGCCCCCTAACGGACCCTTCAGCCGGCACCGCGGCCTCTCGGGACCCCTCAGAGGACTCGTAATGTTGCACCACATGGGGTGAGGTAACAACAACATTGTTCCCTGACTCACACTTCGGGCTCTCCTCGTCCCGTTCTGCGCCAGAGGACACGTACGTAATCTATGGAGGCGGTTGGTATACCCGCCTCCAAGAGACCCCTTCAAACAGTTAGAGCTGTTGAGTAGACGAACCCGAGGGACCTTAGACCCTCGGATCTGCACAACCGGTCGGAAGCTCCGCCCACTTCAGTCTGAAGCAATTGGTAGTGAGCACCATTCCGCTGCCCCCACTGCATCGCAGCCCGCCACAGGTGCCGGCCAATACCCCTTCCTCGGTGCTTGGGCAGCACTCCGAAGTATTGAGGCATCAATTGCGCCGACCCCACAGCATCACGGCGGATCTCCATCGGCCCAATAGCCCCTGCTACGCAGCCATTGACTGATGCCACCAAGACAGGGCCGACATTCCCGGCCCGCATTTGGTCGTAGAGGAATGCAAAGCCGTCCCCTGCCATCGTGCTGGAGAATTCCGCAAAGGTGTCACGCGTATCTGCTGGCCACTCGTCAAAAGTGAGCACTCTTCCATCCGGTTCAGGACAGGGCTCCCGGAAGTCCTTCAATTGGACCCTGACACCTTGACCTCTAACCGCCTCGGGACCGATAAATTGCACGATCTTGGCGTTTCGAATGCCACACTCCGCCGAGAGCTTTTGAGCGAGGTCTGAAGCCCGAAGCAGTCCATTGGATCGAGTCCCATAGAGGTGCACCTTTACCGTTCCGGCACCCCTTCTTAGGAGGGTCGGGATCAACGTCTCGCCGGGCTCGTGCACGATCCCTTCAACCAAGACTTTTTCGGCCTTTGCATCCGACCAGCGGATGTCTTTGTCGTAGTGGAGAAACCTCCGTTCGGCGGAGGCAGCAATCAAGGTGTCAGCAAACAGATCCACGGTGAGCACAGACGGATGTACCGGGCCTAGAGTCGGCACGAATGGCACTGTTACCACTGGCCGAAGCCAGTCCCAGCGGAATCGCATGTGTCTAGCGTACTCATCTCGTACTCAAGGCTCAGGCCCCGACGCGGATACGTCGGGGCCTGGGCTGTTGTGACTGGATGTGTGCGGTCAGTTGGGGTTGTCGTCGCCGGCAGCGCAGGAGCAGGCGCTTCCCTCCATCAGGGAGTCCGCGTCAGTCTCGATGACGAGTGACGTGGTTGCCACGAGCGTGGACGGCAGTGCCGGGCGGACGGCCGCCGGTCGGCTGGACAGGATCGTGACGGGAACGGGGCTCATGAGTGGACCATCTCCTTCGGGTCTCCGTGCTGGCAGTAGGTGTTCAGTGGTGCCTTCGCCTCCTGGTAGACCTTGGCGAGCGGCCGACACACCCGGCACGAGCCGGATATTGAGCAGCCCGAACATCCACCGGTGCGAAGCATGAGCCGATCGGAGATCGCTCCGAGTCGGCGAAGTCCTTCGATCCCCTCTGTCATGAGGTTGATCTGATCGTCCCGACCGATCTTGCAGATCGAGACCAGGGCGTGAGGGTCGGCGTGGTAGAAGGTGACCCCTGCGTTGCATCCCTGGAACACGGGGCGCTTACGCAGGAACTCACTCGACTGGACAAGGAGCGGATCACCCTCGCCGGAAAACGTCGGCTGCATGTTTGTGTAGACGTGGTGGTCCAGGCCCCAGCCTTGAACGAGAGCCTTCATCGCGTCGACCTCGTGAGCGTTGTCCTCCGTGACCACGATGGACACCCGCAAGGGCAGGTTCGCATTTCGGGCTGCGGCCATGCCCCTCTGGAAGTTCTTCCACGCGCCTTTGCGCTGAGTCAGCTCGTCGAAGGACTCCTCTGACGCGCCGTACATGCTGACGACAACGCGATAGGGCGGGAGATCGCGGAACAGGCGCAGAATCTCGGGCTTCCACAGGCGGGATGCGTTGGTGGAGACCGTGAGCATCATGCCTTGGGTGTAGGCGTACCTGTAGGCGCCCTCGAAGTCGGGGTCAACCGTCGGCTCCCCGCCCGTGATCTGGAGCCAGAGAACACCTGAGTCCCGGAAGATGTCGATCAGTTCGACCTTCTGTTCCCAGGACAGCCCCGCAAGCGGACGCTCACCCAAGTAGCAGTGCTTGCAACCGAAGTTGCAGTAGAGATTGATTTCCCAGCTCGCGCGAGCGAAGCCGAGTTCCGAAGGTTCTCTCACCAAGAGCGCCGAATCCGCGGGCTTACCCTCAAGGTTCAGCCCCCACGCTTCGGTAGCGACCTCTGCCAGCCACGGAGGTACAGGCTCAGAGGTTCCGGCACGTTGAAGGGCGTCCTCGTAGTGCGTGGTCGGCAGGCGAACGCACTTTGCGCTTCCCGGCTTTACGGCTAGGTGGCCGTCGAGAAACGGACTGACGATCAGGTCGTGCATCCTTCCCCCTCTTCTAGGGTTGGTCTCGCCCCGGCCGTCTATCGCCGTCCGCAGACGGCCGGGGCGAGCAGCCCCCTTGTCCGGACTTGAACCGGGACCTCTCAGAACGCTGCGACGGGAGAAGGCGTGCGATGCCTGTGACGCCACGGGCGTTCCTTTAGAGAGGTGTTCCCTTACGAACCACAAGGGGATGAAAGCCTCAGTGAGGGTGTCCTTCGGGCTGTTCGTACGGATCATCGTCCCCACCGGGTTGGATGGAGTCGAAGTAAGGCTGTTGCGCAGGAAGGAAAAGTTCCGGGCTGCATACCCCGCAACCCCTGCATTCGCCACCCTGTGGAACTGGGCAGGTCACTAGTTCACTCTCGTTAGCTATAGGGGCTTGAATGCCCATGTCCGGGATCGGACCGGATGGCAGCCGACGTGACCGTTGACTAATGCGACACGGCTGCGGAACTCATGGGCTCTCTGTCGGACACTCGTTGTCCCCCCTTGAGGATCGCCCAATCAAGGACACCGACAGAGAAGTTGTGGCCCACCCTGCCAGGCCATTTCGATAATTGGGGGAAACCATCGACTGTGTAATCTGGCAGGGTGGGGGTCTATCGAGCCACCAAGGCTTGGTGTAGGTCCGTTGCCTTGATGACGCGGTCAGCAAGGGCTCTGAGGCGCCTTCTGCAAGGAGCACAGGCGAACATGGGAACCTCGCCGAGGGGAACGGTTATGGGGCCCATCCACTTGACTGGTAAGTCGTCGTACTCGCACAGCCAGCACAGGCCGATGATCCAGTCATCTGTGGACGGCTGGTCATCGATCACGCCCTCACTCGGTCGACTACGGCGGGTTCGAGACCAGAGCGAGCGGGGTAGCGCTCTGCCGGCGGTACGTGCTCGGTCGGCACCCACACCTGATAGTCGGCATGTACGCGGCGGTACCTGTTGTGTCCGGTCTCAGACGTGTGCTGGGTCTGCCACACGTGCACATCTGCCGGTGAGGGCTTCGGCCCTGACTCGGCGCCGCACTCCTTTTCATCCCCCCACACGCAACGAGCCTCGTACTCCGCTTCTGCTGTCTGGTCGGCACGGAGGAGGTACGTCACGTACTTGAGGACCGATCGTGTCATCAGTAACCACGACTCCTACGGTTCTCGACGGACAGTCGAGCCGTCATCTTTTCCTCTTGCGTGGCCTCGCGGATGTTCTGCCGCTCAACAGGCCACTCCCGCCCGCCTCCAACGGGGCGGAGATACACCACAGAGGTTGCATCGTTCCCCATGTACTCACCGAGCTTCCCGCTGTGGGTGTCCATGACGATCTCTCGGGACCGGGGACGCCACTCTTCGGTGGCTGTGGGTTCGGCTTGGGCCGGGGCAGTCTTAGGCATGGGGGATACCTCTCTCAGGGCTGGTTCTCCCTGTGCACTGCCATCGTCACAGTCTGCGCTCTACGATCTCCACCAGTTGATGTCTCACATTCGATCCTGAGACATGAAGGGGACTCAGATGCCGCAGCGATCAGCCGAGTTAACGCCGGAGAGGAGTGCCCGCCACCTCTTCGGCGCGAAGCTCCGGGGGCACCGAGAGAGCCGGGGGTGGAGCCTGGAGGCTCTGTCGAGCCATGTCACGGTAAGCAGGGCCCATCTGGCACGGATCGAGAAGGCTGAGTACATGCCCCCGCCCGAGCTGCCGGCACAGCTTGACGAGCTGTTCGAGGCAGGCGGGATCTTCACAGAGTTGTACGCCCTCTGTAGGCGGGAGGCGCATCCCGACAAGTTCAGGCGTCGGATGGAGCTGGAGGCCCAAGCGCTCATCATTCGGGAGTACACGCCTCAGAGCGTTCCTGGTCTCCTTCAGACCGAGGCGTACGCCCGTGCTCAGTTCCGCACGCACAACCCAAAGGCGAGCGAGGAGCAAATTGAGGAGCTGTGGACCCTGCGGCTGGGCCGTCAGACGCTCCTACTTGGGGACCCGCGACCTGACTACTCAGTGATCCTTGATGAGGCTGTGTTGCGACGGTCGTACGGGGGTCCTGCTGTCATGCGAGACCAGTTGGGCAAGCTGGTGGATCTCGCGCTGACCCCTACCTCGTTCGTCCAGGTGCTTCCGTTCTCGCACGGTGGCCACGCTCTTGCGGGCGGGTCACTGTCCCTTTGGACTCTCGACTCTGGGCAGCACGTAGCCTATGAGGAGAGCATAAGTGCGGGGACACTGGTGGAGGAAAAGGCAGATGTGTTGGCCAAGATGCGGGCCTACGATCTGCTTAGTGCTTCTGCACTGTCCCCCGCCAAGTCTGCGGATCTGATGCGGTCCGCTATGGAGGCACTTCCTGATGAGCACCACCCCTGACCTGACCGGAGCCCGGTGGGTCGCGTCGAGCTACAGCGGCAACGGAGGGGGGAACTGCCTTCAAGTGGCCCCCAACGTGGCCGCCGCGTCTGGTGTCGTCCCTGTCCGGGACAGCAAGAACCCGCAGGGCGGGACCCTCTTCTTCTCTGTCGACCAGTGGAGCACCTTCGTGGGCGAGGCGAGGCGCTTCCACGTCTGATCCCGTACACTCTGAACCCGAGAGCCCCTACCTGTGTCCTTGGTAGGGGCTCTCATCGTGTTTGGGGGTGCAGGCCCTCTGACCTGCGTCATACGGCTGTCATACGGCCCTTTGAGGGGCCTCTGACCGGCTCCGGTATGACACCCGCATGTCGGGGATCTGGCCGGGCCTCTCGTGGCCGTTCATCCACGCGTGCCGCAGGATGTTGGCGGCGAGGTGCAGCGCCCACTTGGTTGCGTCAGTGTCGCCCTCCACAGCCCGCCGTATGACGGCTAGGTCGCGGTTCAGGCGGTCGTCACGGCGGACGGACAGCACCTTGGGCGCTTTCGTCTTCTGGGTAGTCTGGTCAGGCATCTAGGGGTCCGTTCTCTAGGTGTCCCGCGCTAGGTGTCCGCCTAGCGTTCGACCCCCAGAGGCGGCTACCTCTGGGGGTCGAGTGTCGTTGAGGGGTCAGGCTGCCTGAGGACTGATCACGGTCCAGACTTCGGCCCACGACTCTTCAGTGATCTGCGGGAGGAGCTTGCTCAGCTCCTGGGCTACCCACGCGTCGCGGTCCTGCGGCATCTCAAGCGTCTCGGCCATCTCTGTACTCCTAGGAAGTCGAGTGACCTGATCGCAGTGAGAGGGCGCTAGGTCACTTGGTCGTGGTTGCGAGGAAGGCCAAGAGGTCTTGGCGGGTGACGATCCCGGAGGGCTTGCCGTCCACCAGGACGACCGCCGCATCCCTTCCTTCCAGAGCCGTCATCAGGCGCGCTACCGGTTCCCCGGAGCCGACGACTGGCAGCGGATCAGACATGTACTTAGCCAGCGGGGCATCAGACGGAGCGTGATCGGTGTACAGGGCGTGCAACAACACACGCTCTTCTACGGCACCGATCACTTCCCCAGCCATCACGTCAGGGTGCCCCGCTCCCGGAGCGACCACAGGCATCTGAGATACGCCGAACTCTCGAAGCACCTTGACCGCTTCCCCGACCGTCTCTGTGGGGTGCATGTGCACGAAGTTCGGGATGCCTCCCGCTTCTGCGTCTCCCTTCTGTGCCAGCACCGCGCCTACCGTCGGTGCTTCCGTCTCCTGCTCGCTGAACCCATGTTGACCGATCCACTCGTCGTTGAAGATCTTGCTGAGGTAGCCGCGTCCGCTGTCGGGCAGCAGGACGACGACCACGTCGTCCGGGCCGAGCCGCTCGGCGACCTTCAGCGCGGCGACGACCGCCATGCCGCAGGAGCCGCCCACGAGCAGGCCCTCCTCCTTGGCCAGGCGCCGGGTCATCTGGAAGGAGTCCTTGTCGGACACGGCGACGATCTCGTCGGCGACGGTCCGGTCGTAGGCGGTCGGCCAGAAGTCCTCACCGACGCCCTCGACGAGGTACGGCCGTCCGGAACCGCCGGAGTACACGGACCCCTCGGGGTCGGCGCCGATGACCTGGACGCGGCCCTCGCTGGCGTCCTTCAGGTAGCGGCCGGTACCGGAGATGGTGCCGCCGGTGCCCACGCCCGCCACGAAGTGCGTGATCCGGCCCTCCGTCTGCTCCCACAGCTCAGGGCCGGTCGAGTGGTAGTGGGAGAGCGGGTTGTTCGGGTTGGAGTACTGGTCCGGCTTCCAGGCGCCGGGCGTCTCGCGGACCAGCCGGTCGGAGACGTTGTAGTACGAGTCGGGGTGCTCGGGGGCGACCGCGGTGGGGCAGACGACGACCTCGGCGCCGTAGGCCCGGAGCACGTTGATCTTGTCGGTGCTCACCTTGTCGGGGCACACGAAGATGCACTTGTACCCCTTCTGCTGGGCCACGATGGCGAGGCCCACGCCCGTGTTTCCGCTGGTGGGCTCGACGATGGTGCCGCCCGGCTCCAGCTCCCCGCTCTTCTCCGCCGCCTCGATCATGCGCAGCGCGATGCGGTCCTTCACGGAACCGCCGGGGTTGAAGTACTCGACCTTGGCCAGGACGGTCGCCTGAATGCCCTCGGTCACGCTGTTGAGCCTCAGCAGCGGGGTGTTGCCGACGAGGCTGATCATCGAGTCGTGAAATTGCACCGTTGTCTCCGGAGCCGCAAAAAGGGATGGTCGTAATGTTCCGCCAGCCTAAGCCCCACCCTCACTCTTCTTCTCCCTGTTCACCCGTCGTCGGGATTGACCGAGGGCCGGTACGGGGCAATGAGTGGGTACGGGTACGAGGAGGTGGCGGCGACGCATGACGAGCATGTCGAGAGCACGGGTGGCCCGCCGCATCGCGGCGGGCGCGGCGTACGGCGGGGGCGGCATCGGGCTGCTGGGCGCCGCCGCCGTGGGCGTGGTGCTTGCCGAGGTACGGATGGCCAAGCGGGTCGTGGGCAACGGGCACAGCCCGCACCCGCCGAGCGCGGAGGGCGTGTACGGCCACACGCACGGCAGCCGGTACGGCCGCGCGTACGGCTACGACTCGTACGGCAGTTCGTACGACGCCCCTGACGATCCCCCGCTCCGCCTCGTCATGCTCGGCGACTCCACCGCCGCCGGCCAGGGCGTCCACCGGTCCCGGCAGACCCCGGGCGCGCTGATCGCCTCGGGGCTCGCGGCCGTCGCGGAGCGCCCGGTGATGTTGCGCAACGTCGCGCTGCCGGGTGCCCAGTCGGACGACCTCGACCGGCAGGTCGCGCTGGTGCTGGAGGATCCGGCCCAGGTCCCCGACGTGTGCGTGATCATGATCGGGGCGAACGACGTCACTCACCGGATGCCGCCGACCCGGTCCGTCCGTCACCTCTCGGCGGCGGTACGGCGGCTGCGGACGGCCGGGGCCGAGGTGGTCGTGGGCACCTGTCCCGACCTCGGCACCATCGAGCTGGTGCAGCAGCCGTTGCGCTGGCTCGCCCGCCGGGCCTCGCGGCAGCTGGCGGCCGCCCAGACGATCGGAACCGTCGAGCAGGGCGGCCGCACCGTGTCGCTGGGCGACCTTCTCGGCCCCGAGTTCCAACAGAATCCCCGGGAGCTGTTCGGCCCCGACAACTACCACCCCTCCGCCGAGGGCTACGCGACCGCCGCGATGGCCCTCCTGCCGACGGTGTGCGCGGCGCTGGGCCTGTGGCCGGCGGACGAGGAGCGGCCGGACGTCAGCCGCCGCGAGGGTTTCCTGCCGGTGGCCCGCGCGGCCGCGGAGGCGGCGTCCGAGCCCGGTACCGAGGTGACGGCCGCGATGCCCACGGGGCCGCGTGGGCCGTGGGCCCTGCTCAAGCGGCGGCGTCGGCGGCGGGTGCCGGCCACCGACCCCGCGCCGACCGCTTCCGCGGAGGCGCAACCGGGCGCCTAGATGAATGAGTCCAAGGGATGGCCTGCGGACAGAGCGCGAGGGCGTCCAATGTCGATGTGTGACGAACGACCTGAACACCCTCGCAACGGC
>NZ_JBSFCF010000030.1:0-122876 GCF_053593335.1 Streptomyces sp. NPDC002324
GGACCGCCGTTATGACATCCCTGTTCCGAATCCGCCAACATCAGCCAGCCATCGCCACCCAACCCGCCATAACCGACGCCCCCAGATAATTGCCGTTATCCCGGTGCCGGGATAAGGGCAAACTGATCAACGGGAGGAAGAGACATCTCATCGTGGACAACCGCGGCCTGGTGCTGATGGTGATGGTCACCACCGCCGGCGTCCATGACAGCGTTCCCGCGAAGGAATTGCTGTTCCGGCTCGCGCTCACCCACCCCGAGATCTCCATCGTCTGGGCCGACTCCGCCTACGGCGGAAAGCTGGTGACCTGGGCGAAGAAGTACCTCGACATCACCATCAAGACGGTGCGGCGCCCGCCGGACGCCAAGGGCTTCGTGGTCCTGCCACGCAGGTGGGTGGTTGAACGGTCCTGGTCGTGGATCATGCGCGCGCGGCGCCACTGCCGCGACCACGAACGCCTCCCCGAGATGAGCGAATCCCTCATCACCTGGGCCGCCATCACCCTCATGACCAGACGGCTCACCCGCCGCAAGGCCCGCCCCGCCGAACGGCGCGACGCCAGGCCGTACTACCTGGCGCAAGCCGCCTGATCAGCCCTCATCAACAAGCGGTCGATGCTCCGGCCACGGCGCAGGATATCGAGCCGCGCGACGTCCAGGTTCCACCGGATCGCTCGATTCGGAATACAGACGTTCTCCACCCCGACTCGGTCACTACACCCCGGCGTGCGTTCCACCAGTCCACGAGGACTTGGGCCTTGTCGTCGAAGCGGCGGCCAAGAAAAGACATTGGCACGCAGCAGTATCAGGCACTCCGGGCTCTTCCGAGGTAAGGCGTCATTCGATTGAGGTGAAGCGGTTGTACCGGCTGTGCGGAGGTCGGGCACCGTCCCGGTCTTCGCGACGGCAGCCGTCACGTTTGCCTGTACCGCCTCAACTAGTTTACAGAAAATGGCTGATTGTCTTCTTGGCGCAGTCTGCACAGCTTCTTACTGTTGCCACGCATCGCACCACCCGCCACGATTTTGGAGGGTAACTTGCGTATCGCAACAATCTTAAGAACAGGTATGGCTGGCGTAGCCTTCGCTGGATTAGCGGTCATCCCTGCAAACGCGGCCGAGCCCGCCGCTGGCGAGTTCGCACGCAGTTACTGGTACGACTCCATTGACCGCCGGTACGAACATAACGGGTCGTACCCGTGTACGAGTTACACTCAGCGGTGGCCCTCATGGCCCATCGACAGGTTCGACAACGACTGCAACACGCGCCGCGTGTGGCTGCACGAGAACCTCGACAGGAGCGGGCATGACATCTGCATCAGCCCAGGGAGCATCCGACTGATCCCCAAGGAATACAACAACCCGCCCCTTCTTGTCGTTGGCGCCGAGGGCGTGTGCCCGTGAGTCACTCCACCGAGTAGACACGCCCCAACTGGCCAAGCTCCAACCGGGGAACGTCTGCTTCCGGCCTCAGCGTGTACGTGGTGACACGCGCAGGGGGGTATGTGACGAACAGCCCGGCCCATACCCCCCTGCGCGTGGGCCCCGGGCCGATCAAGTGAAAGTCCCCCTCGATGGAAGCGAAGTACACTGGCTGATCACTGGATCCGCCGCCCGGGTACAGCAGGGCGTGCGCGGCGTCACGTGTGGTCAACACCACCCTAATGTTTCGTGGGGTGCGCTCGTGACATTCCGATGACCACCTGCGGATCTCCGCGAAAACCTCGCGAAGAATATGGCCAGGTATGTGGTCCAGCATGTGTACATGCTACCCATCGCTTGTGGATATGACCCGTCCTGCCGAGACCACATCTCAGCCGCACTCGGGCTTCCCCGGTGCCGTGGAGCGGTCCCGGTCTCGATGATACTGCTCGCGCGAAAGTAAGCTGGATTAAGGACCGCGGTCTCTTTCGATCACCTCTTCGTGGCGGGCAAACCCGCGGTATCGGCCTGCGCCTGGACGAGCTCGGTCAGCGCGCTGATGAACGGTTGGCTGGGCCCGACCCAGCCAACGATTACGTCGGGGCCGGCCTGCAGAGCGAAGCCTGGGGCATGCCTGCCTGCTCGCATTTCCCCGTCATGCAGATCGGCTGGAGGCCGGTTCCCGGCGCATCGATGAGCAGGGCCCGTGGACCAGGGGCGTCCAGCCTGGCGGACGGTCCGGTTGTCGAGGTAGGGCCCACGCTCTGATCGCCGAACAGGGCCTGGCGGACAAGGGTTTCGAAAACAGGCACTGAGGTATTTCGACTGCCGGTGCTCGACGGAGGGCATGACCTCGCGGTGGGCGGCGCCGTAGGAGCGGAGCTTGTCGGTGGCGATCACCCACGGCACGGCGTGCGTCTTCTTCATCAGCCTGTGGAAGAAGCGCCTGGCCGCGGCCTTGTCCCGCCGGTTCTGCACGAGGATGTCCAGGACGTTGCCGTCCTGGTCGACGGCCCGCCACAGGCACTTCTGTTCTCCGTTGATCTTGATGAAGACCTCGTCCAGGTGCCATGTGTCACCCGGCCGGGGCTGCCGGCGGCGCAGCGCGCCCGCGTACCGCTGCCCGAACTTGACGCACCAGCGGCGCACCGTCTCGTAGGGGACGACGATCCCGCGCTCGAGCATCAGCTCCTCGACCTCGCGCAACGACAGTGGGAAGCGGAAGTACAGCCACACGCAGTGGGAGATGACCTCGACGGGGTCCCGATGCCCCTTGTACGACAGCGACACGGTCCCCACGGACAGCCCACTCCAGCATGATCAACCACAAGATCATCCCACCCGGTCAACCAACGTGACAGCGCCCTCCCGACGGCGGCCGAGGACCGCCACCGCACGCTCCCTCTTCGGGGAACGCGCGTGCGGTCGCCCGGCCGATGCCGGTGCCGGATCCCATGACCAGGATGACCTGGTCTTGGTAGGGGTAGGTGGTTCAGGCGATCACGACTGCAGCGACTCCTGGAGGGCCGCGGCGGCGGCCTTGAGTACTTCGGCTGCCACGGCGACACCCTCGACGGGGCCGAGTTCGGTGTCCTCGTGCTCGATGTTGACCATCATGTCCGGGTCGACCTCGTGCAGGGCGCGTAGGAACTCGGTCCAGTAGGCGACGTCATGGCCCTTGCCGAGGGCGACGAAGTCCCACGCGGATGCCTTGGGCCACTCGTTGGCCCACTCGTCGCCGCCTAGGTTGGTGCGAGGCTCCTCGGGCGACAGACGGCGGAAGCTGTTGTCGAGGACGCCGTTGAGTGCTGCGTGTTCGGGGTTGATGCGGACGTCCTTGGCGGCGGCGTGGAAGACGAGTTCGCCGAGGTGGCGGACGACCGCGACGGGGTCCATCTGCTGCCAGAACAGGTGCGAGGCGTCCAGTTCGACGCCCACGTGGGTCGCGCCGGTGAGGTCGATGAGCTTGTGCACGTCGGCGGAGTTGAACACGACGTTCTGCGGGTGCAGTTCGAGGGCGACCTTGACGTCGTGGTCACGGGCGAGCCGGTCGGTCTCGCGCCAGAAGTCGGCGACGATCTTCCACTGGTGGTCCAGCACGTCCAGGGCCGCGGAGTTCCATGCGTTGACGATCCAGTTCGGGCGGGTGGCGCCGGGCTCGCCGCCGGGCAGACCCGACATGGTCACGAGGCGGTGCTGTCCGAGCCGTTCGGCCAGGCGGATGGAGCGGCGGATGTCCTCGGCGTGCTTCTCACCGATGACCGGGTTCGGGTGGAGTGGGTTGCCGTTGGCGTTCAGGCCGGCGATGGAGACGCCGGTGCCCTCGAAGAGACCGAGGAAGTCGTCCCGGGCGGTGTCACTGACGAGGATGTCGTCGAACTTCGGTACATGCACGGCGGGCAGGAAGCCACCGGTGTTGATCTCTATGCCCGTCAGGCCCAGGTCGGCGATGACTTTGATCGCCTCCGGAAGCGGCCGGTCGTGCAGGATCGCGTTGTACAGTCCCAGCTTCATTTCGTAATTCCTCGGTCCTTCTCGATGATGACGGTGGTGCCGCTGACGAGGGCGGAGGAGCTCATGCGAGCTCCCGCGTATGCAGGGCTGTGCCTGGCGTGTACGGCACGGGTGGTGGGCAGCCCTGCAGTGGCGGTTCTCCTGCCGGAGAGCTGAGCGGAAGGGGGCAAGCCGAGCCGACCTCACTGGACGGTGACGGCCTGTCCGTCGGCGTCGGCGGAGGCGACGATCGCATCGATGACGCGCAGGTTGTGCAGCCCGTCGGCAAGGGTGGGGCAGGACGGCAGCCCGTTCAGACCTGCGATCTGCTCCAGGAAGGCCCGGGCCTGCCAGACGAAGAACTCGTGCTGGCCGTGACCCACGCTGGGAAAGTCCATGGGCAGACCACCGGCGATATAGGGGTGGCCGGGGCCGACCACGATGCGCCGGTAGCCGTCCACAGGGGCGGAGGCCGCCGAGTCCACGATGGTGAACTCTGCGGGACGCGACAGTTCGAAGGTGGCCGCGCCGCCCTTCGTGAACACCTCGAAGCCGAGGGAGTTGGCCAGACCGCGGGCGATGCGCGAGACGGAGAAGGTGCCGACGGCGCCGGAGGCGAAGGTCGCGGTGAAGGTGGCTATGTCGTCGTTCTCGACGAGCTCGCGTTCCTGGCTCACCTGTACGTCGGCCGAGTGGCCCACCGCGGTGCCCAGTGGCAGAGGTCGCTCGTGCACCTGGGTGGAGAGCACGGCGCCCTGAACGCTCTGCACCGGACCGCAGAAGTACTCGCCGAGATCGATGAGGTGGCTGCCGATGTCGGACAGTGCCCCGGAGCCGGGTCCGCCCCGGTAACGCCAGCTCATCGGTGCCTCGGGGTTGTGGCCGTAGTCGCACCAGTAGTGTCCGTTGAAGTGTTGTACCGGCCCGAGCGTGCCCTCCCGCACCTGCTGCCGGACGGCGTTGATGGCGGGGGAGCGGCGGAAGGTAAAGCCTGTGGCCGCCACCAGGCCGGTGCCCTCGGCCGCCGCCACCATGGCCTGCGCGTCTGCCACACTCGGCGCGAGCGGCTTCTCGCACAGCACGTGCTTGCCCGCCGCCAGCAGGGCTTCGACGATCTCGCGGTGCAGGTGGTTGGCGACCACGACGCTGACCGCGTCGATGTCGTCGGCCTCGACGATTGTCCGCCAGTCGGTCTCGGCCCGCTCGTAGCCGTAGCGGCGGGCGGCGTCCTGGGCGAAGGGCTCATGGGCGTCGGCGACAGCGACCAGGCGGATCCCGGGCAGCCCGTCGCCGTACAGCGTCGAGGCCTGTCTGTAGCCGTTGAGGTGGGCCCGGCCTGCCATTCCGGCCCCGATGACCGCCACCCCGATCGGTCGTGTGCTCATGGTGGTTCCTCTCCGGCGCGCCGTTGTGCCGTGACTAGGGGGATGGGGACCGAGCGTCGTGGGCGCGGGTTTCACCTCGGGATCTACCAGCCAAGACCTCGTTTAAAGCGCTTTAAGCACTGGTACTATCGGCGGCGTTACGGGCGTATGTCAAGCGGTGCCGTAAATCCACGGGAGACCGCGTGGGCGACTTTGGCCCGGCTGCCCCCGCAGGCCTGGACGGCGCGATACCGCGTCCCCCCATCGGAGGACGTCACCGCGTGCGTCCACCGTCCTGCCCCAGCCGCCGGTGCTGTGGCCGGCCCGTCGTTTCGACGGCTGCAGGATCACCGGTGCCAACTCGACGTCGTGTGCGGTGCTGGACGGCGACGGTGTCGACCGGGCCGTCGACGCCCTGGTGGGTTTCGGTAATCGTGCGGTCGTCACGGCGGCTGGGGCGAGGTTGTCATCGCCGCCGACCGTCGCCGCGGATACCGGAGCGCCATGCGCCGCCACGGCCTCGTCTCGCTGATCGGGATCCTCCATGGTGCCACTGAGGAATCCGGCGGCGGGGCCGGGTCGGCATCCCGTCGGCGGACGGCGCTCTGCCGGTCGCCGTCGTGACGTTCCATGACCGGAGTGCTCTGGCCTCGCTGACTGCCTTCCGGCGGGCGGAGGAGAGGTTCCCGGCGCCGGTCCGTCGCGGGCTGCGGCGGTGCTCTTGTCCCCGCTGTGCTGCTTCATCTGACCGCGGTCGGCCGGAATGCCGAGGAGTAGGCGCCGTCAGGCCGTCATCGCCGTGGTCGTACGCCTTGATCGGGGTGGTATCGCGTCCCGCGAGACATCTTTGCCTCCTCCCTCCTCCTGCGTGGAACCACATCCCAGCCGCGCTGATCGGGCGAACCGCTTGGTGCGTTCCGGCCGCCGCCGGCCGCTGTCCGCGCGGGCGCCAAATGTGTGCCCTATGCAGCCTTTTGTGGTCAGTGGTGGCACAGTGCGCATTCTTCCGCGAAAGGCCCTTGACACGTTTCGGAAACACAAGCATGCTCTGGCCACCACTTAAAGCGATTTAAAAGATCACGAGTACGAATCCGCACTCACCAATCCGTCCGGCGTTGCCGTGATCGCCGCAGCACCCTCCTGGCGAGCACTTCCGTCGCTCGCCCATGCCTGTAAGCCCAATCACGCGAATACCCGGTACTGCGGACGTGCCCGGTCTTCCCCGCGCAATCGCGCGCCCCGGTTCGTACGCGTCACTGTCGCACCACCACCCCGAGACATGCCTGGCCTCGCTCACACGCGCCTCGGCATCACTCAAAGGAGCACCCCGCACATGGATCACACCCAGTCCCGGCGACTGCTCGGTCGCCGTCCTGCCCGAAGAGCTCTGACCGCGGTGAGCCTGCTCGCCGTCATGGCGGTCGCCACGACCGGATGCGCCAGCGGTAAGGCCTCGGGCGGCGATGGCGACCAGTCGTCCGCGCCTGCCGAGGGCGGATCGACGTCCGCCGCGAAGAACGGCAAGAACGCCATCTACGTCATAGGCGGCAAGCCCGACGACCCGTTCTGGTCCGCGGTCAAGCGGGGCGGCGAAGACGCGGCGAAGCTCGTGAAGTCCGGCGGCGGTTCTGTGACATTCCTCGGCCCCAAGACGTACGACAACCTCGGCCCGGACGCCGCCAAGCTGACGCTCACCGCGCTGTCGCAGAACCCGTCGGCGATCGTCGTACCGGACTGGGTGCCCGAGAACCAGGACGACGCGATCAAGCAGGCCGTGAAGCAGGGCGTGCCCGTCTTCATCTACAACGCGGGCGGTGTCGACGCGGCCGAGAAGACCGGGTCGCTCAAGTACATCGGATCGGACGACTACGAGGCCGGCAAGGCCGGTGGCGCCAAGTTCGCCGAAGAAGGCGCGAAGAACATCCTGTGCGTCAACACCGTGCCCGGCGCGGCGAATTCGGAGGCCCGCTGCGACGGCATCGCCGACGGTGCCAAGAGCAAGGGGGCCAAGTCCAAGCAACTGCCCCTGCCCTCCTCCAACTTCGGCAACCCCTCCGCGGTGACCCAGGCCATCAAGGGCGCCCTGCTGAAGGACGACACCATTGACGCCCTCGTGACGATCGGCGTCCAGGACGCGGACAGCGCGGCCGCCGCGATCGACCAGGCGAGCGCCGCCGACAAGGTGAAGCTGGGCACCTTCGACCTCTCGGACAGCCAGCTCAACCGGATCAAGGCCGGCAAGCAGCTGTTCGCCATCGACCAGCAGCCTTACCTACAGGGCTTCTACGCGGTGTCGATAGCCAACCAGTACCTGTCCTACGGCGTGATCCCGCCGCAGAACCCGCTGCTGACCGGCCCGCTCCTGGTCACCAAGGACAACGTCGCCGAGGCGATCGCGGGCACGAAGGCCGGCGTCCGCTAGTCGGCGGAGGACCGCTCCCGGCCCGAGTCGCTCATCCCTCGTTCACCGTCCCGCGTTTCCCGCTCCGCGTTCCGCGCGGAGGTGCCGGGGCCCCGGCCCGGGCCCGGCACCTCCCCCCGGCGCATGCCGCGCCGCACATCCGAGATCCACAAAGGTGGTACCAGACCGATGACAACCTCCCTCCCGAAGACGACGGCAGGCCCGGAGACCGCCGTCATACCGGCGAAGCGGTCCGAGAGCCGGCTGGGGCAACTGCGACATCGCCCCGAGGCCGGGGCGCTCATCGGAACACTGAGCGTCTTCGTCTTCTTCGCGATCTTCGGCGGTGAGAAGTTCCTCGCCCAGGCGGGGGCAGCGAGCTGGCTGAACATCGCCGCCGAGCTGGGCATCATCGCCATCCCCGTCGGGCTGCTGATGATCGCCGGCGAACTCGACGTGTCCGTGGGCTCGGTGCTCGCGGGCAGCTCGATGACGCTGGCCATCGTGTCCGGGCACTGGGGCGCGCCGATGATCGTCGGCATCGTGCTCGCACTCGCGCTGGGTCTGCTCACCGGCCTGCTCAACGGAATTCTCGTCACCAGGAGCAACGTCCCCTCCCTGGTCGTCACCCTGGCCACCCTGTTCGCGCTCTCCGGGCTCACCCTCGGCCTGTCCCGGTTCACGACCGGTACCACCAGCGTCGCCATCGCCCCCGACCCCACCTCCAAGGCGATCTTCGGACAGCTGATCGGCGGCCAGTTCGAGGTCGCGATCTTCTGGTGGATCGCCGTGGCCGTCGCCGTCACCGTGCTGCTGCAGGCCATGCCGTACGGCAACTGGATCTTCGCCATCGGCGGTGACAAGGAGAGCGCCCGCGCCAACGGCATCCCCGTCGCCCGCGTGAAGATCTCCCTGTACATGGCCAGCGGCTTCTGCGCCGCCCTCGTCGGCGTGATCCAGACCATCCTCTACAACGGCGCCCAGGTCGCCAACGGCCAGTCCTTCGTCTTCAACTCCATCATCGCCGTGGTCATCGGCGGCGTACTGCTCCAGGGCGGCTACGGCTCGGTCGTCGGCGTCGTACTGGGAACCCTGACCTTCGCCATCGTCAACCAGGGCATCTACTTCACCGGCTGGAACTCCGACTGGGCCGCCCTGATCCTCGGCGTCCTCATCCTTGCGGCGGTGCTGATGAACAACACGTTCCGCCGGCTCGCCCTGTCCCACAAGCCCCGCTCCGCGAAGAAGGCCTGACCATGACCACACCCCTTCTGCGTCTGGAAGGCGTCAGCAAGTCCTTCCTCGGCACCCACGCGCTGCAGGACATTTCCCTGGAGGTGGACGCCGGAAAGGTGCTGTGCCTACTCGGCGACAACGGTGCCGGCAAGTCGACCCTCATCAAGATCCTCTCCGGGTTCCACAAGCCGACCACCGGCACCATCGAGGTCAACGGCGCCCCGGCCGTCTTCGACAGTCCGCGCGACGCCAGCGCCCAGGGCATCGCCACCGTCCACCAGTTCGGCGGTACGTTCCCGTTGATGGGCGTCGGCCGCTGCTTCTTCGTCGGCGCCGAACCCACCAAGGGCTGGGGCCCGTTCAAGTTGTTCGACAAGAAACTGGCGGGCGAGATCGCCGTCCGCGAGATGCAGTCCCTCGGCATCACCCG
The DNA here is from genome assembly GCF_053593335.1 of Streptomyces sp. NPDC002324. Lineage (NCBI taxonomy): Bacteria > Bacillati > Actinomycetota > Actinomycetes > Kitasatosporales > Streptomycetaceae > Streptomyces > Streptomyces sp. NPDC002324. Next base: position 9,345 of record NZ_JBSFCF010000030.1, read on the forward strand.
CGTGACCGACGGCGCCCGCCTGGTCGGCAGCCTCTCCGGCGGCGAGCGCCAGGCCCTGGCCATCGCCCGCGCCGTCTACTTCGGCGCCAACGTCCTCATCCTCGACGAACCCACCGCCGCCCTCGGTGTCAAGGAAGCCGCCCACGTCCTGCGCATCATCATGCAGGCCCGCGCCAAGGGCGTCGCCGTCATCCTCGTCACCCACAACGTGCGCCACGCCATGATGGTCGGCGACCACTTCGCCGTCCTCATCCGCGGCCAGAAGGCCGACGACTTCCGCAAGGGCGAACGGACCCGCGAGGAGATCACCGACCTCATGGCCGGCGGCGAGGCCATGGCCGACCTCGAGGCCGAACTCGCGGAGCTTCAGGCCGGCGCCTGAGCCCAGCGCTCCGGGCCCGACCATCCGCTTCGGCCACCGACTTCGCGTCCCTCCCCCGCGAGCCGGAGGCCGAGATACGCGGCGCGACCGGAAACGGTACGCGTTGCCCCAGCCCGTACCGGGTGGAGCTCACTCTCCGCCCGGTACGGGCGCGACTGCGGTCGACCCGGCGGGTCTGGGCACGGCAGATGACGTCGTGCATGGGCAGACGGCCCGTGAGTAGGGATGCAGGGCGCCTGGCGAGTGCCGGGCGCCCTGGCACGAGCCGTCCTTGGATGCGGGAGAAGAATGGGCGTATCGCACTCTGAGTGGGGGAGCGGCTGGGGTCGTCGCGACTCTGGTGGAGGTGAGACGGTGGGGAGAGGGCGAAATCACCCACGACGCCGAACTGTCGAACCGCGTCGACACGTCCGGCGACTCACGGGACGGCGCGTGCCGTTGCAGACGAACACGGCGTGATCGCCGACTGGAAGGAGGGCGCTCGTCGCCTACTCGGCTATGCGTCTGCGAAGGGACGAAGAGATCTCCGCGGAGGCACTGCGTCGACTTCCGAGCCTGCCGAGGTGGAGCGGGAGGCTCCGGCTGCGGCACCACGACGGATACCAGGAAGTCCGGTACAGGTCGCCGGAGAGATCCGCGAGCAGGCTCCTTCGGCGAGGGCGACCCGTTGCCGGCCGACGAGATCACCGCCCGGGCCGCGGTCTGCATCGACAGTCCTGCGGGTGTCGTCGATCTCATGGGTGCCGGCCGGTCCCCCGTTGGGACTCGGCGGGTTGCCGTTCGAGACCACCGAGATCACCCTTCCTGAGTGAAGCCTGCTCGCTCTCCATACCGATGGGGCTGGTCGACTCCCGGGAACAGGATCTCGACGAGGGAACCGCGCGCCTGTGCAGCGCCCTCGCCCGTCCCGCGTTGTACGGTCCGCGTCCTCTGGACGATCTTTGTCACGACGTGCTCGCCACCGTGCCACCCGAGCACCCAGCCGACGACATCGCCTGCTCATCGCCCGCGCCCAGGCCCTCGATCCTCAGCACGTCGCCGCCTGGAATCTGCCGACCGACCCCTCCATGGCGGCCAGGGCACGCAAGCTTGTCACCGCGCAGCTCGATGCGTGGAACGTGTCGGAGGCGTCCTTCGCCATTGAGCGTTTTCAGTACGGCCACTGATCGTGTGACGCCGATGGGTGCGCAGCGCACGAGGCTCCCGTGCCGTTGGGGGAGGTGTTCGAAGTCTCAACCCACAGGTACAGGAGCCGCGTTGGTTCCGTATTCCGACGCACTCGACCTGCCTCACGCCCTGGTCGAGTCGGTGACGATGCTCATCGTCACCCACGAGGGTGACCGCCGTTGCAAGCTCCCGCCGCACCAGCGTGCGCTGGTCAGGTTGGTGTACCTGCGCGCCGGCGGAGCGTGTCCCGACAGGGGTCCTGGCCTCGAAGACACCGTCACAGTTCTGACCGTTCCACCGACCGGCGCTGACTATCGGTACGTCGTCGAACAGGAGCACCGTGATCACCCTCTGCATGCCTGCGGCCTTTCCTGCTGCCCACGCTGTCGAGGCCGCGGCCGAGCCGCGCGTGGTGGTGCTCGGCGTCGACACTCACAAGGACGCGCACGTCGCCGTCCTTGACCACCTTGGCGGACTGCTGAGCAGCGGGGAGTTCCCGGCCACCGCGGCCGGCTACGGCCGGCTTCTTGACTGGACACGTCAGTGCGGGACGGTGCTGCGGGCTGGGTTGGAGTGCACCGGCTCCTACGGTGCGGGACTGGCCCGCTACCTCGCGACCCAGCAGGTTTGCGGTGGTGGAGGTTGATCAGCCTGATCGATCCACCCGGCGCCGGCGCGGCAAGACCGACACGGTCGACGCCGAGGCTGCCGCCCGGGCCGCGCTGTCCGGCATCGCACGGGCGCTACCGAAGAGCGGCGACGGGCAGGTGGAGGCGCTGCGGATGCTCCGGTTGGCGAAGAACTCCGCGGTCAAAGCAGGGAAGTCGAGAGCGGCTCCAGCTCCTCGCGTAGGGCGGAGGGAGCGTTGACCCCGACACCCCGACACCCCGGAACAGCTGGCCGGCGAGGCATCCCTCGCCGCCCTGTGCGGCGTCAGTCCTGTTGAGAAGTCCTCAGGGAAGAGCCAGCGCCTTCGGCTCAACCGCGGCGGAGACAGGCAGGCCAACGCCGCGCTGCACCGCATCGTGGTCACCCGCCTACCATCTACCGGACGGAGTGGAGGCACACGCCCGGGCGGCCCGCCTGGCCGCCACACGCGGCCGAGAACGGATTTCGGCCCGCATGCGGCGCGTGGGGGCGACGCCCTCGACGAACACACGTTGTGAAGGGCCCCGCGCGCACCTGTCGGCGGCCGGGGCCTCTCAAGGGGTTCCGTGAGGCGGCTGGCGACGCCGGTGCAGATTCGGGCTCTACGAGCTCCGGCTCTTCGGTGGTCAGGCGGTGGGCGGGACCGTGACGGCGGCGCCACCGGCCTGGGAGGACTCGGCGACGGCCTTGATGATCTCCATCGTCCGCAGCGCGTCGGCGAACGTGGCGCAGGCCGGCAGCGGCTCGGCCACCCCCGCGACCTGGTCGAGGAAGGCGCGGGCCTGGTAGGTGAAGTTGTCGCCGTTGCTGGCGCCCACACCCGGCGCCTCCATCGGGACACCGCCCGCGAAGTACGGCATCTGCGGGCCGGCGATGATCTGCCGGGCGCCGCGCGTACGGGCGTCGGGCTGGGCGTCGTCGAAGAGGTACTCGGCGGGCCGGTGCTGGTCGAACGCGGCCCGGCCGCCGAGGCCCAGGACGTCGAAGAACAGCCCGTTGGGCAGGCCGAAGCCGGTGCGCGTCACCGAGAAGGTGCCCACGAGCCCGGACTCGAAGCGGGCCGTGAACGACGCGGTGTCCTCGTTCTCGACCTCGCCGAACTCGTCGGAGACGGGTGCCGCGTTGTGGCCGACGACCGCGCCCAGCGGCAGCGGACGCTTGGGGATCTGCGTCGACAGCGCGGCACCGGAGACGGAGGCGATGGGCCCGGCCACGTACTCGGCGGCGTCGATGACGTGCGAGCCGACGTCACCCAGCGCGCCGGAACCCGGGCCGCCCTTGAAGCGCCAGCTCAGCGGGCCGTTCGGGTCGGTCGCGTAGTCGCACCAGTACCGGCCGCTGAACAGGGTCAGGTCACCCAGCTCACCGCGCCGCACATGGTCGCGGATCGCGGCGATACCGGGGGAGCGGCGGAAGGTGTAGCCCACGGCCGTCACGACCTCGGCGGAACGCTCCAACCCGGCCATCGCACGGGCGTCTTCCAGCGACCCGGCGAGCGGCTTCTCGCACAGCACGTGCTTGCCCGCCGCGACCAGGGCCTCCGCGATCGGCCGGTGCAGGGCGTTGCCCACGACGATGCTGACGGCGTCGATCGTCGGGTCCTCGACGACGGCCTCCCAGCTGGGGAGAGCCTTCTCGAAACCGTAACGGCGGGCGGCGTCCTCGGCGAGTGCGACATTGGCGTCGGCTATCGCGGCCAGCCGCACCGGCGGCAGACCGGCGCCGAAGACCGTGTTGACATTGTGGTAACCGGCGGCGTGGCTGCGGCCGGCCATACCGGCACCGATCACGGCGACTGACAGAGGCTTGGCGGACGTGGTCATGGGGGTGCCTTTCGAAGAGCTCTGAGAACAGCGGGAGGGCCTGGTCAGGTGGCGTACTGTCCGCGGAAGTGGGACTCGATGGCTTCCATCGAGCGCCCCCGGGTCTCGGGAACGGTGCGCAGGTAATGGAGGAAGGTGGCGGCGTTGATCGCGGCGAAGATCAGGAAGGTAAACCCGCCGATCGCGTCGATCAGAGGCGGGAACACCAGGGTCACCAGGAAGTTCGCCATCCAGGTGCCGAAGACGGCCGTACCCATCGCGAAGCCGCGCAGCCGGAGTGGGAAGATCTCCGAGAGCATCAGCCAGAACACGGTCGCGATGCATCCCTGCATGAACAGCAGGAACGTCAGCATTGACGCGAGCACGAGGTAACTGCGCGCGGTCGACTCGGGCAGGACCAGGAAGCAGAACGCGATCAGCACGAGCGAGACGGTGACGCCGATCTGACCGGTCAGCAGCATGGGGCGTCGGCCGTACCGGCCGAGCAGATACATGCCCGTCGAGACCGCTAGCACGGCCACGACCCCGTTCGCGATCGTCGCGGTCAGGGCGGCCTGTGTACCCAGACCGGTGTCCAGCAGGATCGTCGGCGCAAAGTACATGATCGAGTTGACGCCGGTCAGTTGGGTCAGGGCGGCCAGCCCGAACCCGAGCGTCACGATGCGCCGGATCCACGGGGTGCGCAGGTCACCCCAGCCGGCCCGGGGCTCGCGGGCGTCGGCGGCGACTCGTTCCTTGATCGCCGCGAACTCCACGGCGACGACATCCGCGTCACGGACGAGGCCCAGCGTGCGTTCGGCCTCCTCGTACCGGCCGCGCGAGGCCAGCCAGCGCGGCGACTCGGGCACGAACAGCATGCCGGCCCAGAGCAGCACGGCGGGCACCGAGGCGATCGCGAGCATCCAGCGCCACACGCCCCCCTCGCCCACGGTCTCGGCGATGACCGCGTTCGAGGTGTAGGCCAGCAGCTGACCCGTCACGATCATCAGCTCGTTCTGGGTCACCAGACGCCCTCGGCGCTCGGCCGGAGCCAGCTCCGCGAGGAACACCGGCACCGTCGCCGACGCCCCGCCGACGGCCAGCCCGAGCAGCACCCGGAAGAGGACCATCACCCAGAGGTCCGGGGCGAGCGCGGTGCCGAGCGCGCCGACGAAGAACAGCACGGCGAGCCCGAGGATCGTCCGCCTGCGCCCATGATGGTCGCAGAGCCGGCCGCCGAACAGTGCGCCGAACGCCGCGCCGAGCACGAGGGACGAGGCGACGACGCCTTCGGTCAGCGGGGTGAGGCCGAGCCCGCCCTCCCCGGGCGAGAGGGCCATGAAGGGCAGTGCTCCGGAGATGACTCCGGTGTCGTAGCCGAAGAGGAGCCCACCGAAGGTCGCGATGACCGTGATGGTCCGCAGCCTCCGGTAGACCTTCGGCGAGGTGTCGCCCATGGCGGCGGTGCTCGGTGCGGGGGCCTGAGTCGCGTCGTCCCTGACGCCCATGGCCACCTCCTAGCGGTCGATGTGGGGGGACGGGATCAACTCAGGTGCTGGTGGGGAAGTTGAAGCCGGCGTTCACTTGCTGGGCGGGCTGGGGCCAGCGGGTGGTGACGACCTTGGGGCGGGTGTAGAAGCGGATGCCTTCGGGGCCGTGGATGGGGGAGTCGCCGATGAGGGAGTCCTTCCAGCCGCCGAAGGAGTAGTACGACATCGGCACGGGCACGGGGACATTGATGCCGATCATGCCGACCTTGATGGTGCGCTGGAAGCGGCGGGCGGCCTCGCCGGAGGCGGTGAAGAGGGCGGTGCCGTTGCCGTAGGGGTTGGTGTTTATGAGGTCGATGGCCTGGTCGAGGGAGTCGGCGCGGATGACGGCGAGGACCGGGCCGAACAGCTCTTCCTTGTAGGCGTCCATGTCGGTGGTGACGTGGTCGAGGAGGGAGGGGCCGGTGAAGAAGCCGTCCTCGTGGCCGTCGATCTTGAGGCCGCGTCCGTCGACGACGACGGTGGCCCCTTGGGCGGCGGCGCCGCCGACCGCGTTCTCGACGCGTTCCTGGGCGGTCTTGGTGACGAGTGGGCCCATGTCGGTGCCGGGCTGGTCGCCGGGGCCGACCTTCACCTCGCGGGCCTTGCGCTGGAGGATCTCGACGAGCTTGTCGGCGGCGTCGCCGACGGCGATGGCGACGGAGACGGCCATACAGCGTTCGCCGGCGGAGCCGTAGGCGCCGGCGGTGATGTGGTTGGCGGCGAATTCGAGGTCGGCGTCGGGGAGGACGACGGCGTGGTTCTTGGCGCCGCCGAGGGCCTGGACGCGTTTGCCGTGGGCGGTCGCGGTCTCGTGGACGTACTTGGCGATGGGGGTGGAGCCGACGAAGGAGACGGCTTCGATGCCGGGGTGGGTGAGGATCGCGTCGACGGCCGGCTTGCCGCCGTGGACGACGTTGAAGACGCCGTCGGGGAGGCCGGCTTTCTGGTAGAGCTCGGCGACGAAGTTCGCAGCCGACGGGTCGCGCTCACTGGGCTTGAGGATGAAGGTGTTGCCGGTGGCGATGGCGATGGGGTGCATCCACAGGGGCACCATGGCGGGGAAGTTGAAGGGGGTGATGCCGGCGACGACGCCGAGGGGCTGGCGGAAGTTGTGCACGTCCACGCCGCGTGAGACCTGGTCGGAGAAGGAGCCCTTCAGCACGTCGCCGAGGCCGCAGGCGAACTCCACGACCTCGCGGCCGCGGGTGATCTCGCCGCGTGCGTCGTCGACGGTCTTGCCGTGCTCGGCGGAGATGATCCGGCCCAGCTCCTCCTCGTGCTCGACGAGCAACTGGCGGAAGGCGAACATCACCTGGGTGCGCTGGCTGAGCGAGGACTCCGACCAGGTCTCGAACGCGGCGGAAGCAGCTGCGACGGCGGTGTCCACGTCGGCGGTGCCGCCCAGGACCACCTGTGCCTGCTCGGCACCGGTGGCCGGGTTGAACACCGGCTGGGTGTTGGCGGCGGAGCCCGGGGTGGGGCTGCCGTTGATCCAGTGCTGGATGGTAGTCACGGTGCGGGTTTCCTTTGCGGGGACGGGACTTACAGGTAGTGCCGCTGGGTGCGCTTGTGGGCGGCGTATGTCTCGTACGCGGTGCGGGTGGTGTCGAGGGCGGAGGTCTGGCTGACGGGGACGTCCCACCAGCCGTGGCCGGGTGGGTTGGGCCCGTAGAGGTCGGTCTCGACGTGCACGACCGTGGTGTGGGTGGCGGCTTTCGCCTTCTCCATCGCGGTGCGGAATTCGTCGACGGTGGTGGCGTGCAGGACGTCCGCGCCGAGGGAGGCGGCATTGGCGGCGAGGTCGACGGGGAGGATGCCGCCGTCGAGGTGGCCCGAGTCCTCGTCGCGGAAGCGGTACTTGGTGCCGAAGCGCTGCGAGCCGAGGGACTCGGACAGAGCGCCGATGGAGGCGAAGCCGTGGTTCTGGACGAGGACGATGATGACCTTCAGTCCTTCGGAGACCATGGTGACGATCTCCTGGGCCATCATCAGATAGGAGCCGTCACCGACCAGGACGACGACCTCGCGCGAGGGGTCGGCCATCTTCGCGCCGACGCCGGCGGCGACCTCGTAGCCCATGCAGGAGTAGGCGTACTCGACGTGGTAGGCCTTCGGATCCCGTGCCCGCCACAGTTGTTGCAGGTCGCCGGGCATGGAGCCGGCCGCGTTGATGACCACGTCGCGGTCGCCGAGCACGTCGTTGAGGGCGCCCAGGATCTGGGTCTGAGCGGGGAGGTCGCCGGTGCTGCGGTCCGGGGCGAAGCATTCCTCCTCGATCTCCCTTGTACGGGCGATCAGTTGGCGTGTCCGGTCGCGGTACTCCTGGTCCACCTCCCAGTCCGTCAGCGCGCCCGCGAGGGCCTGGATACCGAGCCGGGCGTCCGCGACCAGGGGTTCGGCGGAGTGCTTCACGGCGTCCAGGCGGGCGACGTTGAGGTTGACGAAGGTGGCGTCGGGGTTGGCGAAGACGGTGTGGCTGGCGGTGGTGAAGTCGGAGTAGCGGGTGCCGATCCCGAGGATCACATCGGCCTCGCGTGCCAGCTCGTTCGCGGCATACGAACCGGTCGAGCCGATCCCGCCGACCGCGTACGGGTGGTCCCAGGCGACGGCGCCCTTGCCGGCGTGGGTGTCGGCGACGGGGATGCCGGTGGCTTCGGCGAAGGCCCGCAGCTGAGTCTCGGCACCGGAGTAGACGGTGCCGCCACCTGCGACGATCAGCGGCTTGCGGGCGCCTCGCAGCAGGGCGGCGGCGCGCTCGACGGCGGCCGGCTCCGGAACCGGGCGGCCCACGTGCCACACCCGGCGCCGGAAGAACGAGACGGGCCAGTCGTACGCTTCGGCCTGCACGTCCTGCGGGAGGGCGAGGGTGACGGCGCCGGTCTCGACGGGGTCGGTCAGCACCCGCATCGCGGCGAGTGCGGCCGGGATCAGCTGCTCGGGACGCGAGATGCGGTCGAAGTACTTGGATACGGCGCGGAAGGTGTCGTTGACGGTGACGTCGCCGCCCCGGGTGTCCTCCAGCTGCTGGAGGACGGGGTCGGCGGCGCGGGTGGCGAACATGTCGGAGGGCAGCAGCAGCACCGGGATGCGGTTGGTGGTGGCGAGCGCCGCGCCGGTGATCATGTTGGTGGAGCCGGGGCCGGTGGAGGCGGTGCAGGCGAAGGTGGCCAGCCGGTCACGCATCTTGGCGTAGGCGACGGAGGCGTGGACCATGCCCTGTTCATTGCGGGCGAGGTAGTAGGGCAGGTCGGCTTCGCCGGTCGTGGCTGCCTGCAACAGTGCCTGGCCGATGCCGGCGACGTTGCCGTGCCCGAAGATGCCCCACACACCGGGGATGAGGCGGTGTTCCTGGCCGTCGCGTTCGCTGTACTGGTGGGCCAGGAAGCGTACGAGCGCCTGGGCGGTGGTGAGTCGGATGGTGTTCATCGTTCGGTGGGCCCTTCGAAGGGAAGCCGGTCGTCGACGTCCTGGGACTCCCAGGTGGAACGCACCCAGCCGTGGGCGGGGTCGTCGCAGATCAGCCAGGCGCGGTCCTGCCCCGGACCGGCCATGACGTTGAGGTAGTACAGGTCGTATCCGGGGGCCGCGATCGACGGGCCGTGCCAGCCGTGCGGAATGAGGACGGCGTCGCCGGAGCGCACCTCGGCGAGCACCTCGATGGGCCGGTCGGTGGTGCCGTAGACCCGCTGGTAGCCGAAGCCGTTCCCGTCGCCGGAGACCTCGAAGTAGTAGATCTCCTCCAGCTCTGACTCGACCGGGTTGCCGGCCTCGTCGGTGCGTACCTCGTCGTGCTTGTGCGGCGGGTACGAGGACCAGTTCCCACCGGGGGTGAGCACCTCGCACACCAGCAGCTGCTCGGCGTCGAACGTGCCGGGCAGGCAGTAGTTGTTGACCTGCCGCGAGCACGCCCCGGCACCCCGCAGCTCGACAGGGACGTCCTCCTTGCGCCCGTACCGAGCCGGTTGACCTCCCCGCTCGATACGGGCGGAGGGCAGCGCGAACCGTCCCCCGGCCGCGCTGCTGATGAGAGCCTCCGACTCGCGCGGGAGATACGCGAAGTCGGTGGCCGAGGCGAACACGCCTGTCCGGCCGGCGAGTTCGAAGGCCTTGCCGTCCGTGGTGACGGTGCAGGAGCCCGTCAGCGGCAGGACCAGGAACTCGGAATCCCCGGTGGACAGGGCGTGCGCCTCGCCCGGAGCCAGGGTCAGGATCCTGAGTCCGGAGTATCCCCAGCCCGCCGACTCCGGCGTGATCAGGAGGTCGTAGGGGCCGTCGGCCGATGTGCCCCTGGACAGGTGGTACTTGCTGGTGTCGCTCACAGCAGGCTCACCGCCCGGTCCACCGCCCCGGCGACATCGCCGTCCGAGGGGTAGAGCAGGGAGCGGCCCACGACCAGACCCTGAGCGGTGGGCTGCTTCAGTGCCTTGCCCCAGGAGGCGAAGGCGGCGTCGGCGTCCTTGACCTCGCCGCCCAGCAGCAGCGCGGGCAGCGTGGAGGAGGCGAGGACGCGCTCCATGTCGTCGACGACCGGCAGCTTCAGCCAGGTGTAGGCGGTGCGGCGGCCCAGCCCGGAGGCAATGGTGACCGCCTTGACGGCGGCGTCGGTGGAGAGGTCGTTGCGGATCTTCCCGTCCTGCCAGAGGGAGAGGAACGGCTCGACCATGGCTATGAGCTGCCGGTCGTTCAGCTCGTCGACCGCGCGGGCGGTGTTCTCCAGGACCGACGGGGTGGCCGGGTCGTCGAGGGCGATGCGGGTGAGCATCTTGCCGCCGTCGAAGCCCATCGCCGCGATCGTCTCGGCGTCGTACCCGGTGAACCGGTCGTCGATCTCGAACACCGAACCCGCCAGCCCACCGCGGTTCATGGAACCGAAGACGCTCTTGCCGTCGAGGACGCCGAGCAGCAGCAGGTCCTCCAGGATGTCGGCGGTGGCCAGGACGCCGGTCACTCCGGGCCGTTCCAGCGCCACGCACAGGCGGTCGAGCAGTTTGAAGCGGTCGGCCATGGCGGTCGGGTCGCCGCCTACGCCGTTGGCGCCTCGCGCCGGATGGTCGGCGGCGATGATCATGGCTTTACCGTGCTCGCCGAGCAGCGAGGTCGCCCTCACACGGCGGGCGGCTGCCGCCGCGATGGCACCGGGGTCACCGACGCGGGCCCCCACGATCCGGCTCACATTGTCGGGCAGCATGGCGTCACACCTCTCGTTCAGCGGATGCGAGGGCTGCCTCGCGGAGCTTGGCCGCGACCTCGGCCTCGGTGGGCATGGCGTCGGAGCAGGACAGCCGGCCCGCCACGATCGCGCCGGCGGCATTGGCGAAGGACACCGTGCGGCGCGTGTCCCAGCCGGACAGCAGCCCGTGGCAGAGGGCGCCGCCGAAGGCGTCACCCGCGCCGAGACCGTTGACGACGTCGACGGGTACCGGCGGGATCTCGGCGGTCGAGCCGTCCCGGGTCATGGCCAGCACGCCCTTGGGGCCCTGCTTGACCACGGCGAGCTCGACCCCGGCGGCGAGCAGTGCCTTCGCGGCGGCGTACGGCTCGCGCTCCCCGGTCGCCACCTCGCACTCGTCGAGGTTGCCGACGGCGACGGTGGTGTGGCGCAGGGCCTCGGCGTAGTACGTACGGGCCTGGTCCGGGTCGTTCCAGAACATCGGCCGCCAGTCCAGGTCGAAGACCGTCGTGCCCGCCTTCGCCCGATGCGCCAGCGCCGCGAGGGTGGCCGAGCGGCTTGGCTCCTCGCTCAGCCCCGTCCCGGTCATCCAGAAGACACTGGCGTCGCGCACGGCGTCCAGGTCGAGCTCGTCGGGACGGATGTCCAGGTCAGGGGCCTTGGGCAGGCGGTAGAAGTACAGCGGGAAGTCGTCCGGCGGGAAGATCTCGCAGAACGTCACCGGCGTCGGCGCGATGTCCGACGTTCCCACGAAGCCGGCGTCGACGCCGTATCCCTCCAGCGCCTGCCGGACGAAGTCCCCGAACGGGTCGCGGCCCGTCTTGGTGACGACGCTCGCGGTGTGCCCGTAACGGGCGGCGGCCACCGCGACGTTGGTGGGGCTGCCGCCGAGGTACTTGCCGAACGACGTGACCTCGGCCAGCCCCACACCGGTCTGAAGCGGATACACATCCACCCCCACACGGCCCATGGTCAGCACTTCGAACGGCATAACGGCAGCTCCCCTTCTTCCTTAAAGCGCTTTAAGCGACTGCAGCGAGAACGATGCCTTCCGACATATGTCATGTCAATAGATTGTTAGGTCAATCAATGTCAGAATCAAGTGGCCAGGTACTCGTCGATCTTCTTCCGCATGAAGACGGACGACTCCTTCGCGCGGTCCTCCCAGGCGAAGACGCAGGACGTGAGAGTGCCGTCGAAGCCGTTCGCGCGCAGTTCGCGGAAGAGCTCGTCGAAGTCGACCTCGCCCTGACCCATGTCGAGGTGCTGGTGGACGCGTGCCGTCGTGCCGGGCGGGTTGAGGATGTAGCGGTTGCCCGAGGAGGCCGTGTGGTCGAGGACGTCGGCCAGATGAACATGGGTGAGCAGATCGCCCGCGTGCTTGATGATGCCGGGGGCGTCGTTGCCGATGTGGAAGGTGTGCGGGGCGCAGTAGAGGAAACTGACGCTGGGGTGGTTGATCCCGCGGATCAGGTTCACCGCGTCGTGGCCGTCCTCGATGAAGTCGTCCGGGTGCGGCTCCAGGGCGAGCTTGACGCCCTCCCGCTCGAAGAGCGGAAGGAGTTCGTCCATCGACTTCCAGAACTGGGCCTCGCTGCGGTCCGGGTCCTCGGGGCGCCCGTTGAACTCGGAGATCATGCTGTCCACACCGAGGTCCGAGCAGATCTGGATGGACCGCTTCCAGTAGCGGACGGCGGCCTGCCGCGCGTCCTCGTCGGGGCCGGACCAGCGGAAGAGGGGCAGGAGGGAGGAGATCCCGACGCCCGCCACGTCCAGCGCCTTGCGGAACTTCCGTACGGTGGCGTCGTCCACGCGCGGATGGCGGAAGAAGGGGATGAAGTCCTCTCGGGGGGAGAGCTCGATCCATTCGTAGCCCAACTCGGCGACCACGGCGGGCAGTTCGAGGAGCGGGACATTGCGGATCATGTATGGGTCGAGGGCGATCTTCACGACGGGGTACCTTCCGGGGTGTCAGGGGAGGACGGTGGAGCGTCGGGGCCGGTTCACGCAGCCCCGTCCTTCGAGGTGGCCACGGGTGCGGTGAGGTCGTCCTCCTCGGGGAGTTCCTCGACGTCGACGCCGCGTACTTGGGCCAGTTCGTGTTTGAGGGCGGCGAGTTCGGTGCCCCCGGCCATGTGGTTGGTGAGTTCGTCCAGGGTGACCTGGTCGCGGGCGGCGCTCAGTTCGAGGGTGCCGAGGCGCAGGACGCTGAAGTGGTCGCCGACCATGTAGGCGTGGTGGGGGTTGTGGGTGATGAAGATGACGCCCAGACCGCGGTCGCGGGCGGCGGCGATGTACTTCAGCACCACACCCGACTGCTTGACGCCGAGGGCGGCGGTGGGCTCGTCGAGGATGAGGACACGGGCGCCGAAGTAGACGGCACGGGCGATGGCCACGCACTGGCGCTGGCCGCCGGAGAGGGTGCCGATGGGCTGGTCGAGGTCGTCCAGGACGATGCCCATGTTGCGCAGTTCCTCGTCGGCGGTCTTCTTCATCCTGTCGATGTCGAGGCGGCGGACGGGCCAGGGGCCGCGGGTGAATTCGGAGCCGAGGAAGAAGTTGCGCCAGACCGGCATCAGGGGCACGGTCGCCAGGTCCTGGTAGACGGTGGCGATGCCGGCGTCCAGTGCCTCGCGCGGGGTGGTGAAGCGCACCGGCTTGCCGTCGACGAGGACGTCGCCCTCGGTGTGCTGGTGCAGTCCTGAGATGATTTTGATGAGGGTGGACTTGCCGGCGCCATTGTCGCCCAGGACGCAGGTGACGCGGCCGGGGTGGACGCTGAGGTTCACGCCGTGCAGGGCGCGGACATTGCCGTAGGCCTTGCCGGTGCCGCGCAGTTCTACGACGGGGGTGTCGTTCTGGGATTCGGTGTCCGTGACGATAGCCGTGTTGGTGTTGGTCATGGGGTGGTTCACCTCCGGGTCGCTTGGCTGCGGACCCACAGATTGACGAGGGCTGCGATCAGGAGCATCACGCCGAGGAAGGCCTTGAACCAGTCGGGGTTCCAGTTGGCGTAGACGATGCCCTGGGAGACCATGCCGAAGATGAAGGCACCGATCACCGGACCCACGGCCGAGCCGTAGCCGCCGGTCAGCAGACAGCCGCCGATCACCGCGGCGATGATGTACAGGAACTCGTTGCCCACGCCCTCACCGGACTGGACCGTGTTGAACGAGAACAGCAGGTGCATGCCGACGAACCAGGCGCCCGCGCCGACGCCCATGAAGAGGGCGACCTTGGTGAAGTTCACGGGCACGCCGACGGCCCGCGCACTGTCCTTGCTGCCGCCGACCGCGAAGATCCAGTTGCCGAACTTGGTGCGCAGCAGCAGCCAGGTGGCGATCGCCGCGAACGCCAGCCAGTAGAAGACCGTGACCTTGACGTCGACGCCGCCGATGCCGACCTCGGAGGCGAAGACGGCCTTCGCCTGGTCGAAGCCGTCCATGTCGCTGATGGAGTCACTGGCCACATTGCCGGTGAAGATCTTCGTGACGGCGAGGTTGGAGCCCTGGAGGATCAGGAACGAGCCCAGCGTGACGAGGAAGCTCGGCAGGCCGGTCTTGATGAGCAGCCAGCCGTTGAACGCGCCGACGGCGAGGGACACGAGGAGCGCGACGATCACGCCGGTCCACACGTTCACCGTCAGCTGGAAGGTGAGGATTGCCGCTGTCAGGGCGGAGGTGGTGACCGCGACGCCGGCGGACAGGTCGAACTCGCCGCCGATCATCAGCAGGGCCACCGGAATCGCCATGATGCCCATCACCGAGGCCTGGTAGAGCACCGTCGCCAGCGAACTGGCCTCGCGGAACGAGGGAGCCACGGAGAAGAAGAACGCGTAGACGCCGATCGCGGCTATGAGCGCGCCGACCTCGGGGCGGGCCAGCAGCCTGCGCCCCAGCGAACGCTGTACGGTGCGGCCGTCCTTGTGGGCGGCCGGCGGAGCCGACGACGAGGGTGAGCTCGCCGCCGGTGCCGTTGCTTGGGTCATGATCAGATCACCGGGTGCCCTTCGCGGCGAACTTGGCGATCGTGTCGACGTTGTCTTTGTCGACGAAGGCCGGGCCGGTCAGCACCGGCTCCTCGCCACCGCCGCTGTAGTTTCCGTTGTTCTTGTAGAGCCAGAGTGAGTCCACGGCCAGGTAGCCCTGCAGGTAGGGCTGCTGGTCGACGGCGAACTCGATGTCGCCCGCCTTGATGGCGTCCGTGAGCTCCTTGTTCAGGTCGAACGTGGCGACCTTCGCCTTGCTGCCCGCGTCCGAGATCGACTCCACCGCCGTCAGCGCGAACGGGGCGCCGAGGGTGACGACCTGGTCGATCGAGGAGTCCTGCTTGAGCTTGGCCGAGATGGTCGACTTGGTCGCGGGCATGTCGTTGCCGTTGACGTAGAGGTTCTCGGTCTTGCCCTTGAAGGTCTTCTTCACGCCGGCGCAGCGCTGCTCCAGGCCGACGTGCCCCTGGACCTGGACGACGCAGAGCGCGTGCTTGGCGCCGGTCTCGTTGAGCTTGTTGCCGAAGGCCTGGCCGGAGACGGCCTCGTCCTGGCCGAAGAAGGAGAGCAGCCCCTGCTGCTTCCAGACGTCCATGCCGGAGTTGAAGCCGACGACGGGGATGCCGGCCTTCTGTGCCTTGGCGATGGCGTCCTTGAGGGCGTCGGGCTTGGCGAGGGTGACGGCGATGCCGTCGACCTTCTGGTCGATCGCGTTCTGGATCAGCGTCGCCTGGCCGCTGGCGCTCTCGTCGTTGGAGTAGATCAGCTCGACGTTGTCCTTGGCGGCGGCGGCCTGGGCGCCCTTGCGGATGATGTCCCAGAACGTGTCGCCGGACGGCGCGTGAGTGACCATCGCGACCTTCATACGGGGCGTGTCGGCCTTGCCGGCCGCGGCGTCCGCCCCGCCCTCCTCGGCCTCCTTGCCGCCGGAGCTGCTGGAGCAGCCCGCGAGGACCAGGGTGGCCGCGGCGGCCACGGCCACGACGGAGGCTGTTCTGCGAGAGCGGGGAAGGGAGGTTCGGTTCATGATTCGTGCACCTCACTGTGCAACTGTCAGGGTCGGTGGAACGGCGGCCGTCGGGATGGATGGTGGGTGTGGCGGCCCTGATGTCCTGAGCGAGCGCCTTGTGGGCGTCGTCGCCGACGCCCGGGCCGGAGACCACGATCCGCGCGGACCGCGCTTTCGAGCTGGCTTAGTCGGAACATCAGCACAATTTAAAACGCTTTAAGTTCTGGTACTATCGGATTGTTTCGCGAGCGTGTCAAGGGTGTTGTGCCAGCAGATTTCCGCAGGGGAGGCGCAAGTGGGCGACGGTGATCCCGTACGTCACCGGAATGGCGCGAACAAGCGTCCCCGGCTGGAGGACGTGGCCGCGCGGGTGGGCCTGTCCACCGCGTCGGTGTCCCTCGTGCTGCGTGGGGTGGCCGGTCCCAGTGAGCGGACGCGGCAGCGTGTCCTCAGGGCCGCCGCAGACCTCGGCTATCAGGTGGACCGTACGGCCAGCGTGCTCGCGAGCCGCCGCAGCCGTCTGCTGGGCGTCATGATCGACATCTACAGCCCGTTCCACGCCGAGTTGGTCGACCATCTGCATGTGGCGGCCGAGGAGGTCGGCTATGACCTGGTGCTCAGCACCCTGACGCGCACCCGCGACGAGCACACGGCCGTCGAGACGCTGCTCGCCTACCGCAGCGAGGCCCTGATACTGCTCGGCCCGACCGCCCCCGCCGCGACCCTCGCCGCGCTGGACCGCAAGTCTCCGGTCATCGCCGTCGGCCGCCGGATCTCCGACGCGGCCCTGGACGTCGTGCGCACCGCTGACGACGACGGGGTCGGCCAGATCGTCGACCATCTCGTCGGGCTCGGCCATCGTGCGATCACCTACGTCGACGGCGGCAAGGGCGTGATCGCCACCGATCGGCGCCGGGGTTACCGCACCGCCATGCGCCGCCACGGCCTGGACGAACACATCAGCGTCCTGCGCGGCGACCACACCGAAGCGGCCGGCGAGCGCGCCGCGGGCCAGCTACTCGAAGCCGGCGATCTTCCCACCGCCGTCGTCGCCTTCAACGACCAGTGCGCCATCGGCGTCCTGGCCGCCCTGACCCGCGCCGGGGTCGAGATCCCTGGCCGGGTGTCCGTGGTCGGCTACGACGACGACACCCACTCCCGGCTGAGCTGCTTCAATCTGACCACGGTCAGCCAGGGGGCCGAGGCGCAGGCGCGGCATGCGGTGACCGCGGCCGTCGAGCGCCTCGACCAGGACCGGACCGAACCCCGCGAGGTCGTCCTCACCCCGCGTCTCGTCCTCCGGGGGACGACGGCGAAGCCCGTCTGACGTATACGTCGTGCCAGGGCGTGCCCGAGCGGTTTGATGCAGATCAGCGGTTGGATCTTGTCGGCCGCTGGTGACACGGTTCGTGCCTGCGCCGCTGTAGGGCCGACCCGCCTCCCGGTTGATCCCGTCGCCAACAGCGGGGAAGCCGGCCAGGACTGGTGAGTTTTGCGGAGACTTGTCAGCTTGTCTCTTTTAGGACCAGGATCAGGACGGAGGAGTGATCCGGGCTGGGCGGACTCACACCGCGGGCTTCGACCCGGACACCATGATCAGCGTGTCCGGGTCGATGTGCCTTCAGCAGATGTCGAGGCGGTTGAAGTCGTACGTGACGTTGTCCGGGACTGTGTAGATCACGTTGGGGTTCGCAGGCATGTACCGGTGGTACGTGGGCCCCCAGAAATGGACTTCGGCTCCGCCGGTCTGATTGTTGCGAACGGCGAGCGCGTCGATGAAGTTCGAAAGCGACCGTGTGTCGCACTTGAACAGGTGGAAGACGCTGTGCATGCCGTCGCCCTGGCCGACCGACACGCAGGCGATTCCGGATGCCTCGGAGCACCACCGCAGGTACCAGTCCCGATCGGCACTCGATATGTTCCGCCACACCTTCTCGCCCGAGAACAGCGGGTAGATCTGCGGTGTCCATGCGGCCGTACCGGCCGCGGCGTTCTGTGCCGCCTGTGCCGGTGCCGGCGCCGCCAGCGGAACAAGGACTGCGGCGATCATCGCCGCGACCATGGTGGCCGTCCGATTCCTGATGCTGCTCAAGCTCATGTGATCTCCTCTGTAGTCGCAACCGATGCAGCCGTTCCTGGCTGATCGCGAATCAGCAACCGATCCAACCGACGGTTCGAGAAGGTAGCCGTGGGCGGCGGGGGAGGACATCCGGAACATGCGGGAGTCCCCTTCCTCACCCGATGGGGCACCCTGGCGCCGGAAAGCCAGGTGGTTCGTCGACAGGGAGGGTGGGGTTCCATACGGCTCCGACGAGGCAGAGGCACAGGACGGGTGGCCGCGGCTCTGGCCGTGTTCGTGGGGATCTTGACGATGCCGGGGGCCACGGCACCATCGACATCCGCCGCGCAGGGCGTCACGCGCTCGGGCGTCTGAGGCACCGGCCACCAGACCCGACTTCCAGACTGCCCTTCGCCTGTGGGGAGACGTGGCAGATCCAGACGTACCGGGGCCATGCGCCCGATGACAAGAAGCTCGACATGTACCGGGTCGGCGGGAACACCCGCGGCGCCCTGGTGGCCGCGTCCGCCGCCGACACGGTCACCGAGTTCTTCGAGCCGGGTGGTCTGGAGATCAACCACGGCAACGGCTGGTTCACGGTCTATCTGCACATGGACCGCATCGACGTACGCCTCGGGCAGCAGGTCGCCTCCGGGACCACGCTCGGGCGGCTGGGCCCGGGCGGTACGAGTTCGGCGCATCTGCACTACGAGCAGCTCTACGACACGAACGGGGACAACAACGCCGAGAACGACGAGATGGTCCACCCGGTGATCCGGGGCACCGAGTACCGGCTCTCACCGGACGGGTCCTTCCCTCAGGTGACCGGCACCGACGCCTGTGGAGGCGGAGGCGATGAACCCGCGCGGTACTGGGTGGACACGTTCGCCGACGCGACCGGCTACGCCGCTGTCGACCGAGTCGGCGACAGCAGGCCCGAGTGCGCGCCCCAGGGCAAGCTGTACAAGGGCACCAACTACGTTCTGTGCACGAGGGAGGGCGACGAGGTACGGGTGGGCAGCTCGTGCAACCACTACTGGCTGCTGACGGATCTCGACGAGGTGGTGCCCGGCGGGAAGGGCCGTGCCCATATGTCGGCGTACTACCTCCAGCGCTGGGGGAACGACGAGGCGAAGGACAACGACGGCGTGGTGATCCGCGACTGCCAGGCCCACGAGGTCCCCAGGTGACGCCTCAGGGACAGTCCGGCAGCACCGGTCGATCCATCATGCGTACACCGGGCAGCCAAGCCGTCCTGCTCGGTGCCTCGTCCGGGGAGGCGGACCCGGAACCATCCGGTGGAGTGGATGCCGTTCTCGTCGGTGACCGCTGTCCCTCGGGCAAGGTGGCAGTCGACGGAGAGGGCGTCGTTGTGCCAGACCCGGGTCGCCACGACGTTCTCGACGGTGTACTCGAGCGTGGGACCCACGGCCGGGCCGAGGCTGCACGCCGGGAGGCGGTCCTCGGCCCGGTCGCGGCAGAACTCGACGACGTTGTACACGGTGATGCGGTCCGCCGGTCGGGACGTACGTCGTTCCTCGTGCTCCTCTCCTTCGCCGTACGTCCATCCGGCGGCGGGCACCCCGCAGAACGCGGCGGCGACGCCTTGGTCCCCGACGGTGGACGTGGAAGCCGTCGTCCAGAGGGTCGACGCCGCGGGCAGAGAGCTGGTGCTGCGGGTCTGGGTGACCCCGCGCGGGGCCTTCGGAGAGGCGGACGGGGCGGCCCCGGTGGCCGAACTCGACCTCCAGACCTCGGGAACGACCCTCAGCGACCCGACGTTCGCGGCGCATGAACGGCTCACGACGAGAGACGTGCGGGTCGCGCTCACAGGCGGCTCGATCAGTGACTATCCGTTCGACACCTACGAGACCGACATCGCGTTCCGGGCGCGGCTGGACGGCAAGCAGGGACGACGGCGGGAGATCGCCACCTGATCACAGCCGATCAACGTCTGCTGGGACGCCGAAGCCGCGCTGCGTGCCGCACGGGCCCTCTTCTACGCGGCCATCGAGGACTCATGGCGCGCCACGAGGTCCGGCGACACGATCACGGTCGGTCTCCGCACCCGTCTGCGTCTGTGTCTGGCAGCGACACACGCCGCTCGCACGTCCGCGCACATCGTCCGGTGTACCGGCTCGGCGGCGGATTGGCGATCTACGACGACTCACCCCCTGCAGCGCCGTTTCCGGGGCGCGACCACCGCCACCGCCCCCATGCAGGTGAGTCCGGCCGTCTGGGAGACCACCGGCCGTATTCTGCTCTGTCCGGCCGCCAGCTCCTTCACGGAAAGGTTCAGGACCGAGTCCGGATCCGGCACTCGGTTTCGTTGCTCACGTGTTGTGCGGCGGACGCCGTAGCGTGTGGCCGGTGCGCGGCGGCCGCCGGGTGTCGGATCCGGCGCAGCGGACACACATGGTCGCCGCCGGACGGATCTCCAGGCGCTCGGGCGTGATCGTCATGCCGCAGCCTTCGCACCGTCCGTACTGTCCGCGGTCGAGTCGTTCCAGCGCCCGGTCCAGTTCCTCCAGGTCTTCGCGTGCTTGCGCGATGAGGGCGGCTACGTGGGCCCGCTCGAAAGCGGTGGTGCCTCCTTCGGGGTCGTGCTCGTCGTCGACTGCGATCAGGGCATTCGCCGCGACGATCCCGTCGAAGTTGCGGCTCAGCGCGGCCGCCCGGGCGAGGGTCTCGGCGCGGGCGGCCACGAGGCGCGCGCGGGCGGCCGAGAAGGCGGGCGACCCGGGGTCGTGGCGGGATGCATCACCCATGCTGTGAGAACGCCCCGACGCGGCTCATGGTTCCCTGTCCACGACCACCGTCATCGACGCCGGAATCGCTCGCATCGGCGCGGCATGAGGGTGACCCGAGGCCCGCCCCGATGTGGTCCGGATCGCGCGCGAGGCGTCGGCGTTGCTGGTTGCCGGTTCCGTGGGCTCCCCATGGTTGAAGCAGACGTGGTGGTGAAGGGGGCAGTGTCCCGGGCCTCACCCATTGCCCATGAGGACGATCGTTCGGCTGAAGCTCATGGAGTTCGTCGCCGTGCGAGGAAGCAGCGGCTGCACGAGGTGCTGCTGGCCGAGCTGAACGCGGCCGCCCGCGCGGCACGGTGAGCGACAGCACCTGCCTCCTACACTTCCACCATCCCCGCGAGCGGCTCGGTCACCGTTGGCTTCCTCGCCAACAAGGGCGCCGCCAACACCGCTCCGACCGCGTTCACCTCAACGGCACCACTGCGCCACCGTTTGACTCGGCCGTACCCGCCGACCGGCGGGGGCACGTGCCCCCGCTGGTCCGGCACGCCGTCGACGACGACGCGGCGGGTCAGACCAGGCGCGAGTGGACCTTGAGGGACAGGTCCTTCAGCCCCTTCGTCTCGAAGACCTCGATGACGTCCATGGGGATGCCGTATCTCTCCTCCACCATCGCCGCGATCTGGATCGCGGCCAGCGACGAGCCGCCCAGATCGAAGAAACTCACTTCGGGGGGAATCGCCGGCCGCTGCAGAACCCTGCCGAATATCTCCAACAGGTCCTTCGTGATGTCCTCGACTTCGCGCACAGGTGTCCCTTCTGCGTGGAGTTCAGTTACTGAGCGTTTTCAGCGTTGCCTCTCCAGGGTGAGGACGGCTGCGGCGATGACCGTCATGCGGTTGGGGCTGCAGCGGGCCCGGCGGAAGATGCGCCAGGACTTCAGTCTCGCGACGCTGCGTTCGACTGGCGCCCGCGCCGCCGAGAGGGCCCGGTTGATCGTCCGCTGAGTCGCGGTGAGGTCCTGATGCGGGAGCCGTCTGACCGGCGTGGTCACCCAG
Organism: Streptomyces sp. NPDC002324; assembly: GCF_053593335.1. Taxonomy (NCBI): domain Bacteria; kingdom Bacillati; phylum Actinomycetota; class Actinomycetes; order Kitasatosporales; family Streptomycetaceae; genus Streptomyces; species Streptomyces sp. NPDC002324. Next base: position 30,910 of record NZ_JBSFCF010000030.1, read on the forward strand.
GGGCCGGCCCCGATGTAGGCGCGGTCGGCGAGAACGGGAACGCCCTGGCGTTCGCAGATTCGGATGATGCGGTGGGTGCGGGCTGCGGTCAGGTCGTGGGTGCGGCCGGGCAGTGCGGGCGAGATCCACAGCAGCCTGCCCGCGGGATCGGCGACGACCTGCACGTTCACGCCGTGGCGGCGGTGCTTCTGGGAGAAGTCGGCCCGGCTGTCGCCGACCCGGTCGCACTCGGCGAGCGTCCCGTCGAGCAGGACGTGCGCGGGATCGGTCTCCCGCAGGACCCGCAGCAGGCCGGGCGCCCGGCGGGAGAGGTGGCCGACGACGGCGGTGACGTAGGCGTGGGCGGTGCCGACGGATATACCGAAACCGGCGGAGATCTGCGCGAGCGTGTCGTGCCGGCGCAGGTAGACCAGGGCGACGAGGGCACGCTGGTGAGGCGGGAGCTTGCAGCGGCGGTCACCCTCACGGGTGACGATGAGCATGGTTACCCACTCGACCAGGGCGTGCGGGAGGTCGAGTGCGGCAGGATAGGGAACCAACGAGGCTCCTGCGCTGATGAGTTGAGACGTCGAACACCTCTCTCAACGGCACGGGAGCCTCGTGCGTTGCGGGACGCCGGCCCGTCACCCGATCAGTGGCCACTCTGAAAGAGCTCACTGTAGGACCTCTAAGAGGGCGTTTGATCTAGGAAGATTGCCCCTTATCTCCTAGTAAGTTCCTCGCCAGGTCGGGGTGGTCTCGTCCGTTATGCGCTTGGCGAGGTTGTCGATCGAGGCGACGTGGATCATGGCCTCGGAGCTGGCGGGAAGGGTCTCGTAATCGCGGGCGAGGCGACGGAGCATCATGATCCATCCGATGCTGCGCTCTACCACCCAGCGCCTTTTCACGACATGAAAGCCGCGCTTCTCGGGGTTTCTGTTGACGACCTCAACGTCGATTCCGAGGGTGGCGCCGTGCTCGACGACTGCGTTCTTGAAGCCGGTGTCGACCCAGCTTTTCGCGATGGTCGGGTAGGTCTGTTTCGCTTGGTCGCGGAGGCGTATTCCGGGTCTGTCAAACGAGCGGCCCTGTCTCACATTCGGTGGTGACGGAGAGTCGTGAGGGTCGTTGACATTCGAGTGAAGGATGTCAACGAGCTTGTGCAGACGGTGTTCTCGGGTCTTTCCCCGCTGGTCGTCGAGGATGTGGTCGATGAAGGTGAGCGGATCGTGGTGCGGGCACGGACTCCGCGGGACACTGCGGTCTGCCCGGTGTGCGAGGCCCCGTCGGAACGCGTGCACGGTTATCACTGGCGGACAGTCGCGGACGTGCCGGTCGATGAGCGACGGGTGGTGGTCCGTGTGCGGGTGCGGCGTCTGGTGTGTCCCACGCGCGGCTGCCGCCACACCTTCCGCGAACAGGTGCCCGGCGTCCTGGACCGGTACCAGCGACGCACCGCTCGTCTGACCAGGCAGTAAAGGCCGTGGTCAAGGAGTTAGCGGGCCGGGCCGGGGCACGTCTGCTGGCGATACTGGCGGTGAGCCTGTCGCGTCACACGGGCCTGCGCACCCTACTGCGGATCTCCCTGCCCACCGGGCGGGTGCCCCGTGTGATCGGCGTCGACGACTTCGCCCTACGCCGGCGGCACCGCTACGCCACCGTGATCATCGATGCCGAGACTCATGAACGGATCGACGTGCTGCCCGGCCGCACGGCCGACACCCTGAAGGCGTGGCTGCGCGAGCATCCGGGCATTGAGATCGTGTGCCGTGACGGCTCAGCGACCTATGCTGAGGCGATCCGGCGCGCCCTGCCTGACGCGGTGCAGGTCGCGGACCGGTGGCATGTGTGGCACAACCTGTGCGAAGCCGCTCTGAGCGAGGTCAAGGCGCACAGCACCTGTTGGGCCACTGTGCTGGACGCGCCCATCTACGACGGGCCCCGCGCCCAGACGACCCTGGAACGCTGGCACCAGGTCCACGGGCTGCTCGACCAGGGCGTCGGCTTGCTCGAGTGCGCCCGCCGTCTCCAGCTCGCCCTGAACACCGTCAAACGCTACGCGCGAGCCGATCGACCTGAGCGCATGCTCCGCGTCCCCAAGTACCGCGCCAGCCTCGTCGACCCCTACCGCGAGCACCTGCGCAAACGCCGAGCCGATGACCCCGGCGTCCCCGTCAACCACCTCTTCGAAGAGATCAAAGCCCTTGGCTTCACGGGCTGCCTGAACCTCCTGCACAAGTACATCAACCAGGGCCGCGCGGACGCCGACCGCAGCCATATCTCCCCGCGCAGTTCGCCCGGATGCTGCTGACCAGGCCCGACAACCTCAAGGACGAGCAACACGAGCTCCTGGCCAAGATCACCACCGCCTGCCGCGCGATGACCCAACTGGCCGCCGGTATCAGGGACTTCGCCCCGCTCCCTGCGCCACACGCCGACAACGCCGACTCGCTCACGCGCTGGATCGCCCAAGTCCGAGCAGCCGACCTGCCCCATCTACATGCCTTCACCCGGGGCCTGGACCGGGACGTCGACGCCGTGATCGCCGGGCTCACGCTTCCATACAGCAACGGCCCCACCGAGGGCGTCAACACCAAGACCAAGCGGATCGCACGCCAGATGCACGGACGAGCAGGCTTCACCCTGCTTCGGCACCGCATCCTCCTCGGATAGCGGCACGCTCCGTCACCACCGAATGTGAGACAGGGCCGAACGTCTTACAGTCCCTCCCACCGGCAAGGGCCGGGTCGAGCGGCAGGTCGACATCGTTCGGGACCACGTCCTGGCCGGCCGGGCCTTTGTCTCCATCGAGGAGATGGACTCTAGTTCATGGCCTGGGTTCCCTTGCGGTGGGTCCGGACCCACCGCACCCACGGCGAGGTCATCGGCCTGCGGGCCGTCCGGGACCACATGGCCTTGCGGCCGCTGCCCCAGACGCCCTATGTGGGCACCCAGAGACATCTGCGGCCGGTCGGTAAGGACTGCCTCGTCGCCTTCGCCGGAAACCTCTATTCGGTGTCGGCCCGCAAGGTTCGCTCCCGCCAGCTGATCGAGGTCCGGGCCACGAAGTCCCAGGTCATGCTGCACTCCACCATCGCCGATGCCGACGGCTCGACGTTGCTGGCCGCTCACCCGCGAGCGGTCGGCAAAGGCGTTCGGGTCGTCGACGAAGAGCACTGGGACGGTCTGCCCGACGGCAGGAACCGGCGTGTCACCACCGGCGACATCGTGCCCTCGCCTCGTCATGAGGCACCTCTGGGCGAGGAAGCCGGGCCGCTGCAGGCCCTCGCGGAACAGCTGTCTGCCTGGCCACGGCCGCCCCACGACCTCGCACCCAGCGCACACGGGTTCGCGAGCGGTTCCTGGGACGTAACCGCGTGCTCGGCCGAGTCCGAACAGCGGGAATATGGGCCATACAAGCAGCGTGCCGCCCCCACTGGAAGCTTGGGGGCGCCACGAACTATGTGGTGGGGAGACCTTTTACGCCTGTACGTGCGGCCTGATCGGCGCGGATCCGCGCGCCTCGATGATGCACGCGGCGGCGATGCCCAGGGCGGACACCGCCATAGCGGCACCGAACACGATGTCCGGCCCGGGGTCCTGGCCGAGGACGTTGATCAGTGCTCGTGCGGCGATGGCGACCTGGCCCAGCGCGACGACCACCAGCCACCCCGCGCGCACCGCCCGTGGGGTACGCGAGCGGATCTTCTCCAGTGCCAGGAGCGCGGCGGCGCCTACCAGGGCGACCACGATGGCGAGCATGGTCGCGGCGTACAACGCCGTGTCCAGTGCCGAGGTCTCGGTGTGATCGAGTTCCGCCGTGTCCGGTGGCAGGGTCGTGATCAGCACGGCGAACAGCCCGATGTAGGCCACCTGCAGGAGCAGAAGGACGGGCGCCACGCGCTGGCTGAGTATTGAGGTCACTTGTTGCTCCTGACGAGGCTGCCGCTCTTGATGATCCACAGGCTGCCATTCTTCTGGGCGTTGATGCACGCTTTCTTACTGCGGGTGCCGGCACTGGTCTTGCCGTCGTTCTTGCGTCCGATGCCGCGGCCGATGGAGTTGTTGCGCAGGTCCATCTTCTTGTCGACCCCCTTGGACTTGGACTCGTGCCGCGTCGCGATCTCGTACGCGTCCTTGGTGGAGAGGCGAATTTCCATCAGCGCGTTCCAGTAGCAGTGGCGGAACGCATCACCAGTGCCTTGGAAGAGAGTGTTGTCCGGGTAGAGCTGCTGCGCCTTCTTGAAGGCTACGTTCGCCCTGTCGTGCGCGATCGAGCAGTCGTAGGGGTTCCAGAAGCAGTAGTCGCTCTCCGCCTCGGTGACGCTGCCGTAGCCGTAGCCCGGGTCCAGGAGAACCGGGTAGGTGACGCTCTGGCCGGTGGCGGGTGCGAGGGAGACGACGATGTCGTCGCCGGACAGGGTCATCGTGACGGGGACGGTGTTGCCCTTGGCGTCCAGAGCCAGTGGGGCGGTGATGAAGGTTGTCAGGCCGCCTGCCGGGCTTGAGATCATCATGGTGTTGTTCTCGCCCTCGGTGATGACTTCCCCGGGGCCCAGGGTGGGCTTGTAGGTGAAGGAGGCCGGGGCGTTGGGACTGCGCAGCAGGTGGAAGACCTCGACCGCGCTGTTGTTCTTGCGTATGGCGAGGGTGTCGGCGTCGGTCTGGGTGTTGGGGTAGATGACCAGGTCCGTGCTGCTCAACTCTGCCGGGGAGGCCATGGCGGCGGGCAGATTGACGGCGGTCTGGGTGTTCCCGTCGGAACTGGTGCCGATGATGTCCTGGTCGGCGCGTTCGGGCAGCTGGGCGATCGGGACGGCCTTGGCGGAGTCCTCGGTCTCTACCGCCTCGGGGTCGATCTGCTCGACGAAGTCGGCCGGTGTGTCGTCGATGTCCGGGTAGCTCTCGTCCGCGGGGGGATCCTCGACCAGGCTGTCGTCGTCGACCGGTGGGTGCAGGGTCTCGAAGAAGTGTGTCTCGGCGATGTCGTTGATGAACGAGGCGGAGAGGCTTCCCTTGATGCTGCCCACGAGGAAGTTGTAGGTGCCCCACTCGGACCAGACCCCGTTGGGGTTCTTCACCCGGGCGGTCAGGATGTTCGTCCCCCGGGCCGCGGGTGCCAGAGGGAGGGTGGCCGTGCCGCCGGTGAGTGTGGCGACGACAGTGGTGCCCTCGTTCAGGCTGTACTCGGCGGAGACCGCCTTGCCCGCCGGGTCGGAGATTTTGAAGGTGCCGCTCTGTCCCGGGTCGCCGTGCCACAGGCCGTCGGCCGGATAGGTGGTGGAGGACAGGGTGGGTGCGGCGGGCACGGAGGTGTCGATGGTGAGGGTGCGCCAGGCCGACCACGTGCCGTTCCAGTCGGTGCCGTCGTAGGTGGAGATGCGCCACTTGTAGGACCCGGTGGCCAGCGTCGGCGCGGTCCACGAGCCTGTGGCTGCGGAAGCGGTGTACGGCGTCTGCCCTGAAGCGATCTTGGTGGTGCCGTCGGCGTTCCACACCTCGATGGTGAAACGGACGGTGTCACCATCGGGGTCGGTGGCCTTCGCCGACAGGGTGGGCGTGGTGTCGGCGGTGACCGTGCCGTTGGCCGGACTGACCGGGAATGCCACGCCGGGCTTGGTGTTGTACGTCACCGACAGCGCCGGCTCGGTCGGGCCCTGGGAACCGTCCACGTAGTTCGCGGACCTGAAGCGGCGCCAGGTCGAGGAGTCGGTCTCGTCCACGCCCTTGATCTGCAGCCCGTGGTTGGGCTCTCCGTCCGCCCATGCCTGCGCGATGCCGGCCAGGTTCCAGCGCATGAAGTTCGCCGGGCAAGCCGCGTCGTGGCCGTACGACGACGTCGAGACAGCGGCCCCGGTATCGGTCGTCGCCGGCTGGGCGCCCCACGTCACCGCGCTCGGGTCCCAGCTCTCGGTGATCCGCCGTGCCGCAACGCCGGCACCTGTGGTGGAACAGCTGGAAGACCAGTACGAGTGCAGCCGCAGCTCGGCGCTGAGGATGTGCTTGCCGGCGTACTTGGCCACGTCGAACTTCACGTAGGAGCGGGCCTTCGTGGTGCCCGCGTCGTACGTGCCGGCTTTGAGTTCGGTCGAACCGCGCTGCGAGTCCGGATAGTTCGTAGCGACCCAGGTGTCGGTCGACGCGGCGAGCGTGGTCGTCGGGTCGATGGTGACCGGGTAGCTGACGCTCGGGTCCGAGAGGAACTCCTGACTCGGGCGCAGCACGAGGACGGTGCCCTCCGCGGTCTCCTCGACTGTGGTGGCGATCTCCGCCGAGCGAGCCGGGTCACCGGACTTGGGATCCGTGCCACTGCCCCACATCCGGGGCGCGGGTGCGCTGGCTATGAGATCGCCGTCGCTGTCCTCCAGACGCAGGTGCCGTTGACTGGTCTTCTCCAGGTCCATCCCGTCCAGCGTGACGGGCAGCCGCAGCTCGACCGGCTCAGTGGGCCGCTTCTTCAGGATCAGCGACTCGGTGAACCCGTGTGGCAGAGCGGTGACATGCAGATCGCCGTCCGGGACGACCGACGGATAGACAGCGGTGGCCCCATCCACCCGGGGTTCCGGGAGAGCCTTACCCCAGTCCAGACCGAAGGTGAGCGCGCCCCGGCTGACCGAGGCGAAGTCCCCCGAACCACCGTCGGACAGAGTCACCTCGGCGACAGCGGTATCCGGCTCCAGACTGCTTCCCGTGTCGACGAGCGTGGTGTCGATGCGCTTCCACTGCCCGCCCTCGCGCACCCGGATGTCACCGGACGCGGTCTCCGTGGTCAGGCTGCCATCCGGATTGACCCACGTCGTGGAATCCGCAGAGCGCTCGGACACGGCCTCGACACGCGCGCCCCCCCAGCACTGCGGCCAGCCGGGCGGACTGAACATCCGCGGCCTTAGTGACCTTCTGCCGCGCAACCGCGTTCTGCGCCGAACCCTTGTCCGCCTCGGCCGTCACATCGGCCGCGTAGGTCGCCCCTGCCGCGTGGACGGCCAAACCAAAAGACAGAGCCAGAGATGTGGCCACCGTTGTGAACCTTCTGTTCACATACCCCCCTATTTTTTGCACCTTGCACACTGCTGTGCGTCACATGAAAAGGTGACGGACCGTAAAGATCATAAGTAAGGGCAACGTAAAAGCCTCCTGCCGTAAGGCCGACTAAAGGCATGAACGGCCATGAAATTGCGGTGACTTCGCACACACCGGTGAGCGGACCGATGTCCTGCCCGACCGCAACGCTGGACGGGGTGACCAGTCGGGGCGGTAGGCGGTGGCGTGTGGAGGGTGGTCGCTTTTCGCGAAAGGCTTCATAGGGCTTCAGCCGGACAGCCCTCGTGCGCTATGGGTGGGGCCCGGCGACATTGCTGGGCGGTTCACCGGGAAGTGCCTTCGCGGGAGGCGCCGATGAGCAAGCGCAGCACCGGCACGGATGGGCCGGCCGCGGCGAGTCCGGCCAGCACCGCACCCGCGACGGGAGCGCCGGTGAGCGCAGTCAGACCGCCCGCCACCAGGCCGATGACGAGTGCGGTGAGCAGAACAACGGTGGTGTGGAGGGACAGGAACGGCGACTCCGGCTCGGTGCCGCCCGCTGGGCCGGAGTCCACCGGCGGGTTCGGGTTCATGCCTCTCACCATGCTTGCCAATTGCAGGCTGACCTGCACGGATCGAACAGTCCGGACGTATTTCGATCAGGACACGCACACTGCTGAACACGCCTGGTCGACTTGCTCCGTGTTCAGTGGTGTTCAGTCAAGTTCGGTGCTGTCAGGCGGTTGCCGCTCTAGCCTGGGCACAGGGGCGAGCCGGGGGGCGGCATGGTGCAGGGCACAGAGGACATCACGTATGAAAAGGTGCTCCGGCAGTTAGGGCAGGAGCTCACAAATCTGCGCTCGGAGCGGGGTGCGCCGTCTTTTGACCGCATCCGCGCTCGCGGGCTGAAGGTTCTGCAGGACGCTGCTGCAACCAGCGCCTGCTCGAAGGGGACCATGAGCAAGGTCTTCGTCGGCGAGCAGTTCATTTCGCTCGACAAGCTCATCTGGCTAGTGCGGGCCGTGATGTCTTGAGACGAGTACGGCGACGAATGTCTCCCGCCCGACCGCCGTGCTGCGGAGCTGATGCCGTGGCGCAATCGCTGGCAGTCACTCAATGCTCTGCGCACCGCTGTGCGTCGGCGGCCGACGCTCGCTGCCTCGCCGCAGACATCCGAACCGGAAAGGACTGCACCGGGAAGTCTTGTTCCCCCAGCGCGCCCTCTTCCCGGGCCACACGCCGCCGCTGTCACACAAGGTCGCTTCACCTTGGCCGGCCACACAGGGCCCGTCATGTCGATGGCGTTCTCCCCGAACGGCCGTTTCCTCGCTACGGCTGGCGACGACAGGACCGTGCGGCTGTGGGACCCGGTCACCCGTACTCCGGTCGGCGACCGGCTCACCGGCCATGCCGGATCCGTCTACTCGGTGGCCTTCTCCCCGGACGGCCGTCTCCTCGCCACCAGCGGTAAGGACGGAACCGTACAGTTGTGGGATCCCGTCACCCGGCTGGCAGGCCAACATCGACCGCTTCGCCGCCGAGACCGAGTACGACACCATCCTCCCCGGCCACGGCGAACCGACCACCCCCGCCATCTGGGCCGAACTCACCGACTACGTCAACGCCGGCCGCGAACTCCTCGGCGACGACGGCGACGCCTACAAGAAGGCCATCACCGAGCGCTACCCCACCTACCAGGGCGCCGCCCTCATCGACGTCGCCAACGCCTACATGTTCGGCCCCAAGAGCTGACGCGTCTCCTGGGCCGGCGACGCCCGCGTCCACGCATCTCTCCCTCGAAGCGACACCTCGCCCGCCACGCCCGCCTGGCCGTCTCCAGCTGCGACCACGCGCGCACAGCGGGCGAGGTCGTCGAGGCCGGGAGTGAAGACCTCGTTGATCACGAGGACGTGGAACAGGTGGACAGCCCTCATGTCCTCGTAACCGGCGAGCGGTTCTGCTGGGCGAAGGCTCGCAGTCACGCCAGGTCGGTGGCCCGTGTGCACAGCCCGACGCCCAGGTGGACACGCGATGTGGCGGCGGCGGGCAGGGCCCTGCTCCGCAAGAGCACACGCCCCGCCGATCACCGAGAGCGTGTCCTCCATCGTCGTGATCGGCACCGCAACCACCAGTCAGTGCGTCGTGACCGGGCGTGGATCGGCGTTCGTGCGCAGCGACCACGTCACCAAACCCCTTGAGGGAAATCACCGTCGGCCGGAGAAAACCTCACCGTGCCCAGTAACGCGCGCACCGCGCATCCGGACAGTGCGCTGCCGCGCGGGGTGACGTGGAGGGGCCCGGGTCACGGCAGCCGTGACCCCGGCATCCGGCCCGGCGGGTCAGCGGACGGTGAGGACGATCTTGCCCGTCGTGCGCCCCGTCTCACCCAGCGCGTGTGCCTCGGCGGCCTGGGCGAGCGGGAACGTAGCCTCGATGTGGGCCCGGAGTTTGCCCGAGCCGGCCAGGTCGGCGATGGCGCGCATGCCCGCGTGGTCGGCCTCCACGAGCAGCACTTCGAGCCGCACACCGCGTTCCGCGGCCTTCTCGGTCTCCTCCGGGGTGCCGCCGCCGAGGAGCGATACGAGGGTTCCACCCTTGCGCAGCACGCCCAGAGAACGGGTACGGGTCTCGCCCGCGAGGGGGTCGAGGACCACGTCCACGTCGGTGACGGCCTCGGCGAAGTCGACGGTCCGGTAGTCGATCACCTCGTCGGCGCCCAGCTCGCGCAGGAACGCGTGCTTGCCCGCGCTCGCCGTGCCGATGACGTACGCGCCGCGGGCCTTGGCGATCTGTACGGCGAGATGGCCGACCCCGCCCGCGGCCGCGTGGATCAGGACGCGCTGTCCCGGGCGGACGTCGGCGGTGTCGACGAGGGCCTGCCAGGCGGTGAGGGCGGCGAGCGGGAGGGCGCCCGCCTGAATGTGGTCGAGGGAGGAGGGCTTGGTCGCGAAGGACCGGGTGGGGGCGGTGACGTACTCGGCGTGGGAGCCGGCGCCGTGCGGGTAGGGCAGCATGCCGAAGACCTCGTCGCCCGGCTTGAAGAGGGTGACGCCGAAGCCGACCGCCTCGACGACGCCGGAGACGTCCCAGCCGAGGACGAACGGCGGCTCGCCGATGAACGCGCCGCCGGCCCGGTGCTTCCAGTCGGTGGGGTTGACACCTGCCGCGTGGACGGCGACGAGGATCTCGCTGACGCCGGGCGCCGGCCGCGGAACCTCGATCTCCTTCAGTACTTCGGGGCCGCCGTGGACGTCCTGGCTCACCGCACGCATCGATGCATTCGAATCAGTCATACGTCGACACTGCGGCAGGCGGCCATCACCCGGCAATGGCAAGATTGCCAGCATTCGATAGGATCGTGCCATGGGGCATGAGGTTCATCCGGTCCAGCTTCGGGGGCACCGCCCCCATCGCGTGGCCGTGCTGGCACTCGAAGGCGTCTACCCCTTCGAACTCGGCATCCCGAACAGGGTCTTCGCCTACGCTGACGGGCGATACGACGTGCGCACCTGCACCGTCGACGGACGCCCGGTGCGCACCAGGGCGGACTTCACGGTGGCCGTCGAGCACGGCCCCGAGGCGCTGGAGACCGCCGACACGGTGGTCATCCCGCCGTTCGACCACACCCTCGTCTCGGACGGGCTGACGGAACCGATGGCGGCCGCACTCGCCCGGATCCGGCCGGGTACGCGGATCGTGTCCATCTGCACGGGCGCCTTCCTGCTCGCGGCGGCCGGGTTGCTCGACGGGCGGCCGGCGACCACGCACTGGGTGTTGGCCGACACCTTCCGCCGGCTCTTCCCGAGGGTCGCGCTGGACGCCGAGGTGCTGTTCGTGGACGACGGCGACGTCCTCACCTCGGCCGGGGCCGCGTCCGGACTGGACGTCTGCCTCCATCTCGTACGCAAGGACCACGGCAGCGAGCTCGCCAACCGGGTGGCGCGGCGCTGTGTCGTACCGCCGTGGCGGGAGGGCGGACAGGCCCAGTACATCGAGCAGCCCGTCCCCGACCCGTCCTCGGCGGGAACGGCGGCGACCCGGCAGTGGGCCCTGGAGCGCCTCGACCAGCCGCTGACGCTCGCGGATCTGGCCGGGCACGCGCGGATGAGCGCACGGACCTTCGCGCGCCGCTTCCAGGAGGAGACCGGCACCAGCCCCGGACGCTGGCTCATCCAGCAACGGGTCCACCGGGCACGGCAGTTGCTCGAGTCCAGCGATCTGTCCGTGGACCGGATCGCGGGCGAGGTGGGCTTCGCGACGGGGGCCTCGCTGCGGCAGCATCTGCACGCGGCGATCGGGGTGTCCCCGCTGGCCTACCGGCGTACGTTCCGTACGGCGCCGACGGGACTGGGTCCCACCTGAACCAGGCACCCCGAAAGGGTAGTGCTCCGGTGATCAGTTGGTGTCGGGCTGGTCCTTGGCTGGGGCCGTCGTGGTCGCGGCCGGTTCCGGGGTGCCGGTGGTGGTGTAGTAGACGGAGCTGCCCTGCTTGGTGCGTTGGGCATGGCTCTTGGCGACAAGTCCTTCGACCGTGGTGCGTACGACGGTGGTCTTGATGGCGCGGTCGGGGTGTGCCTGGCCGAGTGCGGTGGCGATTTCCGCTGCGGAGCGGGGTTCGCTCTGATCGGCGAGGTGGCGGCGGATCAACTCGACGAGGGTGGGCTGGGCCGTCTTCGCTGCCGTTGTCTTGGCTGCGGTCTCGGGCTTCTTGGTGGCCGGTTTCTTGACTGCCTTGCCGCTTTGCGTGGCGGCAGTCTTCTTCGCCCGTACCCGCTTGCCCGCACCGGGCTGCGCGGTGGTCTTCTGCCGCGGTACCGAGGGAGGCGTTGCCGCCGCTTCGGGGGCAGGCTGCGCGGCGGTGTCTGTGGAGCCAAGTGCCTTTTGCATGCTCGTCAGCACGGTGTGGTCGTGTTGCAGGGCGCGCAGTTGTTCCTGCAGCGCGTCGATCTCCGCGCCGATGCGGTCCTGCTCCTTGGCATTGCGCTCAAGGTCGCTTGCCACCTGGGCCGTGTATTGCGATGTCAGTTCGGTAGTGGCGGTCTGGGCGTCAGGCATGATGCTGGCCTTTCCTCGGGGCGCGGCCGCGGGCTGAAGCAACCCCCAGAGCGGGCGCCTGGGCTGGGCGGTGATTCCGCAGGGCTTGATCGAGTCATGGGCGGCCGCACCTGGTGCAGTCTGTTCCCGTGTAGCGATAGTACGGGCGGGCGGAGCCGGTTGTTCCGCTCGGGCGGACGTCCTGCGCTCAGCCGCCCTCTCATCCACGCACCGCAGTCAGTGCCGTCGAGGCTCACTGGCCCGTGCTGTGGCGAGCTGTTGAGGCAGGTGCCAGAAGACCTCATCAGTTTCGCGGTCGTGGTGCCAAATGGCCAGTGTGCGCGTTGCCGTCAGCCGGTCGAGGAGTTCGGCGGCCTGGTGGGGTGAGTATCCGCACAGGCGGGCGAGCACACTCATGTCGGTATTGCCAGCGGCCCCCGAGGTGTGCGAGGCAAGGGTCAGTGCGGTCAGCTGCAAAGCTGCAGGCCGTCCGGTCGGCGGTGCCAGGGGAGTGGGGCGCAGGGCCCAGTGTGCGGCGCGGGCCCGGGCTCGGCTGCCCGGTTGCTGGGAGAGGACTGCGGCATCGAGCAGTTGCGCCTGCGTACGCGGATACTTGTCGGCCGTCCGGCGTAGCCAGCGTGTGTGTTCCAGCTCCTCCCACAGCTCGCTGCGGCTGCGCAGCCGCATGCTGCGCAGCAGGCCACCGGGAAGCTGGACACAGCCGTGGGCGTCGGAGCGCAGGGCGCACTGCAGGGCGAGCAGGCGGGCGCCGGGGGAGGTGAACTGGGGGAGTGCCGCTGCCAGATAGGTGAGCATCTCCCGCACACGGGTGCGTTCGGCCGGGCCGCCCGGCGGCCCGGGCCGGCATCGAGCGCGTCCGGGAGGGCGCGGGGCGAGGAGGGTGGCGGGGACAACGGCCGTGTGACTGGTGGCGGCCGCGCAGGCGGCGCAGGCGTCGGCGAGACGCCAGGTGCGGCCGCTGCGGTCACGGGTGAGGGCGAGGAGCACCGGTCCTGCACAGCCGCGGTGGCGGGGATGCCACTGGCAGCCGCGTGCCCTGCACTGGCAGGTACGCAGATGCCCCGGCAGGGCGTCGGTGCGGGCGTGCCGGGCCAGATGGGCCAGGGCCGCGGACCGTGCGGAGGCGGCCTGCACGGGGTGGCCGTGCAGCGTGCAGCGAGGACAGGTCAAAGCTGGTCCGCCCGGCTGCGGGCGCAGCTCCACCGTCCAGATGCGCTGCACCGTGGCGTGCGTGCTGGCAACGCGCATCGGCCCGTTGCCCTCCCCTCCGAATCCGTGCTGTCCAGGTGCCGTGCCCTCCCAGTGCAAGAGCGGGAGTCGGCCGCACCGTAGTGCAGATCCCTGCCCTCCCGCAGTGCCGAACCGTCCGTCGTCCACCTGCCTCGATAGTGCAGGAACCCGCACTGACAGGGCAGGGGTCTGCACCGTCGGATGGTGGAGTGACGATCTTGCCGCCCGACCCCGACCTCACTGCGCTGCGCGTGACGCTGGCGCGGCTGAGGGACGCGCGCGGCTGGACCTTCGACGAACTCGCCGCCCGCAGCGGCCTGGCCCGGCGCACCCTCATCGACCTCGAACACGGCCGCACCACCGGCAGCGTCACCACCTGGCACGCCCTCGCCCACGCCTTCGACGTCCCCATCGACCACCTGCTGGGCCCCATCTGCGACAACCACACCCCACCCGGCACCCCGGACTCCTGACCGCACTGCCCCCGCTCTCCCACCGTTTGACGATTCACCCGAACCGGCGAGCACGCATCAAACCTGTGTACGCCGACTGGCATGCGCGTTCGATGCCGCTGGGCCGCCCGGGGGACACGGCCCTGTCCATCCCCACCATCGCGCAGTGTCGCCTGACACGGTCCCCGCCATGCACCCCAACACCCTCTCCACCGGCCGCCACTGGGACGGCAGCCCCCGCACCACATCGACGCGCCGCCCGCTACGCGTGACCGCTACCAGCCCCAGCCGCCTGCTGCGCGCCGGCCAGAGCGGCCGCTGCCGCCGATGCGGCAACCGCATCGACTTCTACCAGCGCACCGACCAGCGGCCCATCGCCCTGCACCCCGCCGAACTGACCGCCGCCGACGTCCCCGAATCCTGCCGCTGGCACCTGAGCAGCGGCATCGCCCACCCCCACGGCGACGGCAGCACCTGGTGCCGCGTCCCGCACGCCATGCTCTGCCCGGACCGCACCCCCACCACCCGGACAGGCCCGCACCTTGACGCGGTACGCCGCCAACTCGCCATCCGCACCCGCTGCCTCATCGACACCGGCGTCTTCACCTCTGCCCCACCCGCCGCCTGCAAGCCACCCGCCGACAGCGACCGCCCCGCCCGGTCCATCGTGCAACTCCTACTGGGCCGCTACCTCGCCGAGACCCCCATCGAAGGCATCCGGTGTGTAGCCCAGACCCGACACCGCCACCGCTGCCCCCAGCCCGTCCTCGACCCCAACACCCCCCAAGGCCTATGGACACTGCTCCCCGCAAGCCCACAACGCGGCCAACTCACCCTGCCCGCCACACTCATGGCCGTCTACGACCTCAGCCGCCTGCCGTACACCGAGCAGATGCGCTGGCGCACCCAACGATGCCCCGCCCACGCCACCAATCCAGGCGCTGCCGACCTCGCCCTGGCCGGATGGCAGGTCTTCGACCCCCTCCTCCACGCGGCACACATCCACACCCGCCTGCCCCACACCACGCCCGGCCACCACGGGAAGGGATGACAATGCCGCACCACGCACTGGACATCACCCTGACCCGGCCCCTCACCCCAGCCGAACTCCACCAGGCCACCCGCACAATGCCGCTCGCAGCCAACCACGACACCACCCACCTCATGGCCCTGGTATCCGCCAAAACCCCAGGCAAGGCACTCAACCGACTGCGCCACCAGACCGGCAAACTGCTCCCCATCGACGTGATCACCACGCACTACCCCGACGCGGACGGCAAGATCCTCCTCAACGTCGCCTACCCGCCCGCCACACACGCTGACCTCCAGGCCGCCGCCAACAGCGCGGGACAACCACTCCGCCTCTTCCTCCAGATGGCCGTTCACCGGGCCCTGGCCGAGCACGCCAGCGCCGAGGCCGACCGCCTCGACCGGGCCCTGCAAGACCTGCTCGCCCACACCACGCCCGTCCATCTCATCGCGGCCGTCGGGCACGCCTTGACCCGCACTTCCGGAGCCGCGCCGTGCTGAAACCGACCGGCGAACAGGCCGCCGCGGCCGCCGCCTTCCACGCTGGAGAACACTTGGCCCTGCAGGCCGGTGCGGGCACCGGCAAGACCACCACGCTGGCCCAGCTCGCCCACGCCACCCAGCGCCGCGGCCGCTACCTCGCCTACAACCGGGCCATCGCCCAGGACGCCACCGCGCGCTTCCCCAAGAGCGTCCTGTGCAAGACCGCCCACGCCCTGGCCTACGCCGCCGTCGGCCACCGCTACGCCCGTCGCCTGAACGCCCCCCGCCGCCCCGCCTGGCAGACCGGGCAGACCCTCGGCATCACCAAAGCCCTCCGCATCGGCGACCGCGACCTGTCCCAAAAGACCCTCTCCTACGTCACTTTGCGCACCGTGGCCCGCTTCTGCCACACCGCCGATACGACGATCACCCGCCACCACATCCCGCACCTGCGCGGCCTGGAAGAGCCCAGCCTGCACGCGCAACTCGCCTCACACATCGTCCCGTTCGCCCGCAAAGCCTGGATGGACCTGCAACACCCCGACGACGGCGCCATCCGCTTCGACCACGACCACTATCTGAAAATCTGGGCCCTCACGAGTCCGAAGATCGAAGCCGACTTCCTGCTCCTCGACGAGGCCCAGGACACCAACCCCGTCGTCGAGCAGATCTTCCTCGCCCAACGCGACCACGCCCAGCTGATCATGGTCGGCGACTCCGCTCAGGCCATCTACCACTGGCGCGGCGCCAAAGACGTCATGGCCGGCTTCGACGGCACCCAGCTTGCCCTGTCCCGGTCCTTCCGTTTCGGCCCCCGCCTCGCCGAGGAAGCCAACCGCTGGCTGTACCTGGCCGACGCCCCCATCCGTCTCACCGGCGCCGACACCGTGCCCACCGAACTCGGCCCCGTCACCCGGCCTGACGCGGTCCTGTGCCGTACCAACGTCGGCGCCATGGCCCAGGTCATGGAGCTGCTGTCCGGCGGACACCGGGTCGCGCTGGCCGGGGGAGGAGACAGCCTGCGTGCTCTGGCTCTGGCAGCCCGCGACCTCAAGGAAGGACGCCGCACCACCCACCCCGAACTGGTGCTGTTCACCACCTGGGGCGATCTGCAGGACTACGCCGCCTACGACCCCGTCGGCCGCGATCTGCAACCCCTGGTCGACCTGGTCGACACCCACGGCGCGGACGCCATCCTGGCGGCCGTGGCCCATCTCGCGCCCGAAGACCAGGCCGAGGTGACCGTCTCCACCGCGCACAAGGCCAAAGGCCGGGAATGGGCGCAGGTGAAGATCGCAGACGACTTCACCCCACCCTCCGACGGGCCGCTGGACGGCATGGGGCAGGGGACGGTCCGCCGGATCGACGACAAGGAGGCCTGCCTGGCCTATGTGGCCGTCACCCGTACCCGGCGCCGCCTCGACATCGGCGGCCTGTCCTGGATCAACGAGCATCCGGAAGGAGCATCGGCCGGTCCTCAGCCACCGCGGTGATGCTCAGGGCGGGTTCCGGGCATTCGGAGCCTCTGCCTGGAAGGTGCACAGGGGAGCAGCGGTGCGGATCGCAATGATCCGGGACAGGCGGCCGCCCCTGTCGGTGACGGCACATGCGAGAAGCAGTCAATGGCCGCACGCTGTCCACAGACGGCCCCCGGCAGGCTTCTTGAGCTATGGACATCAGCTCGCCGGGCATCGCCCGGAACAACAAGAAGACGCCGCGCTGCGAACGCCACGACGCCCTCCTCCAGGCCGAGGAGCTCAGCGAGTTCGCGGCCCGGTTCCCGGCCGGCCACCAGGCGCAGATGGCGTTCCTCCTGGCCAACTACGCCGGCAACGCCTCCCTGGTCGCCGCGCTCCTGGGCACTGGAGTGCGTACGGTGCGCCGCCACTGCTGTGGGTGGCCGCCACCACCCGGGCTCCGGCTGCGCCGGGCCCTGCGCCGCCGTGTCGTGGACCTCGTATGCCCGCGATGCCTGTCCGATCGTGCGGTGAAACAGGCGCGCCAGGCGGATCGGGAAGCCCGGCGCGCGGCCCGACGGCTTCCGCGTGATCCCGGCGGCATGGATCTCTGACACATCGGGTGCCCGAGAACCATCAGCTCCCTCAGAACGCTGAAAGCTTTTCTGCATTTTCGATAGTGAAAAGCTGATCTAGATGCGAAAGTTGCATGACTTCAGGTAAGATATTGGCATGGGATTGCGCTTGGAGGAGTCGCTGCGGCTGACGGTGGCCGCGTTGATGCAGGTAACGGGTGAGTCGCAGCGGTCGGTCGCGGGGGTGCTGGGACTGACGCAGACACAGGTGTCGCGCCGGCAGTCGGGCGCCGTCTCCTGGAGCCTGCGCGACGTCGACGTCCTGGCCGAGCACTACGGCATCGGCGCGCTGGATCTCCTGGCGGGTCCGACCAGAGCGTGCGAGGCGCTGCCCGCCGACAGGCGCCGTACCGTGCGGACCGAAGCGAGGGGGACGGGCCGGTGAGCGACTTCGACGCGATCGACTCGCTGCTAGACGCCGTCGGCCCTCAGGCCGAACTCCCGTCCAGCCACGTGCGCCGCGAGCTGCGGGAGCGGGCCCGGCTGTCCAAGGCGCAGGTGGCACGCGCGCTCGGCGTGAGCCCCTCAACCCTCAGCGGATGGGAAAGCGGCCGGGACCCGGCCGGCGAGATCCGCACCAAATACGCCTACCTGCTGGACGGGCTGAACGCCAAGCTCGCTACCGAGACCGAGGCGCCGCCGGTTGCGGAGCAGCCCGTCACGTCAGGCACGGCCGCGACCGTCACCCCCTTGTCTTCGCCCGACCTCGGCCAGGACGGGGACGGGGACGGGGACGACGTGGAGCTGCTCGTCGCCCCCGAGCCCTGTGTGCTGTGCGGCCGTCCGGCCGGACAACGCGTGGCGGGGTTCGCTCAGCACCTGACCCCCGCCGACTGTCGGCCCACCGCCACCGGAGCCTCAGCTGCCCCGCTAGCCGGACAGCCCACCGCGCACACCTCGAAGGCGCCGCTGCGCACGACACGTCCGGCGCGTGCGACGGAGCGTTCCAAGGGCCCGGCCCGGCGCACGTTCCAGGAGACGTCCGGCCCGGTCGACCTCATCCGTGAGGCCGTGCAGGGTGCGCTCGCCGAGCATGGGGGTGACGTCGACGCAGCTACGGCGGCGCTGTTGAAGCGGGCGATCCCGGATGCGATGCGGCTGCTGGACGAGACCCGCAAGGGCGCCCGCTACGACGTGATCGCCCACCCCTGGATCCCCGACATCCTCAAGAAGCTGCTGAGTCTCACTTCGATGTCCGGTGAAACTCTCACCTTGATGCCCTGTGCCCCTCTGCTGCTGTAGCCCTTGTCACGTGCTCATTTGTCGGAGTCTCGGCAGAATCAAGGACGACAGTCGGTGAGAAACTGATGTGACGTCATATGGGAAAGTGCGGGACATTGAAGTGAGAATCCCGATAGCGAGCACCGCCTGACCTGCAGGTTCTTCTGGGTTGAGGGCGCGTGGGACTGGGGCCCATCGTTGGCAGTCGTCCCTGCGTGTGCAGGGCAGGGAGGTTGAAGTTGGACTCTCCCGACGTGGACACGAAGGACTCACCCCTGCCTCTGCAGGGCAAAGTCAGCAGTCTCCGCGCCGCTCGTGGTGCGCGGGGGCTGGGAGGAGCACACGTCGTGCGGGTTGTGGTGGACCTCCCACGTGTTATCCCTGCGCGTGCGGGGCGGAACTTCCCACGGAACCAGTCCGCGCGTTCTTGACCGCGTCATCCCTGCGTGTGCGGGGCGGAAGATGCGGCAGTACGACCTTCACCGCGTCATCGCGGAGCCATCCCCGCGTGTGCAGGGCGAAGTCGGGGGTCTCGGCGCCGCTGGTGGTGCGCGGGGAGTCATTTCTGCCTGTGCGGGGTGGAGTTGTGGTACTCGATGGTGGTGGCGCCGTGCGACGTGTCATCCCTGCGGATGCAGGGCAGAGCGTATGTCGTGGGGGTTGAGGTGGACTTCCCACGTGCCATCCCTGCGCGTGCGGGGCGGAGAGGAACTTGACGCGGGCCTCGTTGAATTTGTCGGTGCCATCCCTGCGCGTGCGGGGCGGAGCGCACCCCCGGGTCATCAGCAGCCTGCGGGAACGTGCCATCCCTGCGCGTGCGGGGCGGAGACTTGTTGAGCTGGGACGGTATCAGAGCCCACTGCGGTTTTTGTCCGCCTGACAAGACTGTCCGCGTGGCTGAGTTTGGTCACGGCGGGTGGAATTGGTGCTGCAGCGGATCGGCCCCGGACACCGGGGGCTTGTGGCCCGCCAGGTCACGGCGGCAGACGGCAATCCGATGGCACCTGCTACGCCTGGGAATCGTCCCTGCGTATGGCGGGGCAGACGCGCAGTGCCTCAACGGCGAGGCCTTCGAGTAGGAGTCATCCCTGCTCGTGCAGGGCGAAATCGGCGGTCTTGGCGCCGCTGGTGATGCGCGGCGAGCCGTCCCCGCAGGTGCGGGGCGGAGCGGGCCCAGTCCTGCCTCTCCGTGTCGATCACGGAGTCATCCCTGCGTGTGCGGGGCGGGGCCGTCGCGGTTCGGCCTGAGTGCACGGCCGATGGAGTCATCCCTGCTCATGCAGGGCGAAGTCGGCGGTCTCGGCACCGCTGGTGGTGCGCGGGGAGTCGTCCCTGCCTGTGCAGGGCGGAGTACGCCTTCTGATCCGGCGGACGTGGCTCGGGCGAATCATCCAAGCGTGTGCGGGATGGGCCTGTGTGCGTCGTTGGTGACGTGAAGTAAGTCTAGTGTACTGGTCGTTACGTGATCGATTGGTGCAGAGAGGCGCAACTGTGGCTGAAGGGGACTGCGGGTGGGGGTGGTTGAGGATGCGCGGTTTCGCGGTATCGACCTCGGGGTGTGGGCGGAGTATGAGGCAGCGACCTGGACGTCGTATCCGTTGCTGTTTCGGATGCTGGATGACGCGGCTGTTGCGGCGGTGTTGTGGGATCGGTTCCTGAGCTCTTCGCAGCGTGCGGTGATCGCCGGCGGCCTGGGTGTGGGCATGGAGCAGGCGCGGTCGGTGACGGCGTTGCTGGCGGGTTTGCGGGAGTTGGGCAAGCTGGTGCCGGGCTTCCAGCGGCGTGAGCGTGGTGCGTGGGAGCTGCTAGGTGAGGACCTGGTGACTGGGGCGGGCCGTATTTCGGAGGAGCCGGTGGAGGTGGACCGGGTTTCGATGCATGTTGCGTTCGGCGTTCTAAGCGGGTTCGGCTTCGCTGCCGGCGGCAACAGCAGCCCGGCGGTGCGCAGTGCACAGGTTGTCGGAGGCATGGGAGGCCGGTTCCTGCAGGTCGATGTGAGCGGCGGCGCTGCCGCACGGCGGGTCGCGGCCACGGCCGGCGGACCAGCCTGGCAAGAGTTGCGGGCCCGCTACGCGGCGCTGGTGCGGTATCTGACCGGTGCGGTGACAGTTCCGGAGCGTGTGTCGGTGCAGGCGGCGGTTCTGATGACCGGTGTGGGGATGCTGGCGGGCCGGTTGTCCGGACGGCGCGGGCACTGGCAGCAGGCGGCGCACATGCCGGCATTCGGTGCAGCCGAGCACTTCACGGCCACCCGTACTCGGGCGGTCGAGGTGGTCGAGGAGGCGGAGCTGGAGCGTATCGACCTGGAGCCGGTGCCGTTCACCACCGCCCACCCGACCCTGAAAGGACCCAACGTCTTGCAGGCCTCGCTGATGGCGCAACTGCCCGGCCTGGTGGGCCAGTACGGCGTCGGCATCACGGTGATTGCCGACGGTACGGGATCGGGTAAGAGCGTCGGAGCCCTGGAGGTCGGCCGGATCTGCAATGACGGGTGCGGCACGGCCGGTGTGGCATGGCTGATGCCGACCACGGCGACCGCCGATGCCGCGTGGGAGACGCTGGAAGCATATGTGCGTGCCCACCGGCCCGAGCGGGTGCCGGTCACGCTGGCCCATAGCCGCAGCCGCCTGAACGCCCCATACACCGACACACGGCTCACCACTGAGGCGGCCGGTGGACAGGCTGATCCTGCCGGTGCCTTAGCCGCACCGTTGCACGACCGCGCACATCCGGCCGGTACTCCGGCACCCGCCGAGACTGGCGTGGCCGCCCCGGACAGCGGCGCGCCGGAGTCGACAGAGACGGGGGAGAGGGGAGAGCCGCGGGAGGTGACCGCGCCGGAGGGCTTCCTGCGCAGCCAGGACGTGGCGCTGCTGGCCCAGTTCAGCGCGGCGACCGTCGATCAGGCACAGATGGCAGTGCTGCCGGTGGAGTTCAGCGTGCTGCGGTTGCTGGCCCTGTCGGGCAAGACGGTGGTCGTCGACGAAGCACACGCCCTGACCCCGTACAGCCACCTGCAGTTGCTGCGGCTGCTGGGCTGGCTGGGCAGTCTGCGCACGCCGGTGGTGCTGCTGTCGGCCACGATGCCCTCCTCGACGAGCAGCGCCATGGTGGCCGCGTATCTGGCTGGTGCCGGACACGATGCGGGCCGGCTTGCATCCGCGGACTACGCGCCGGGCTTTCCGGGATGGCTGTTCGCTGATGCCGCCACCGGCACCGCCCACCGGATGCAGGAGACGGCCCGTATCCGGCATTCCCGGGCCCAGAGCCGTCCGCTGCGGATGACCATGCGCCCGGTGACCTACCGGAGGCTAGGTGACGACAGCCGGGTTGTGGAGCCGGGCGAGCGGCTAGCCGTGATCGGCCGGACGCTTGCGCAGGTGGCCCGTGAGGGCGGCTGCGCGATGGTGGGGTGCGCGACGGTCGCCGACAGCCAGGACACCTACCGGTACCTGCAGCGGTCCTGGCCCGGTGATCCGGGGGAGCTGGTGCTGCTGCACGCCCGGTTCCCCGGCTGGGCGCGCGAACAGCGCACCGGCTGGCTGCGCCGGGTGCTCGGTCCGGGCGGGCCGCGCCCGGACCGGCTGGTCGTGGTGACCACGAGCATTCTGGACACCAGTTTGGACATCGACGTGGACATGATGGTCAGTGATCTGGCCTCGATCGCCCGGCTGTTGCAGCGTGCAGGCCGTCTCGCGCGCTTCTACCGGTCCTGGCAGGACAACGGCCGCCGCCCGCGCTGGTGGAGCCCGGGCCATGCGCCGCGCCTGACGGTCCTGCAGCCGCTCGGCGCTGCGGGGACGACCGCGGTCCCGGCCGAGTGGCGCACCGTGGAACCGGCGTTCCTGCTGCACGCCACCGCGGCCCTTCTGCAGGCCAAGAACCACGACCTGCAGCTGAACGTGCCCGGCGACGTGCAGGACCTGGTTGAGCAGGTCCACGGCGAACGCTCCCCGTTCGCCGACGAGGCGGCGAACCTGCGCCGGCTGCTGGCCGGACACCTGGAGCGCACCATGGCCGAGGAACACCTCAGCGCCGTGCACCTGATCCCTCCGCACAACCGAGTATCGGCCCTGGCCGACCTGCATCGTCAGTATCTGACCTCCGCCCAGGCTGCCACCCGCCTGGGCACGTTGCCTCGACGTCTGCTGCCCTGCTACCTGACTGCTGGCGGCGAGCTGGCCCTGGACCGTGCTGGTACACAGCCGTTGCCCGACCAGAAGCACCTGAGCCCCCGCCATGTCCACCAGATCCTGCAGCGCACCGTGCCTGTGCCCGCTGCCTGGGTCGCCCGCCGCGGCCCGCAACACCGTCCCCCCCTCGGCTGGGACCAGCATCCGCTGCTCGCCGACCTGGTCCTGCTGCCCGCCCCTGTCCGCGACCCCGCCCACACCGAGCACTACGGACGCCATCGCCTGCGCATGGACGACGAACTGGGCTTGATCCACGACAGGGTGAACTGACCCGCACGTACCGGTGCGGCAGGAGCCGCCGCTACGGGGCCCGGAGGGCACGTGCAGGGGAACACGGCATCGGGCCCTGCCCAATGCCTGCTGTAGCACGCCCCAGATCGTGCCTGAACACCATGCAGAGAATGCCCGATAATCACACTTTCTCACGCATTGGACATGGTTAGTTGCGGTGTGGTTATCTCGGGGTGTTCGACGAGCTCAAACGGCTCGGACGCACCCGTCACGCCACAAGCGCGAGTGACGGTGCGCCAGTCTCCCTGAGCTGCGTCGGTATGAACGCGAGGTCCGCTCACCGAACCCGCCGCACCCGACACGGCGTCCGGCACAGGCCGCCGACCTCACCTCCCGATCCTGACGCTCGCCCAGCGCTTTTCCCATCCCGCCCGGCCCTTCGCCGGCTGGTGCATCGCCGCCCTTGCTCTCTTCGCCTTTTCCTCTGCGTGTGCCTGTCGGACCCGGACTGCTGCCCAGGGTCAGGCGGTGCTGTGCCCGCATCCGTAGGAGACGCCCCTTGACGTCCTGTGTTTCCGCTCGTTTCAGCGCCGCCGACGACCCCTGGATCGATGTCCGGTACGGCACCACCTACCACCAGGTGGGCCTGAGGAAGCTGTTCCTCGACGCCCACACCATCGACGACCTGGCCATACCGATCGCGCCGTCCGCGTCCGGGCTGCTGCGCATCGCTGCCGTCATCACCGCCCGCATCACCGCACTGGACGACCCGCAGTTATCCGCCGACCAGTGGAACGCCCGCCGCTGGACGCTGCTGTCCTCACCCGACGGCTTCAACTCCACCGCGGTGAACGCGTACTTCGACAACACTGCCCACTGCTTCGAGGTATTCGACCCGGTGCGCCCCTGGCTCCAGGACCCGCTGCTGGCGTCCCAGTGCAAAGCCCCCTCCGGGATCAACAAACTCATCTTCGGCCGCCCGGCCGGCAACAACCTCGCCTGGATGAGCCCGCACCACGACCTCGACCCGAAGCCCGTACCGACCGCCCAGGCCCTGCAACACCTGCTCATCCACCACTACTACGGCGCCTGCGGCGGCGGCACCCCACGCACCGTCGGCGGCCGCGCCCCCCGGCACGTGGGCGGGCGCAGCGGCCCCCTGCGCTCCACGGTCTCCTTCCACCCGCTGGGCCGCAACCTGTACGAAACGCTCCTGGCCCAAGTCCCCAAGCTCACCGGCGAGCAGACCGGCACCGATCTGTGCCCGTGGGAAGACCCCGCCCCGCCCACCCCGGACGCTCCGCCCGCCCCGATGACCTGGCCAGGTCGGATCCTGACCGGCCGCTCCCAGCACGCGCTGCTGCTGGTGCCCGGCCACGACGGCTCCTGCGTCCGCGACGTGTACCTGACCTGGGCCACCGAACGTCCACCGCTGCCGGCCACCGACCCCTACCTCGTCATCCACACCAACGGCAAGGCCAAACCCGAACTGCGCCGGTACCCGCGCCGGGCAGACGCCGACAAGGCCTGGTGGCGGGAACTGGAGGCACTGCTGCTGGCACCGGACGAACGCCGCGCCTTCCGCCGCCCGCAGATCTTCGACACCCTCAACGACCTGCCCGAACCCGTGCGCGCCAGCCTCAGGGTCCGCGTCCACGGCTTCGACCAGGACGGCAAGGTCAACAACCGCCGCTGGTACACCGCGATCACCCCGCCGATTCTGGCCTGGGCCCAAGAACACGACCCCGAACGCGCCGAACGGATCGCCGAATGCGTCACAGCGGCAGAACACCACGCCGGGCGGCTGACCTACCTCGCCGGCCAGGCATGGAAAAACACCGTCAACGGCCCCGACCGCCCGCAGGACGGCCGCATCACCGGCAGGCCGGAGAAGAAGCCGACGTCCCCGTGGGTGGAACCAGCCCGCGTGGCGTACTGGCCACTGGCCGAGCACACGTTCTGGCAGCTGCTCGACCATCCGGACCTCTCCGCCCGGAGGGCATTCGCCACAGCCGCGACACAGGCCCTGCGCACCGCCACCGCAGGCGACCGCGTCCGCCTGCGGCATGCCGCCCGCGCCATCGCCGCCGCCGTGGCCGAACTCCACCGGCCCCCACGCACCCGACCGCAAGAGGAAAGCCCCCGATGACCACGGCCGCCGAACGCCGCCGCCACTACCAGGACTTCACCACCGAGATCCTTCACCTGTGCACCGACCCCGGCGTGCGAAGAGACCTTCGGGACGGCCGGGGCCGCCCGGTCAAAGAATGCCTGCGGATGCACAGATACCTGACCGTGCGCACCGCCGGCCACGGTCAGCGCCACGCCCACTACACCGTCGCCTCCCTCATCGCCTTGGCCGACCCCCTCGAAGTACTGCGCACCCGCACCACCCCCGCCCCCCGGCACACCGTCGGCGAAGTCGCCGCGCAGCCCCACCCCACCGACCTGTGCCCGTCCCCCGTCACCGATCCCAGCAGCACACCTGCGACGCCCCCAGCCGCGCAGGACCCCCCGCCCGGCCCGCCGGACGCCCCCGGCCCGGTGCAGCACGACCTCAACCCCTACACGACGGCAGCCTGGCGCAAGCGCCCCAACCTCGGCGTGACCCTGGCACGCGCTGTACGCCGCGCCGGCTTCAACGAGGACCGCGCCGACGCCCTCCTGCACGTCATCGTCCGCGTCGGTGACGACCACCTCCACCAGCACCTGCTGCCCTCCCTGACCGACCGGCTGCTGCACACGGGACTCGCCTGGGACTGGCCCGTCCTGCTCGACGACCTCGCGGTCCGCGTCTTCGACCCGGACCAGGTCGCCACCCGCTGGCTGGACGCGTTCTACCTCACCCTCAACCCCATCAAGGACTGACATGACCAGCGGCTCCCGCTTCCTCGACCTCCACGTCCTCCAGCCGGTCACCGCCTCCAACCTGAACCGCGGGGAAAGCGGCCACCCCAAAACGATCAAATTCGGGGACGCCGAACGCGCCATGGTCTCCTCCGCAGCCTGGAAACGGCCGGTGCGCCTGGAGATGGAGGAAGAACTCGGCGAGAGTGCCGCCCGGACCCGCATGGTCCCCCCGGTCCTCGCCGACGCCCTGCGCCGGCAGGGCTGGCCGCAGGACCTGGCGGACTTCACCGCCGCGCAGGTCGCCCTGAGCGCCAAAACCGGCGGGCTGAAGACCAACCCGCAACAAGGCCACCGCACCCAGGCCATGCTCTACCTGCCCGCCGACGTCACCGGCCGCCTGCTGCAGATCTGCACCGGCCACCGCGGCGAACTCGAACAGGCCCTGGCCGACCAGAACACCACCGGCAAGCAAGCCCCACCCATCCTGCCCACCAAACAGATCGCCGCCGAGCTGACCCGCCGCACCACCACCATCAACCTGTTCGGGCGGATGCTCGCCGAGATTCCCACCGGACACGTCGACGGCGCCGTGCAGATGGCACCTGCCTTCACCGTCCACGACGCCCGCCTGCAACCGGACTTCTTCACCGCCGTCGAGGACTGGCCCCGCCCGGGCGAGGCCGGCAGCGCCCACCTGGAGACCGCGTTCCTCACCGCAGGGGTGTTCTACCGCTTCGCCACCGTCAACGTCACCACACTCACCACCAGCCTCGACGGCGACACCGCCGCCGCACAGAAACTGATCGACCTGTTCGTCTGGACGTTCACCATGGCGATGCCCCAGGGCAAGAAGACCTCCACCGCCCCTCACGGCGTACCCGACCTGGTCCACTACGTCGTGCGCGACCGGCGGCCGATCTCCTACGGCGCGGCATTCGAACAGCCCGTGACGGCCCGAGGACAGGGCTACACCACCCCCGCCCGGCAGACACTGGCCGACTACGCCGCCACCATCGACCGCCTGGTCGGCACCCGCCGCCGCATCGCGCACGGCCACGCCACCGCCGGCCACCCCATCGACCAACTCGGCACCTGTCACGACGGATTCGAGGACCTGGCCGCAGCCTGCGCCGCCGCCGCACTCCACCCCACCACCCACCTCACCGGGGACACGGCATGAGCCGCGGGCTGGTACTGCGCCTGGCCGGCCTGCTGCAGGCGTGGGGAGAAACAGCCGCCTTCCCCCATCGCGACACCGCCGCCTTCCCCACCCGCTCCGCGCTCATCGGCATGTTCGCCGCAGCCCAGGGCCGCCCCCGGGAACAGGCCCTGGACCCCTACCCGGAACTGCCCGGCACCCCCAGCCACCACGACCTGGTCTTCACCCTCCGCATCGACCGGCACGGCACCCTCCACCGCGACTTCCAAACCGCCGGCGGCGGCCGCCCCCACGGCACAGGCCTGCGCACCGCCGCCGGCGGATACCGCAGCCAGGCCAAATCAACCCTCGTCACCTACCGCGACTACCTCGCCCAAGCCGTCTTCACCGTCGCCGTGCAAGGACCTGCGCCACTGCTGCAGCACATCGCCGACACCCTGACCGAGCCGCGCTTCTCTCCCTACCTCGGCCGACGCAACTGCCTGCCCGACGAACCCCTGATCATCCACACCGACATCCCCGACCCGGTGGCCCAGCTGCGCACCGCGGTACCGCTGAGCCTTCCACGCCCACCCGATCCGGACGCCACCCACATCCCGGTCACCTTCATCCATGAACACCCCCCGGCCCCCGGCGACCTTCCGTACCGCGAAAGCCCCAGCCAGCCCGCCGACTTCACCCCCCGATCCCGCACGCACCTGCTGCGGCCGCTGTGGCAGACCACTGAACACCTGCCAGCCGCCCTGTACGCAGGGACCCAGCCGATCACGGCGCTT
Organism: Streptomyces sp. NPDC002324; assembly: GCF_053593335.1. Lineage (NCBI taxonomy): Bacteria > Bacillati > Actinomycetota > Actinomycetes > Kitasatosporales > Streptomycetaceae > Streptomyces > Streptomyces sp. NPDC002324. The sequence goes on from NZ_JBSFCF010000030.1 coordinate 58,680, forward strand.
GCCGACTACATCCTCAAGGACACCGCATGCCCATGACCTTGACCCGCATCGTCGTCAACCGCAGTCACCGACTGGCCCGCTCAGATCTCGCCAACCGGCCAGGAATGCACAAGACCCTCATGCGGCTTCTCGCCCACCCTGCCGGCCCCACGCCCCGCAGAGACGGCGGGCTGCTGTTCCGCCTCGAGCCCGGCCTGGACCCCGTACTCCTGGTGCAGACCGCCGACACCCCCAACCTGACCGGCCTCCCTGGCGGCTACGGCACCACCGCCACCCGCGACCTGACCCCCATGCTGACCGCCCTCACGCCCGGGCTGCCGGTCCGCTACCGCATCACCGCCGCCCCCACCGCGTACCGCCCCACCGGCGCACCACCCGACCCGGTCACCGGCCGCCGCCCCAGAGGCAAGATCACCAGCCTGCAAGGCCACGACGCACACGCATGGTGGCAGCGCCGGGCCTGCACCGCCGGCCTGCAGTTGACCGGACCCACCGAAGCCCTCAGCAGCCCCTTCCCCAGCCCCGAACGGCCCGCCCCCTTCTACAAACTCACCCAGTTCGACGGCACCGCCACCATCACCGACCCGGACCTGCTGGCCACCGCACTGCGCGAAGGCATCGGCAAGGGCAAGTCATACGGCGCCGGCCTGCTCACCCTCGCCCCCGCCTGACTCCCGCCCCGCCACCCAGCCCAGAACCACACGAGGAACTGATGAAGCACCCGCCCCCGCCCCCACCACCTCCCGACCCGACCCAACTCCGTGCCCTGGCCGTACGCCTGCTGCTGGAAGACGCCGCCGAACACACCGCCACCAGCGGCCGCATCGCCGCCATCGCCCAGGCCCATGGCGTCACCACCCGCACCGTGCGCCGCTGGATCGACAACGCCCGCGCCAACGGCGGCACCTACACCCCGGCTGGCCGGCCACACTTCGAACTCACCGACCACATGCTCGACGTACTGGCGCGCAGGCTCGGCAACGTCAGCCGCGCCCACCTCGAACTGACCGCAGAAGGCAAAGAAGACCCCACTCTGCCGAAAGTGCCTGGCCGAGCCACCTTCCACCGCGCTGTACACCGCCAACTCAACCGCGGACAACTCGCGGGCCTGCGCCGGGGAGAAGCCGCACGCCGCCGCTTCGATGTCTTCGGCAAACGCGAACGTCACCACCGTAACTACGCCTGGGAGACCGACCACGTCGAAGCCAGCGTCAAAGTCCTCATCGACGGCCACATCCGCAAACCATGGATCACCTGGTTCGTCGACTGCGCCACCGACGGCATCTGCGGCCTGGCCGTCAGCCCCCAAACCCCCAGCCGCGAAAGCATCCTCGTCGCCCTGCGCGACGCCCTACTCACCACCTCCGAACACGGCCCGTTCGGCGGCCGACCCCAACGGATGCGCGTCGACGGCGGCAAAGACTTCCTCTGCAAGACCGTCGGTGAAGCGATGGACCTGCTGGGCACCGAACTCATCGTCCTGCCGCCCCGCCGCCCCGACCTGAAGCCCACCGTCGAGGCGGTCAACGGTGCGGTCAAAAAGACGCTCTTCGCCGACATGCCCGGCTACACCGAAGCCCCCACCCTGCCCGGCGGCAAACCCATCGACCCCGACCGGGAACTGCTCCACTTTGAGGTCTTCGTCGCCCTGCTCCTGGACTGGGTACGGGAGTGGAACACCGAACACACCATCAAGGATCTGGGCGACAAGACCCCCGCCCAGGCATGGGCCGCCGACCCCACCCCCATCAGGACCGTCACCGCCAAGGACATCCACGCCTTCACTCTGGAACGCCTCGGAAAGCCGCTGACCATCACCAGCAAAGGCGTCCGCTGGCGCAGCCGCGACTACTTCGCCCCCTGGATGGTGGGCAAGGTCGGAGAGAAAGTCCACCTGCGCTACATGCCCCACCACGATCACTACGTCGAACTCTACGACCCCACAACCGGCCAGTACCTCGGATCAGCCGTCATGGCCAACCAGGCACCCCCAGCCGTACGCCGCGAACTGGACCGCGCCCGCCGACGCCAAGCCGACGAACTGCGCAGACGCCAGGAGAAGGCAGAGAAGAGCCGCAAAGCCCGCTACGCAGCCGTCAACAAAGGCCCCACGCACCGGCTGGACGCCATCACTCAGGACCAGGCCATCCAGCAACTACGTGACCTGGGCGGCCTTGACCTGAGTACCCAAGCTCTGCCCGGCTTCCTGCCCCTTCCCCCACCCACCGACGGCTGGGCTGTGCCCCGACCCCGCACCAGCCCCACCGACGTCGACCGCACCAGCCCCACCGACGCTGACCGCCCCGACCACTCTGACGAGGGCAGCCAATGAACACCGAGCCCACCACGCCTTTCCGCGCTGGCCGACTCCCCGAAGAAGCCGATGACCACTTCCTCGGCCTTGAACGCGCCGCTCCCGTCGCCACCGACGCCGCCCTGCTCACTGAAGCACTGGTCGGCAAAGCCATCACCCGCAAGGCCATGATCTGCATCCACGGACAGGTCGGCCTGGGCAAGACCTTCGCCGTCAACGCCGCCTGCCGCAAACTCGCCCCCGGCGCCACCGTGTTGCTGCAGTTCGCCCAGGCACCTCACATGGCACAGATCCGAGCAGCACTGTGGGACGGACTGGACCTCCCCGGTCCAGCACCGGTCAACACCACCCACATCTGCGACGACCAGATCAGACAGGCACTGGCCAGCAGCTTCCACCTCCTCCTGCTGGACGAAGTGCAACACCTGGGGCCCACCGCCCTCGAATACCTGCGGGACCTGTGGGACAAGAACAGTAAATCGGCGAAGAGCCTCGCCACCGTCCTCGTCGGCAGCGGCAACACCCGCCAAAAGATCCTGCACCGCAGTGCCCTGCACTCACGTGTCCACCGCTGGCAACAGTTCAGCCCTCTCACCCCAGCCGAGATCCTCACCGTCATCCCCGGCTACCACCGACTCTGGAACGGCGTCGAGGACGAAGTACTGCTGTGGATCGACGACTGTGCAGGACACGGCTGCTTCCGCACCTGGGCCAATCTCACGGTCATCCTTCAGGACACCCTCGACGACGACCCGAACCTCACCTTCAGCAAGGACCTCGTCCGCTGGGCCTTCAGCCAACTCGATCCCACCACACGATTCCCCGGCCAAGTCGGCGTCAACGGAAGCTGAACCGGGCCGCTTGCACGGGTCACTGTGGCAGCCCACGTCGCCGCAGTGACCGCGCAGGCCTCGACCGGGCTGTGAAGCCCTCCGTTCGGCTGGTTCTCTGCTGCCCGTCGTCTGCGGGGAGTAGGCCCCGCGACGATCAGCGGGCAGGACGTCACTGTTCGGGGGTCAGCCATCAGCTCCCACGGCCACCGACAAGACCACCGCGAAGCGCCATCCACTGTGGCCAGTGACCCACTCAAGCCTCTCAGATGCTGTCGTCGCTGAAGGAACCGCGCTGCAACAGCTTCCCGACGGTACAGCCGCGCCGCTGCGCGATCGCACGGAAGGCGTCCTGCTCACGGTGCCAGGACAGAGCCCGGTCGGCCACCGTCTGCCGGATGTACTCATTGGCGGAGAGATCCAAAGCGGCAGCGTGGGCGGCGAGTGCCTTTTGTTCCTCGGGAGTGAACATGATGGCGGGTACCTCCTCGGGCTACGGGAGTCGCTCGACTGGAGCGCCGGCGGGACCACGCAGCTTTGAGGCTATCCGGTAAGAGCGGGCACGGATCCATCCACCGGCCGCATCTGCCATGGGCCCGCACCAGCACGTACCGCTCTCTCGTTAGGCGGCCGGGAGCCGGCTGACCAGGCTGTTGATCCTCGGGCACGCAGGGCCGTATCCGCGGTTGGGCCGCGTTCGACGGCCCTCTCCGCGAGCACGCCGAGCGATCCGTGCGCGGAATGCTGTCCTCCGCGCGCCTGTGCTGCGCCGTTTGTGCTTCTTTCGCGCCCCATGCGCGCTCCAACTGTCCCTGTTCCAAGGTGCCTTGGTCTCTCTATGTTGGTCTGTTCGCTTCAAAAAGGCGGGCTCCGGTGCTGCGCGGGCCGGGTTGGCAGCCGTTTGAGCCCGGGGAGTGATACGTGGAAGCGATCGTGGGGCAGGCGCGTCGGCAGATGGTGGCCGCCCGGGCACAGGAGTGGGCCGACGCCTTGATCGACTTCGGCCCCTACAACACACTGCTGCACTTCAAGGACACCAAGACGGCGTCCCTGGATGTCACCGCGGCCGCGCCGCAGGCGGTGACCTCCCTGCTGGCAGGCCGCAAGACTCGGCTGATCAGCCTTTTCCCTGATGCCGCCAATCACACTGCGGCCTGCGGCCGGGCCCGGAGCCTGCGCCGCAAGATGGTGGAACTGGACGAGGAACAAGGCATCGAAGCCGGGCGCCTCGCCCTGGGCCTGCTGCGCGTGGAACCCCCCGCCACCCGCGGGAAGGCACCCGTGCCCGCGCTGCGTGCCCCGCTGCTCCTGCAGCCGCTGGCCATCCAGCCACGCACTGCCACCGAGAACGACTTCGTCCTCGAGACGGCGGGCGAGACGGAGATCAACCCAGTGCTGCTGTATGCCCTCAGCCGCCAGTACGGCCTGGACGCGGACACCGAGGCGCTCGCCGACAAAATAGCCACCGCCGTCGAGGAGTGCGCCGATCCCGCCGATCGTACGCGCCTGGCCTACGAGATCCTCCAGGCCGCCTGTACGCGCAGCGGCCTGACAGTGGAATGGGAAGAGCGCCTTGTGGCAGGCGTCTTCAGCTTCGACCGGCTGCCCATGGTCAAAGACCTCAACGGCGCCACCGGCCTGCTGGCCAGCCATCCTGTTATCGCCGCCCTGGCCGGAGACCGGGAAGCCAACCGTGCCCTGGCCGAAGACAACGGCGCGCGCATGCCGGCCGGCGCCGACGACATCGCGCCCCGCTCTGAATACCTGGTCCTGGATGCCGACGCCTCCCAGCAGAAGGCCATCAGCACCGCCCTGGCCGGATCCCATCTGGTGATCGAAGGACCGCCCGGCACGGGCAAGAGCCAGACCATCGCCAACCTGATCGCCGCCTTCTCCGCCCAGGGGAAAAGGATCCTGTTCGTCGCGGAGAAACGCGCCGCCATCGAGGCGGTCACAGACAATCTCGCCCGCGTAGACCTGGACGGGCTGGTCTTCGACCTCCACGGCACCAAGCTCAGCCGCCGCCAGATCGCCCAGCAGTTGCACGAGGCGCTGGACCGAGCCGGCCGGCAGACCCCGCCCCGCCCCGCCGACCTGCACACCAACCTGACCCACTACCGCCAGCTGGCTCTGCAGCACATCGAGGAGTTCCACCAGCCGCTGTCACCCTGGCAGATCAGCGCCCACCAACTGATCACCCACTTGATGGGCAGCCCGCCCGATCACCACACCCGCCTGCGCCTGCGCGGCCGTGCCCTGCACCATCTGAACGGCGAGCAGCACCGGCGCACAGAACAGGACCTGCGAGCCTTCGTCGCTAAGAAAGGCCTCCGGGTCCGCCGCGGAGAATCACCCTGGTCCCACACAAGCGCCCGCACCGACGACGAACTGCGCGCCGTGGTGACGGGCCTGGACCAGCTCACCGGCCGCGCCCTGACCGACACCCGCCGAGCCCTCGAGAAGCTGGTGGACACCGCGGGCCTGCGCCGCGCCGACGATATCGAAGGCTGGCAGAGCTTGCTCACCCTGCTGCACGACGTCACTGCAACACTGGCCCGCTTCGAGGCCGCCGTCTTCGCCCCAGGCCTGGACGACCTCATTGCTGCCACCGCGGACGGCGCCTGGCGCAAACAAAACAACCGGCATATCGGCTGGTGGCAGCGCCGCAAACTCGTCAAAAGGGCACGCAGTCTGGCCAAGGACGGCCAGCGCGACCGCGCCGCGCTCCACACCGCCCTCCTTGCCGCTGCCAGCCAGCACGCCCGCTGGCAGCATCAGGCCACCGTCGACAGCACCAGCCCCTGGACCGTCCCCGGCCTCTCCCGCGTCATGGCCGAGTTCACCGAGCTGCGCAACCAACTGGCCGCGATCGCCCTGTGCGTGCGCTGGCTCGGCTGGGAGACCGCACCCACCGACGACATAGACAAAACCATTCAGCGCCTCGACAACGACCGCGACACCCTGCTGCGCATGCCCGAACTCAACCAGCTCACCGACCGGCTCGAGGCCGCCGGGCTCGGCGGCCTCCTGGACGAACTGGCCCGTACGGACACCTCAGCCGACACCGCCGTCGGCATGTTCCGCCACCTGTGGTGGGCATCCGTGCTGGAAGAAGCACGCATGCACTCCTCCTACCTGCGGTCCTTCACCCGCGACGAGCACGACCACGCGATCGAGCAGTTCGCCTGCAACGACCGCGCTCACCGGGACACCAACCCCGCACGCGTGCGCTACGAAGTCGCCACCCGCCTCAGACAAGCCCGCGACACCCACCCGGACCAGAGCACGCTGGTACGGACCCAGGCCCACCGCAAATCGAGGCACATGCCGCTGCGCAAGCTTGTCAACCAAGCTCCCGACGTCCTGCTGGCCGCCAAACCGTGCTGGGCCATGTCCCCCCTCGTCGTCAGCCGTGTCCTGCCAGCCACCCGTCTGTTCGACGTCGTCATCTTCGACGAGGCCAGCCAAGTCCTGCCCCACGACGCGATCACCTCGATCATGCGCGCCCGGCAGGTCATCGTCGCCGGAGACCCCCACCAGCTGCCCCCCACCACCTTCTTCCACCGCGTCCTGAGCGGAACCGACGAACACACCGGCGACGACGCCGACGACGGCGCGACCCCGGATGCCTTCGAATCGCTGCTGGACATGCTCTGCAGCCGCCTGTCCCACGTCCACACCCTCAAATGGCACTACCGCAGCCGCGACGAACGTCTCATCGCCTTCGCCAACCACACCATCTACGACGGCCGCCTCGTCACTTTCCCCGGCACTACCCAGGCCAGCCCTCTGCGCCTGGAGACCGTCGACGCCCGTACCCGCCCCGGACAACACGGCTCATCCGACGAAGAAGTCCACCGCGTCGTCGAACTCGCCCTCGCCCACGCCACCGACACCCCCCGACTGGGCCTCGGCGTCATCACCATGGGCCAGCGCCACGCCGACCGCATCGACCTCGCCCTACGCCAAACCCTCCAAGACCACCCAGACCTGCAAGCCTTCTTCAGCCCCGACGCCGGCCCACGCCGACGCTTCTTCATCAAAAGCCTCGAACAGGTCCAAGGCGACGAACGCGACGCCATCATCCTCAGCATCGGCTACGGCAAATCCGCCAACGGCCGACTGTCCATGACCTTCGGCCCCCTCAACAACGACGGCGGAGAACGCCGCCTGAACGTGGCCATCACCCGCGCCCGCCAGTCGATGACCGTCGTCAGCTCCTTCACCCATCACGACTTCGACCCCAGCAAACTCAAAACCACCCGCAACCGCGGCCCCGAAATGCTCCGCGCCTTCCTCGAATACTGCTCCCACGGCGGAGACCTCCACCGCACCGGCAGCGCACACACCGACATCGCCCTCAACGGCTTCGAACTACAAGTCCTCGCCGCCCTCGAAGCCGCCCACGTCCCCGTCACACCCCAATGGGGCGTCTCCGGCTACCGCATCGACTTCGCCCTCGGCCACCCCGACCGCCCCGGCCAAATGATCCTCGCCGTCGAAACCGACGGCGACCGCTACCACCGCGCCCCCAGCGCCCGCGACCGCGACCGCCTGCGCCAGGAACACCTCGAACGGCTCGGATGGCGCTTCCACCGCATCTGGGCCGCCGACTGGTTCACCCACCCCCACACCGAACTCGACCGGCTGCTCACCTCCTGGCACGACGCCGCACAGCAGGCCGAGCACACCCCGCCCCCCACCGAACCCGCCCCCCACCACGCAGCACCCCCACAGCCCCCAGACACCCGAGGCCCCCGCCCCGCCCTGCCCGACGGCCAACGCATCAGCGACTACTCCGACACCGACCTGCTCAACCTCGCCACCTGGCTGCTCCACGACGAACTCCAACTCGACCGCGACGCCCGCATCACCCAGGCCCTAACCGAACTCGGCTTCAAAAAACGCGGCCGCGTCATCGTCGAACGCCTCACCCGCGCCTTCGCACAGGCCCAGCACACCGCAGACAAGGAGCACACGCGTTGAAACCCCTCGACCCTCTCACCCTCGAACGCGCCGCCCGGCTCATCGTCGACATCGACGGCCCCTTCGAACGCCGCGGCTACCAACTCACCCAGCTCCTGCATCGCGCCGCCTGGCCAAACCCCGTCGACTACGACAGTTCCCCCCGCATCCCCTGGCTCACTGACATTCTCACCAGCTCCGACGACCCGGCCGCCGTCCGACGGCTGCTGTGCCGCATCTGCGACCCACTCGAATACGACGACGGCCTCACCTCCGCCGACCTCGTCCGCCAAGAACTCAACATCCACCTCGCCGCCGAGCACCTCGCCGTCACCTACGTCTCCAACCGCCCCGTCCTGGGCGAACTCGACATCGACGGCCACACCACCGTCTTCACCGCCCCCGACGACCTCGAAGACCGCATCCGCCCGCTCGTCAGCAGCGAAGACTTCCTCACTCAGCTCATGGCACGCATCACCGAGACCCAGATCTGCGAACACCACGGCGCCTACGGCCTGGCCCTCATAGGCATCGGCAGCTTCACCGAAGCCCTTCTCCTCGACGTCCTCACCCACCGCGACCCCACCCTGCAACAACAGGGATTTCCCCTCGGCGGCAAACGCATCGCCCCCGAACGCGCCAGCTTCGCCCTCCTCTTGGACACCGCCCGCGCCCGCGACTGGATCCAGATGGACGCCCACGACTTCATGGCGATCGTCCGCGAATACCGAAACTTCGTCCACCTGCGCAAACAACGAGAACGCGGCGTCACACCCGACCGCGACACCGTCGGCATGTGCTGGGGACCCGTCCTCGCCGTCCTCAACGACCTCGAGACCAGCCGCTGACCAACCACCACCCGTCTTCCTACGCCGTCACAGGCCAGCTCCTGACCGCCCGAGGCAGTTGATCGGTGTCCACTGCGGCCAGGCTTCTGGAGCGTCTCAAAGTGCTCCGGTGATCAGTTGGACTCGGGCTGGTCCTCGGTCGGGATCGTCGCGGTGCGGCCGGTTCCGCCTGCCCCAGCTCACGAGATGTCCCGGTGCAGCGAAGCCTTGTTCACTGAGGAGTGTGGGCGATCGGCGCCCTGAGGCTGTCGAGCACCAGAAGCGTCATGCCGTGCGTCTGACAGTGCCTCTCCGCCAGCTCACGGCTGTCTGGACCAATGGGATGGACGGCAGCCATGAGATGGATGTCGGCTCCGACGCTGCGACTGATGCCGATGTCATGGGTGATCTGCTCTGCGGTGAAGTCACCGGGACTGGTTTTCACCTCTCCCGCCAGCAGCCGGCTATCGAAGGTGCCGATGATGTCGACTTCACGCGAGGGATGGCCACTGACCTGCAGATTCGCTCCAGGAAGGAAATGCGAGCGCGGCTGGAGGCGGTTAAGTGAGGCGATCGCCATGAGATGAGGGAGGACGCCTTGATCGGCAGCCTGATCGACAAAGGTGTCAAGCCGATAGTGAGTGATGGGTCCGTTCTTATCCGATGTGTAGCGAGCAGGGGTTGAGCAGCCAGGGCACAAGGCGTTGGGAGTTGCAGCAGGCAGGGGCACGAAGGACTTGTAGCCACAACGCTGGCAGGCTGTCTCCAGCCCGCGTTCTGCCCAGCCCAACACACACAGCCGTTCAGCGACCTCAGCCGGTACCACTGCCGAGGCAGGCAGGTTGATGTCAGCAGCTTTACGGTAACGCCGTCGAGCGCGGCCACCCCAGGCCTGCGCGAGTTCAAGCAGGGCTGCTTCATCGCGGTCGTTGACCGCTGCCCGTCTGAGCTCCTTCGCCAACTCCTTGCTGCGCGGAGTGAACAGCTGCATCACGACGTCGTATAGACCCGGCTCAAGGAGCGCCTCAGACGCCTCCTGCGGCCTCATGGCTGCAGCCATCCGGCCCTTGTCTGACAACTCCCACTTCTCGGTGAGACTGTCCAACAAGTGTGTCGTGGCGTCCTCAAGGGAGGGTAGGCGCAATTCGAGGACGACGTCATCATCTGTGATGACTCCGATTTGCAGATGGTCCCCGCGCCACCGTGCGTGTGGATGGATACTCCGGGCCGTCTCGGGACGGCGTGGCAGGCCATCCAGGGCTTCCCCCGCCAGCCGCACCAGCACCTGGACAGTCTGTTGGAAGCGCACCGGCGAGCGGAAACGTACCCCCGTGGGGCGGTCCGTGAAGACGTGAACGTCGAGGTCTTGGCGACGACCCCACTCGCGCCGAGCTGCCAACCACATAGAGGGGTCGGTGTCGACTCGGTACGTGAAGGGGGCACTTCGCGTGGCGCCGCCTTCCCAAGAGGCCGGGTAGCCGAAACTGAGCGTCTCGCCGACCTGCTCCTCAAGTCCCCAGGACTCGGCAAGCCGGCGCAATTCTTGCGCCGGCACGCTGTTGCTGCGCAGCACTACGTCGATGCTGCGCTCACCGGCACGGCCCAGCAGATCATGAATCCGACGGGCGTAATCGTGCCAAGCCTCGACCTCGGGATAGGGCAGCAGCAGCACAGGAATGCGTCCTGAACGGCCGCGTGGGCGAAGGGCCCGTAGGTTCCAGAACTCCACGCAGTCCATGAGCGGGTCCTTGCCGTCCACGAGCCAGATAGCGGCCGAGGTGTTCTCCACACTCTCGGTTGAGTGTTCCTCGAACTGTGATGCACCGTCCTCAAGGAGAGTTTGATGCAGCCGATCCTGCAAGAACCCAATCTCCGAGCCGTCTCGAGGACGCCGAACCCAGGGCCTGAACGACCGTTCCTCCACTACGTCCCCAGCTGCGGCTACTTGCCACAAGGGGCTGTCCTTCTGAGCGATGAGGAGATGGTCGCCGCCAGCGACAGCTGAGACGGGATAGCAGTAACGCGTGGCCGCATTGACCTCAAGATCTGTGATCTCGACCAGAGGGAGGCCAAGTGCCTTCGCTGCTGACAGCGCCGACTCCTCTGAGACGTCCACACGGACGGCAGCTTCCAACGCTGCGCGAGCAACGAGACCCTGATCCGACTGTGTCGCTCCGGTGAGGGGATCAACCTCGATAATGAGCTCGCAGATGCCACCCCAACGAGCCGACGCAGCCTGGACTGCTTGGCGGAAACCTTCGGTGCTTCCCGCCTTGATCAAGTACACAACTCGTGATGGCAGGACCGTCCCCCACATGACGCTCCGGCCCTGATAGGCATGCTCTCGGCTCATCAGATCAGCTTGCCAGCTCGGCTCACTGCTGTCCGGCCTGCGCTGCCGAATTGCGGGTATCGGTACGCCTTGTTTGGCCTCACGACCAAGGCCTACGTGCTGTACAGGCTCATGTGCAGGCGTAACCGGTCCAGTTCGAGAACACACAGTGAGCTGTACTGAGATTTGTGGAGTCCCTGATGCCAGGGTTACGGTCCTGGCGAAGGAGATCCACCAGCACCATGCCAGCACCCCGTAAGTACCCCGATGAACTTCGTGAGCGGGCGGTCCGCGAGGTCCGCGCCACCGGCCGCCCGATCGCGCACGTCGCGAAGGACCTCGGCATCCACAAGGAGGCCCTGCGCGGCTGGGTCCGCCAGGCAGAGGCCGACCATGGCGAACGCGACGACCGGCTGACCACCGCCGAGCACGACGAGCTAAGACAACTCCGCAAAGAAGTAGCGGAGTTGAGGCGGGCCAACGAGATTCTCAAGGCCGCCTCGGTGTTTTTTGCCCAGGAGATCGACCGTCCCCGGACGAGGCCGAGCAGGTGATCGACCACCTGCGTGACAACGGTCTCGGGGTCGATCCCGTCTGCCGGGTGCTGGACCTGTCGCCGTCGACATACTTCGCCCGCAAGAAGCGGCCGAAGTCGGCCCGCCGGCTCCGCGACGAACAGCTCGTGCCGGTGATCGAGCAGGTCCACGCCGAGTCCGGCGGCACGTATGGGGCCCGTCGGATCACCCGCGCCCTGCGGCGCAAGGGTGTTGAGGTGGCCCGCTGCACCGTCGAGCGGCTCATGGCCGAACGCGGCCTGGAGGGCGTGATCCGTGGCCGGCGGCGCCGCACCACGATCCCGGAGCCGTCGGCGCCCCGACCGCCGGACCTGGTGGACCGCAACTTCACCGCGGCGCGGCCCGATCAGCTGTGGGTGGCGGACATGACGTATGTCCGCACGTGGTCGGGCTGGGCATATGTGGCGTTCGTCCTGGACGTGTACTCACGGATGATCGTCGGCTGGCAGATCGCCGACCACATGCGGACCGAACTGCCCCTGGACGCCCTGGAGATGGCACTCTGGCGCCGACGCATCAAGAAGGACTCCGGCCTCATTCACCACAGCGACAGGGGCTCGCAATATGTGTCGATTCGCTACACCGACCGGCTCGCGGACATCGGCGCCTCCGCGTCGGTCGGTTCCGTCGCGGACTCGTACGACAATGCCATGGCCGAGGCACTGAACGGCACTTTCAAGGCCGAGCTGATCGAGATGCAGGGCCCCTGGAAGGACCCCGCCCAGGTCGAACGGGCGATCTTCCAGTGGATCACCTGGTACAACGAAGAACGCCTGCACTCCGCGCTCGACTACGTGCCACCCGCCGAGTACGAACGCGACTTCTGGCAGCGCCAGGAACGAGTCCCGCAGTCCGCCTGAAACAAGATCACCGGACTCTACGAAACTCGGGGCAGCTCAAAGTCAGTAAAACGCCGAAGTCAGGAGGACTTCGCTGACGCCTGCTGTCCTGCCTGCGCCTGCCGGATGCGCTGGACGAACATGCGGGTGACGGCGTTCAAGATCTCAGGGTTTGCCGCCTCGGGGCCGCCTGTATTGACGTTCACGAAGGCGTAGACGGAGTCCACACGTACGTGGATCGAGGTGTTGCAGTTGCTTTCGCTGACGCAGGACGAGGCGGTGAAGGCCGCATCGACATGTCGGATCTGCGCGGATCCCAGATGACCGCTCGACAGCTGCGACTTCTCCTTGGTGAACGCATCGATAGCCCTGGCCCGGCTCTGGAAGGACGTGAGAGTAAATCCGACGCCGCCGTGCACGTCGTCTGGTGCCGCGTAGCCGCGGCGCCCAAAAGCCATGACACCGTCTTCGGGTTTGCGCCCCTGGAACTCGGGCGGGACGATTTGCGTCCAGCCCGTTGGAACATCGTCCGGGCCGGGCAGGACTGCGGTTACCGCTTTCTTGTCCAGGATTCTGCCAGCCTTGGCCGACGTCATGACGTCCTGGGTCGGGCTGTGCTGCTTGTCCACCTCGGCGCCGCATCCGAGCATGGTCCCTACGGCCACGAGCACGTACATGCCGTGGACTGCCCTCTTGGCCTGCGGCACTGTTCCCCCTTTTTGTGGGCGAGCGATCGCTGGTGATCCTTGCATGCTCACTGCACACCAGAAGATGCGGGTCAGAGTCTCAGCGCGCAGGACCGTTCAGCCGGCTGAGTTCTGCGGCAATGGTGGCGGGCGTGGAGCGGGCACGCTCCCGGCCCCCCGAGACGCCCAGGTCGCCCGTTTGAAGGCCGAGAACCACACCCGGTGGTGGCCGGGCCGGTGACTATCAGGGACGGGCGGGCGGTGACCCTCTGGTGGCGGCCCAGGATCATCAGGGGGCGCACGCTGCCCGAGAGGTTCTCGACGAACCGCGTCACCAGTCCCGACACAGATCCAGACCCCGAAACGCCGAAGTGAGTAAGCACGGCATGCGCCTCCTGAACCCACTCCGGTGCGTCGCAGGCGTTGTTGAGGTTCTGGGATGAGTCCGGGGTGGACCCTTGAAGGGGAGCCGTGGGGCGGGGATGCGAGCGTCGCGGCGTGTTCTCAGTCCTCGTCGTCGGGGATGTCGTCGTCCTGGGCTGCTGTCATGTGTCTGACGTTGATACCTGCCTGGCAGCGGGAGGGGCCGATGGTGGCGTGCAGGCGGGTGAACAGGTCCGGGCGGATGAGCAGGTCCGCTCCCGCGACCACGGGCAGGAGCGGTTCAAAGCTTCCGTCGTGGACGAGGTGGCCTCGCCACTGGCGGCAGATGAGTGCTTCCCCTGTTGTGTCGCTGAGGCTGAACCCGCAGATGCCGCCTGTGGGTTGGAGTCCGAGTGCCGCTACGACGCTGGCGGCGGGTGCAAGGACGTACGGGGGCAGGCCAGGGCCGCTGCGGCGCGCAGGCGCGTCGACCATGGGCGTGGCGCTGGCGTCGGTGATGGCCACGAGGGCCTGGTCCGTGGTGCTGATGTGCTCGGCTGCCGCCTCCGGCCGGGTGAGGGCAGGTGCCAGGCGCTGCAACGGGCGGGTCCACAGTTGCCAGGGAGCCTGGGAGACGGGCAGCGTGCCGGGTGGTGGATCGTCGTCGGCAGCTTCGAGACCGACGATGATCAGTACTTGGCGGGCAGGCTGGTCGGGGTAGCGGCGTGCGGGGGTGCGTTGCCGCTCGATCAGCCCGATCTGTACCCAGCCCGCGTGTGGTCCGTCGTCCACTCGGGCAAAGGCATGGGCGGCTTCCGGCAGGGACCGCAGGCCTGCGACCAGAGCGAGACTGAGCGGCGGCCAGGGCTGTTGCTCCTGGTGGCTGTCGCTGAACCAGGGCGCGGGGTCGAGTGACCAGCCCAGCGCTCCGGGGCGTGTCAGGGGGCGGGGGATGCGGGCGAGTTCGCCGCGCAGGGCCGGGCGGGAGTCATCGCGCAGGCGTGCGGCCGCGCCGCGTTCGAAGGCCTGGGCGTTGACCAGGTGTCCGGCTTGGGCGAGCGCGGTACGCAGGCCTGCCGCGGCCTTCTGCAGTGCGTCTTCGGCGGTGGCCCGGTTGGCGAGATAGGCGTCGGGGAACTGGTCGCTGCTGGGGTGGGTCAGCAGGTCCAGCTGGGTGCGCATCAGCGGCTCGAGATGGCCAGGGATGGCTGCGGCCACGAGGTCGATGACGGCCTCACGCAGCCCGGGAGCGTGGCCGGCGGCGTCGATGCGGGCACCCAGGTAGTCGTCGACAAGGCGGGTCGCATAGCGCCGGGGGTCTTTCATGCGCTGTCCTCGCTGCTGAGATCGGCGGCGATGGCGTGGGCGAGTGTCGGATGGGCCGCGGTTGCTGGCGGGGAGGGCGGCTGGTGTCCGGCGAGGGTGAGGACGGCGGCGGCTTCCACCCGCACGGACAGCATGTCGCTGGTGCACAGGGCGACGAGCTGCTCATGCAGAGCGGCATCCAGGGGCCCGTCCGGCAGATGACTGTGCAGGACGGTCAGGAGCCAGGTCAAAGGCCCGGCGCCGAGGTCGAAGGACAAGACGTGCGCCAGCGCGGCCTGTGCCTGGCGAGGGCGGCCGACCAGCAGGACCGTCGCCGCGAGCAGGGCTCGGCGCTTGTCGCCGCGTTCGGGCAGGGCGATGGTGGCCACGGCAAGGCGGCACAATGCGGTGTCGATGTCGTGCTGTGTGGCCGGCTCCGGCACAGGGTGGTAGGCGCCGTCGCCGAGGCGGGCATCACCGGGCAGACGGTGGGCGATGACGTCATACGCGGCGTCCCAGCAGGCGAGCGCGTCGGCAGCCGGGGGCGAGGAGACGTCCGGGGGCTGGATGGCGAACGCGGAGACCAGGGCCTGGCTGACGCCGACGGTGCGGCCGTAGGAGGGGTTGGCGACGGCGTTGGCCACCTGGTTTGCGAGGTCTTGCCTTGCGACAGCGGCATCCGCGGAGTGCGCATGCTGCCATAGCTCCAGGCGGTCGTTGCCGGCGAAAGAGCGCCATCCGCCGCCGCCTCGGATCTTGGTGTAGGCGAGCATGCCGGCCGTCGCGGCGAGCGGGCCGAAGACGTCGGGGGCGATGCCGTGGCGCAGATAGAGCCCGGCGGCCACATCGGCGAGGACATCGACGGGGCCGGAGGCGTTCATCTCCTGGGCGATCCGGTGCAACAACTGGGCGGCAGCGTCGGGACCCTGGCGTTCGGTGATCTCCACCAGCCGCCATCCGACCGCGTTGGCCAGCGCATCGGCCGACCACCGGGGCCCCGGCGGAGCGTCGTACGTCTTGCTGCTGCAGTCACGGACCGCGGCGAGGACACCGGCCACGCCTTGCGGCAGCACGGGGCGCTGTTGGGCGTACAGAAAGGCGCCGGTGGGGTAACGCCCTTTTGGGCCGGACCAGTTGCGGGAGGATGTGCTGGGCACGGGCCTGGGCGCCCAGGGCGGGCCGCCCTCACCGCCCAGACGCTGTGCCGCCGCACGCAGGGCAGGGGTCGGCGTGTCCCCGGCCAGGTGCGATGCGTGGATCAGCGTCTGGTCGTCGTAGGTGGAGGTGATCGCGTTGGCGAGCACCGGCAGGAGACGCACCGCGTGTGCCGCGTCGTCGCCGGGCAGGTTGGCGAGCTGGCCGAGCAGGGCGATGTCGGCGTCGAGATTGCGGCCGCGTGGGCCGGCGGCGATACGGAGCGCTGCCAGGACGACAGGGTCAGCCGAGTCGGCCTGCATGGCCAGCAGCTGCTGGTGGGCCGCGTCCACCCGGGCATCGGGCAGTCCCGGCTCGGTCAGCAGCACCTGGGCGGCCAGCTGCGCGGCGGCTCGCGGATCCAGGCGCGCGAGAAGACGCCACCACTCGTGTGGTGTTCCCGCCGTACCTCGTCCGTCGGTGCACTCCGCAACGAGATACACGAGCGGCTGCGTACGTGCCAGCCGCATCCGTGCCTGGACTGGGTCGGCCTGTACCAGCTGGGGGAGCGGATCCAGCAGTTCGTCGATGGTGCTGTCCTTGTGGCTGCCGTAGGCGCCCATATAGCGGGCGGCACGTTCCCAGCAGCGCTGCGCTTCGTCCGGGTCGTCGCAGGCGAGACTCACGCGGGCCATCTCGAGTTCGAAGTCGGCGTCCTCCGCATACATGGACCGGCTGCCGGCCTGGGCCGTGCGCAGCGTGCGCATCAGCTCGTTGATGACGCCGGCCCCGGCCTGGCCCACGCTGTGGGCCAGCAGGGACAGCAGCTCCGTGGTGATCAGTGGACCAGATCCGGCCATGCCCATCAGGGATGTGGTGGTGCCTCGGCTGACGGTCTGCAGGGATGCGATGCCCAGCGCGACGTCGTTGCCACGCAGCAGGGCGACCGCCTCGTGCAGAACCTGCCGCACGAGCCGGTGGATGTCCCCGAGCTCGCTGGCATTGGGCCGGCCCGTGAACGCGGCCGCGTGCCGGGACAGTTGCTCAAGCGCCACGCCGCCCCCCGCCGCCCGAACGCGCGGGGGAAGTCGCCTCCGTCACCCGGCTGCGCACCCACCTGGTCGACACCGGGCTCTGGGAAATCGGCTGGGAGGCCGCCGTGCGCTTCTTCGAACGCCGCAGGCACCTCGATGTACCCAGCGAGTACACCGACCGCACCGGATACCCCCTAGGCATCTGGCTCGGCCAGCAACGCTCGCTCTACGCCCACGGAAGCCTCGACGCCCAGCGCGCATTCGCCCTGACCAGCCTCAACATCTCCTGGCCTCACCCCGAGAACAGTTTCGAAGCCCGCCTGGAACAGGCCATCACTTTCGCGGCCCGCCACGGCACCTTGACCATCACCCGCGCCCCCACCCCGAACGAGCGGCCGCTACTGCGCTGGCTGGCCCGACAACGCCAGCTGGTCGCTGACAACAGCCTGCACAGCGACCGCATAGACGCCCTCAACGCCGTGGACCCCTGGTGGAACCCGCCCTGGGACCTGGCATGGCAGCACGACTACACCCATCTCAACCTCACCCCGCGCACTGACCCCGCCACCCCCATGCCGGCCTCCGGCCACGAGGCCAGCACCTGGCTGGACCACCAGCTCACCCAGCTACACATCCTGCACCCCCAGCAGACGCGGCTACTGGCCCAACTCGTCGCCCGACACCCGCACTTGCACCCTCACACCATGCTGCTGCTGCCCGACCCCGCACCGCGCGCCCGCGCCTTCAGCCGCGGCCTGACGGCGGCCCGCCAGTACCAGCGGCGCGAAGGCCACCTGAACGTCCCGCTCGCCCACCGGGAAGACATCCACGGCGACGAAGTCCTCCTCGGCCAGTGGCTACGCAAATGCCGCAGCAACACCGCACAGATGACCGCGCCTCAGATCAGCGCGCTCACCGCGCTCGACATCGACCTGCCCCCCGTCTTCCAGCCCGCCCCCACCCCCGTCGACCACACCGAGGACCCCATGGACGACGACGCCCTGTGGCCCGGAGAGGATCTGTCGTGGACCCAGCCGCATCCTCTTGCCCTTCGATGAGCGCACCCGTACGCGCCATCGCCTCACCCGCCTGCTGAATGCACGACGACCTGCCGATCCAAACAGCCCCCGATGATCACGCGGTGGCCGTACCCTCAGCCGGGGCTGGCGCAATAGCGCGAAGTCAGACGTGGAGCACTGGCCGCATCACCCACCGCCGTGACCACCTGCCCGACACCTACCGCGCCATCGCCCGCCTCGTCTCTGGCCGCACCGCTCAAGCCCGAACGGCACCTCTCAAGGAGACCAGCACACCTCACCCGCTGTCACGCGCCAACTTGTAAGAGAGCGCTCTCTATCAGTTGGGCTGGGGGGAGTTCAACGTGATGCATGACACTGTTGACCGGTGCACCCGATCATCACATGATCCCCACAGGCTGCGGTTAAGAAAAAAATAAGGGAAACGGGTGGGGCGTGGTTACGCGAACACGGGGGCGCAACCGGTGTCGGGCGGCGCGGAGTTGGGTGATAGCCCTCGCTTTGTTGGGGGGTGTGATTCCGCTGACCGGAATTGGGGCTGCTCCGGCAACTGCCGCTGGGGCGGCTGCGGTTGCGGCTGATAGGACTGCGGAGTCGGAGGCGAGTGCTCTTGCGGCCAAGACCGGTGAGCGGGTGGCTGTGGACACGGCCACGACCGAGTCGTCCCAGGTCTTCGCCAACCCGGACGGCACCTTCACGCAGGAGATGAACGCCGCGCCCGTCCGTGCCCGCAAGGGCGACGATACCTGGGCTCCCGTCGACACCACCCTGGTGCACGATGCCGACGGCTCGGTGCGGGCGAAGAACACGACGACCGCTCTCACGTTCTCGGGCGGCGGCAGCGGGGAGCAACTGGTCACGCTCGCGGACGAGGGACACGAACTGCAGCTCGGATGGCCCACCGCGCTGCCCGAGCCGCAACTCGACGGTGACACCGCCACCTACGCCCAGGTCCTCCCGGACGTCGATCTGCAGCTGACGGCGCTGAGCTCCGGATATACCTCGGTGCTCGTGGTCAAGACTGCGGAAGCGGCGAAGAACTCGGCGCTCGAGACGATCAGCATGACTGTGTCCGGCGGCGGCAGCCTGGACATCTCACCGACAGCCGACGGCGGGTTCGTCGCCCGCGACGGCGACGGTACTCCGGTCTTCGAGAGCCCGGCGGGGCGGATGTGGGACTCGGCCGGTGACGCCCCGGCCACCGCCAACGTCACTACGCAGCTCCTGCGCACGGCTGCTGCGGCAGAGACTGAGGCAGGCCCGCAAGCGGCTGAGGCGGTCCCGCTGGCTGCCGCCGGAGGCGAGCCGGCTCCTTCGGAAGGCCCTGGCAGCGGTGACACGACAGCCGAGCTGCCGCTCAAGGTCGCGGGCACCACGATGGAGATCACCCCCGATCCTGAACTCCTGCACGGCAAGGACACCGTCTTCCCGCTCTTCATCGACCCGCCCACCAAGGGCATCGCGCTCGGTGACTGGACGGCACTTGCTTCCAATGGGACCAAGTACTGGGAGTTCGACGGGGACAAGGGTGTGGGGCGCTGCTCCAACTACGCCGGCTACCTCTGCTCCAACAGCCCGTACACCCAGCGCATGTACTTCGAGTACCCGCTGTCGTCGATCCACGGAAAGAAGATCCTGGACGCGACGATGGAGGTGTACCAGGAGTGGACGTTCAGCTGTGATCCGCACTGGTACGACCTGACCCGCGTGAACAAGGGCATCTCTTCCAGCACCACTTGGTCGTCCCGCCCCAGCGGGGTGGACCTGATGGGCGACCGGAACGTGGCCTACGGGCGCGGTTCCCTGTGCAGTCCGTCGCAGCCGGCGAACTGGGTGCGCTTCAGCGACAACGTCGATGAGGAGACCAATGAGAATCTGACGACGACTCTCGCGTCCTACGCCGCGAACAAGGAGTCCCAGATCACCTTCTCGCTGACCGCGCACGACGAGTCCGACGCCGGCGCCTGGGCACGGTTCCGCAACGACGGCAAGCTGTCGGTGACCTACGTGTCCTACCCGGGCAAACCGACATCGTACGGCGTCCGGCAGGGCACTACGGGGCGGGCTTGCAACACCTCCGCACTGCCCTTCGCCACCAGCGACACCACACCGAAGATGCTGGCCACCGTACAGTCGGCCGACGGCTCCAACGCCCAGCTGCGCGCCAGGTTCGAGGTCTGGAAGGCCGACGGCTCCAGCCGCGCCTGGTACGCGGACTCACCAGACAGTGCCTGGGTAGCCGACAACGCCGTCCGCGACGCCTCCTCCAGTGCCCTGCCGGCGCAGAGGGACTACCGGATGCGGGTCAAGACGCAGGCGTACTACAAGACGGACCGGGGTGCCACCGGTGTCCTGGACTCGGCCTGGTCCTCGTGGTGCTACTTCCGGGTCGATACCGATTCGCCGCCGCCACCGGTGATCACCAGCGCGGACGGCGTCTACAAGCCCGCTGAGACAGATCCGGCCGCGGGAGGCGTGGGCACGCCGGGCAAATTCACCTTCACTCCTGCGGACACCAATGCCTCCACGGCGGGCATTCAGTCGGACGTTGTCAGCTTCAAGTACAAGTTGAACAGCGGTGCGGTTTCCTCGCCGATCTCCGTGGCCAAGGGCACAGCCATCACCCGGACGATCACGCCGAACCAGGCCGGCGAGAACACCATCCAGGTCTGGGGCTACGACGCGGCCGGCCACAGCTCGCTCACCGGCTACTACAGCTTCCTGGTGAAGGGCGCCGAACAGCCCTCAGGGATCTGGCACCTGGACAAAGCCCTCACCGACTCCACCACCGCCACCCAGCACCCGCTGACCTCCTCGGGGGCCACCTGGGACACCCTGACGCGCAGCGGCTCCGGCGCGGCGAAGCTCAACGGAACGACCGCCTACCTCTCCACCTCCGGGGCGGTCCTGGACACCACCAAATCCTTCACCGTGTCGGCCTGGGCACGGCTGACGAAGAAGGACGCCAACTACACCGTCCTGTCCCAGGCGGGATCGAACGCCTCCGGGTTCCAGCTGTACTACTCCAGCACCTACGATGCCTGGGTCTTCAACCGCCACCAGACGGATGTCACCGACCCCGTGATCATCCGCTCGGTCGGCACCAAGCCGCCGGTCCTGAACGCATGGACTCATCTGGCGGGCGTCTACGACACGGCGGCGCAGACCCTGCAGCTGTCCGTCAACGGAGTCCCGCAGGGTACTCCGGTGCCGTACACGGCAACCCCGTGGAAGGCGTCAGGGAATCTCCAGGTCGGACGGCTGTGGCACGCCGCGACGGGCAAGGAGAACTTCGCCGGCACCATCGACGAGGTGAAGGTCTGGTCCCGTGCGCTCGCGGACACCGAGGTCACCCATGACGCCTGGCTGGAGGACGAGGACCTGGCCGACGGCACCGCCGGAGATCCCGTACCGGCACTCGTCGCCAAGTGGGACGCCACCGACACGGCCAACGCCACCGGCACGACCGTGAAGGACACCAGTGGCTTCGGTAGGAACCTGACGCTCGACGGGGCCGCGCTCACCCAGTTCACCACCGGCGACCCGGAGATCGGTGAAGAGGTCACGACCACGCAGGCGATGACCCTGAACGGCGCCAGCGCCTACGCCAGAGCCACCGGCCCGATTGTCGACGACTCTGGTTCGTTCACTGCGACCGCCTGGGTCACGCTGGATCCCGCCAAGCTCGCCGACACCAGCAAGTCGTACACGGTGCAGGTGTTCGGCCAGTCGGGTACGAGCCAGTCCTCCTGGGGTGTCTGGTACGAGCAGCCGGCTGGCAGCACTCAGGGCCGCTGGTCGTTCGGCCGACCCGACAAGGACGGCAGCGGGGCGGTGTGGACCGAGAGTGAATCCACCGCATTCACCACGACCCAGCTGGGCGTTCCGGTCATGCTGACGGTCGTCTACGACGCCCAGGCGGCCGCCGACCCCGAGGACACCTCCAGTCTCGGCGCGCTCAAGCTCTACGTCGACAGTGCCCTGATGGGTGACGAGGACGGCGTGTCCTACTCCGCCCCCTGGCAGGGCGGCGGAGCGTTCGAGATCGGCCGAGCGAAGATCAACGGTGCCGCCGCACGCTACTTCCCCGGAAGGATCGACAGCGTCCGCGTCTGGGCCGGCGCCACCTCCACCGACACGATCGCCAACCGGCGCAACACCGAACAGCAGTAGCAGCAAGGCGGGGGCGGGACAGACACGAAGGCCGTCCCCGCCCCTGCCATCTGCCGCTCTTCAGCCCGAACCGCCGCGTCAGCGTGCGAACGCGCCTTAAGAGGAGCAGGCGTCACCGGGAGCCGCCTGCCCGAGCGCCACCCGACCCATTTCGATTCCAAGAACCGGGGAAAACACCGTGTCTACAAGACCCTTCCGTAAACGGTTGCCAGGGGCGGTCGTGCGCCGCTGGCTTGGCCGCGGCGCTCTCGTCGCCTCCCTCACCCTCCTGCCACAGGTCGCCATCCCCTTGGGCTACGACTTCGCCGCCCAGGCCCAGCCCCAAGCTGCTCGCAAGAAGCTGGAGAACCGGCCCAAGGCGAAGACCGACAAGGTGGGGGTGCTCAAGCCCGGCACGTCCAAGGCTCCCAAGGACAAGGCCGCATCGGCGTCCCGCGAGACCCGCCAGCGGCTGAGGGAAGCCGCCTGGCCGAAGGCCGGGAAGGCCTCCGCAGAGGTCCCGGCAACCCGCGAAGCCGCTGTCACCGTCGGCGGGCTCGGAATGGAACTGTCACAGGTACCCGGCACCTCAGCAGCCAAGACGGCGAAAGCCAAAACCAAGACCAAGAAGAAGGCGACCGGCCCGGCCGAGAAGGTGACGCTGCGTCTCCACTCCCGGTCGGCCGCGAAGAAGGCAGGCGTCAACGGAGTCCTGCTCACCGTCGACCCGGCAGGAGCAGCATCCGGGAAATCCGCCGGTGACACCGACAAGCTCCGCCTCTCCCTGGACTACTCCACCTTCAACGACGTCTACGGCGGCAACTTCGGCCCCCGCCTGAGCCTGGTAACGCTTCCGGCGTGTGCGCTCACCACCCCGGAGAAGAAGTCCTGCCGCACCCAGCGCCCGGTGACAGGAGCGGACAATGACGGGCAGTCCCAGACCCTGACGGGCACCGTCTCCGCCCGCACTCTCGCGGCCGGCACCCCGATGCTCCTGGCGGCGGCGGCCGACAGTTCGGGCGGCGGAAGCGACTACAGCGCCACCTCGCTGTCCCCGACCGCGACCTGGGAAGCAGGAGGCAGCACAGGCGACTTCACCTGGAACTATCCCCTGCGGGTACCCCCGGCCACAGCCGGGCCTGCCCCGAACCTGTCCATCTCCTACAACTCCGCTTCGGTGGACGGCCGCACGGCAGGTGAGAACAACCAGACCTCGGTGGTCGGCGAAGGCTTCTCGATCACCGAGTCCTACATCGAGCGCAAGTACAGCTCCTGCAAGGACGACGGCCAGTCCGGCAAGGGCGACCTGTGCTGGAAGTACGCCAACGCCACCCTGGTCCTCAACGGCAAAGCCGTCGAACTCGTCAACACCTGCACCGACAAAACAGCCTGCGACACCGCAGCCCTGTCCGAGGCCTCGGGCGGCTCGTGGAAGACAAAGAACGAGGACGGCACCCGCGTCGAACACCTGACCGGAGCCACCGGCAACGGCGACAACAACACCGAGTACTGGAAGGTCACGGACGCCTCCGGCATCCAGTACTTCTTCGGCAAGCACCGGATGCCCGACTGGAGCGACAAGGGCACCACCGACACCACCGACGACGACCCGGTCACCAACTCCGTGTGGACCGTGCCGGTCTTCGGCGACGACTCCAGCGAACCCTGCTACAAGTCCACCGGCTTCGCCGACTCCTTCTGCAACCAGGCCTGGCGCTGGAACCTGGACTACGTCGTCGACCCCCACAACAACGCCTCCACCTACTGGTACAGCCGGGAGACGAACCACTACGCCAAAAACGCCGCCACCACCGTCAACGGCACCCCATACACCCGGGGCGGCTACCTCAACCGCATCGACTACGGCCTGCGCGACAATCTGATCTACTCCAAGCCCGCCGCCCAGCAGGTCCGCTTCGCCTACGCCGAGCGCTGCCTCACCTCCTGCTCCAGCCTGACCGAGGACACCAAGGCCAACTGGCCCGACGTGCCCTACGACATGATCTGCGCGGCGTCGACCAAGTGCACCACGCAGATCGGCCCGGCCTTCTTCACCCGCAAGCGCCTCACCGACATCACCACCTCGGTGTGGACCGGCACCAGCACCACCAGGCGGGACGTGGACACCTGGCACCTGGAACAGGACTTCCCCGACACCGGTGACGCCTCCTCGGCGAGCCTGTGGCTGAAGTCCATCCAGAACACCGGCAAGGGCAACAGCACCACGGCCGCCATGCCACCGGTCGTCTTCGGCGGCATCCAAATGTCCAACCACGTCGAAGGCAGCGGCCCGGACACCCTGCGCTACATCAAGTGGCGGGTGCGCACCATCAAGTCCGAGACCGGCTCGACCCTCACCGTCAACTACTCCGACCCCGACTGCATCCATGGCTCGAGCATGCCGGCGGACATCGACAAGAACACCCGCCGCTGCTTCCCCGTCAAGTGGTCCCAATCCGGCGCAACCCCGGTCACCGACTGGTTCCACAAGTACCTGGTCACCTCCGTCTTCCAGGACGACCCCTACGGCCACGGCGACACAGGCGAGACCTACTACGACTACCAGGGCGGCGCCGGCTGGGCCTACTCCGACGACGAGGGCCTGACCAAGCAGTCCAACCGCACCTGGTCGCAGTGGCGCGGCTACGGAAAGGTCGTCGAGACCTCCGGCGACTCCGAGGGCCCGCGCAGCAAGAAGTCCACTCTCTACATGCGCGGCCTGAACGGCGAGAAGGAACTCGACGGCACCGCCCGGGTGGAGAAAGTCACCGACTCCACCGGCACCGCCATCAACGACTCCCGCCAGTACGCCGGCTTCGTCCGCGAGACCATCATCTACAACGGCACCGAGGAACTCAGCGGCACCATCAACACCCCCTGGTCCCACAAGACCGGCAGCCACACCTACACCTGGGGCACCACCGAGGCATGGATCGTCCAGGCCGACGAGACCAGCACCCGCACCAAGACCTCCACCGGCACCCGCACGGGCACGCAGAAGACCACATACGACACCACGTACGGCATGCCGATCACCGTGGAGGACAGCGGCGACGCCGCCAAGACGGGCGACGAATCGTGCGTGCGCACCAGCTACGCCCGCAACACCACGGCCTGGCTGGTGAACGCGGTCTCGCGCACCGAGACCTACAGCGTCCCGTGCGCCGAAACCCCCTCGATCCCTGACGACGTCATCTCCGACATCACAACGGCCTACGACGGTCAGGCGGTCGGCGCGGCTCCCACCAAGGGCGAAACGACCGCCTCCTACCGGGTCGCCAGCTACAGCGCGCTCGACAAGAAACCCGTCTACCAGCAGGTCTCCAGCGCCACCTACGACAAACTGGGCCGCCCCACCACCGTGACCAACGCCCTCAACGCCACGGTCAAAACCACCTATGTCCCCGACGACACCGGCTACGGCCCGCTGACGTCGAAGACGTCCACCGACCCCAAACTCTTCACCTCCACCACGGAGGTGGACCCGGCCTGGGGCACGGCCACCAAAACCACCGACGCCAACGGCAACGTCACCGAATGGTCCTTTGACGCGCTGGGCCGCCTGCGGTCGGTCTGGAAGCCGGACCGCTCCCGCTCTCTCGACGACGCCGCCAGCATCGTCTACGCCTACAGCATCAACAACGACAAGGAGACCTGGGTCCGCACCGACGCCCTCAAGACCGACGGCAAGACCTACAACAGCTCCTACGAGATCTTCGACGGCCTTCTGCGGTCCCGCCAGAAGCAGGTCCCCGCGCCGAACGGCGGCCGTGTGATCGCCGAGACCCTGTACGACGATCGCGGCCTGGCTTACATGTCAAACAGCCAGGTCCACGACAGCAACGCACCCTCGGGCACCCTGGCCAACACCTACCCCGGCTCCGTCCCCGCCTCCACCGAAACGGTCTTCGACGCCGCCGGCCGCGCCACCGAGTCAGTCTTCCGGGTCTACGACCAGGAGAAATGGCGTACCAAGACCGACGAACAAGGCGACCGCACTGCCGTCACAGCCGCCGCAGGCGGCACCGGCACCCTGACGATCGCCGACGCCCGCGGACGGATCACCGAGCGCCGTGAATATGACGGCCCCACTCCAACCGGCACCGACTACACCCGCACCCTGTACGAGTACACCGCCGGCGGCCAGCTCAAGAAGCTGACCGGCCCAGACGGAGCTGTCTGGACGTACGGATACGACCTACGCGGCCGCAAGACCACCACCGCCGACCCTGACAAGGGCACCGTCACCACCACCTACAACGACGCCGACCAACCACTCACGACCACCACGACCCTCGACGGCGCCACTCGCACCCTGATCACCGACTACGACGTCCTCGGCCGCAAGACCGGCACCTGGGACGGCGTGAAGGACAACGCCCACCAGCTCACCAAGTTCACCTACGACACCCTGGCCAAGGGACAGCCGACCGCCTCCATCCGCTACGTCGGCGGCACCACCGGCAAGATCTACTCACAGGTCGCCACCGGATACGACGCACTAGGCCGCTCCAAGGGCACCAAGACCGTCATCGCCGCAGCCGACGCCCTGGTCACCGACGGCGCTCCGCAGTCCTTCACCACCACCACCACCTACAACATCGACGGCACCGTACAGTCCACCTCGATGCCCGCCGTGGCAGGCCTGCCCGCCGAGACCGTCACCAACAGCTACAACGGCCTCGGCATGCTCACCGGCACCGACGGCATGACCGACTACGTCCAGAACATCGGCTACTCCCCATACGGCGAGACCGAGGAGACCCGCCTGGGCACCTCCACCGGCGCCAAGCAACTCCAGATCCTCAACCGCTACGAAGACGGCACCCGGCGGCTGGCCAACACCCACACCCTCGACCAGACCAACGCCGGCTACACCAGCGACGTCGACTACACCTACGACACCACCGGCAACGTCAAGTCGATAACCGACAAGGCAGCCGGCAAAGACACCCAGTGCTTCGCCTACGACGGATACCGCCGCCTGACCGAAGCCTGGACCCCATCCTCCAACGACTGCGCCACCCCCCGATCGGCAAGTGCCCTCGGCGGCCCGGCCCCGTACTGGACCAGCTGGACCTACAAGCCCGGCGGCCTGCGCGACACCCAGACCGAGCACAAGACCACCGGTGACACCAAAACCGCATACGGCTACCCCGCCGTCAACGCCTCCGGCACCGGCCAGCCCCACACGATGACCTCCGTCACCGTCAACGGCGGCACCGCCAAGGAGTACAACTACGACGAGCAGGGCAACACCACCAAACGCTACGGGCCCACCGGCACCACACAGAGCCTCATCTGGGACATCGAAGGGGAACTCACCCGCCTCACCGAAGGCACCAAGACCACCGACTACCTCTACGACGCCAACGGCGAACTTCTCATCCGCCGCAGCACAGACAAGGCCGTTCTCTACCTGGCCGGTCAGGAACTCCACTACGACACCGCCGCGAAGAAGTTCGCCGCGCAGCGCTACTACCCGGCCGGCGACGCCACCGCTGTCCGTACCGAATCCGGCCTGTCCTGGATGGTCGACGACCATCACGGCACCGCCTCGATGACGGTGGACGCCACCACACAGACGATCAGCCGCCGCTACACCAAGCCCTTCGGTGAGGCACGAGGTACGGCTCCGTCGACGTGGCCCGACGACAAGGGCTTCCTCGGCAAAGCGGCCGACGCCGACACGGGACTCACACACGTTGGTGCCCGCGAGTACGACCCGGCCACCGGACGCTTCCTCTCCGTAGACCCCATCTTGGCCCCTGACGATCACGAGTCCCTCAACGGCTACGCCTACGCCAACAACACTCCCGTCACCAAGTCCGACCCCACGGGCTTGCGACCGATCACGGACTGCGAGCGCGGTTGCAGCGACGGCAAGGGCGGCCGATACCGGGACTACATGACCATGGGTCCCAACGGGACCTGGGTCTACCACTCCACGCAGACCTACACCAAGAAATTCGAGTACCAGAAGGCGGGCGGTGGTATCGGCAGCGGCACGATGACCGTCACTGTCCGCAATGACGGGGGCGTTAGCGCGGCGCAAGTCGTGTTCAAGAAGGGCCCCGACCCGAAACCAGAAAAGAAGGACCAGCCCCAGTGGAACCTGATCGCGGGTAGCTACCCTGTGCCGGCGAACCAGGCTGCTAAGGACCTCCTCCAAGACAAGCCCAAGCTCGCTACCTGGCAGAAGGTCGTACTGGGCGTCGTGGTGGGCGTTGCTGCTGCTGTAGCCGTCGCTCCTGTGGCAGTTGCTATGGGTGAGGGATGCCTGGCTGCGGCCCCTGTGTGCGCAGCAGAGATCGCCGAGATGGCGACGGGTGGTGCCTCCGGGGGCAGCGCGGTAGTGGGATCTGGCGTGGCTGCCGGTGCCACCGCCAAGGGCCTGGCGTCCGGAGCCGGACACGGGGCCGCGGCTAATGCTGCCAATGGAGTCCGGCTGGCGAAACAGCTAGAGTACGAGGCTGATGCAGGGGCAATTAGCGCCATGTTCACCAAGGATGGTCAGCTCACTGCGGACACTATCGCGCGTTCGCGAAAGATCATCGGCGGAGAAAAGATTGGGAATCCTCACTTGGAGAAATACTTCGCGACGCACGGCGGTGCGGAGCAGTGGGGTAAGTACGGTACTCCGAGGCTCAACACTCCGGGCCGTGAGGGAACGATCGACATTCATTTCTATAAGAACGAAGTCACCGAAGAAATCTACTACTACGACTACAAGATCAAGATGGGTGGAGGGGCGAGAAGGTGAGAGTTCGATATTTGGGTTCCCCGGATTCACCGCCCAATCCCGTCGACGGA
The DNA here is from genome assembly GCF_053593335.1 of Streptomyces sp. NPDC002324. Taxonomy (NCBI): domain Bacteria; kingdom Bacillati; phylum Actinomycetota; class Actinomycetes; order Kitasatosporales; family Streptomycetaceae; genus Streptomyces; species Streptomyces sp. NPDC002324. The sequence goes on from NZ_JBSFCF010000030.1 coordinate 87,886, forward strand.
CGGTACCACCTTACGCCCGGCCGGGAGTACGTCGTGCTCGAACTGCACGTAAGTAGCGACGGTTCTTCCTCGCTGCGGATCGAGGACTCGCCGGGTGAACTCGCTGGTCTGTACAGTGGGAAGTACTTCGATCAAGTGTCAAACGTGATCCCTTCCCAGTGGAGTGTGGAGATCAACCGACGAGGTGGTTTGAGCCTCGGGCCGAAGGAATGGCTTGCAGGCGACTTCTGGGAACGCATGATGGAACGTGACCCAGAAGCAGAGTCCAGTTTTGAAGTAATTCGAGACGCGATTCTGGCAGAAGATCCCGGCACGTGAATCGCCGCCTCATAACTCCTGTCACAGTCGGCCGCCGCCCCGACTGAACACTCTCGGCGCGAGTTGCGTAGCCTGATGGCCCGCAATTAAAAGCGAGTTGCAGGGCCACGTTCTGCCCAGCTTTGAGAAGGGGCCCCGGCATTGCCGGGGCCCCTTCTGTGCGTGCGTGTGTCATGTTCCCTGTAGCGGTGTAACAGTGTCGGGTTGATCTTCAGCTGGGTGGATTTTATCCATACTGCTTTCGGGGAATTGAGAGTGTGTCAACCGCGTGCCCGCCGGTCATCATGGTCACCGAGGGCAGACGGCATCTGAGTGGGCCCGGGGCAGCGGTGACCTGACTCATTCCGGTGGACCTGATGGGGCGTTGTCACGTTGTTGGCTGTGTGACTGCCTGACGGCGCGTCGTGGTGTGGTGGAGCCTGGTTCCGGGCTGTGTTCAGGCCGCGGTGGCGAGGCCGGCGACGCCGGTGATGTGCTCCCAGATGGCGAAGCGGACGGTCATCTCGGCTCGGTAGTCGTGGGCGGGCATCAGATGGCGGCGGGGTCGGAAGTAGGGCGAGATACCGCTGAACGCGGACAGGAACCGCTGCGCCCCGCCCGCGGAGCGGAAGCCCTTCATCGCCCGTTCACGCTGCCTGGTGGGCTGGTGGCTGTTTTCGGCCCGGTTGTTCAGGCCCTTGTGGGGGCGGTGCTCAACGCAGGGCATGACCTCGCGGTGGGCGGCGTCATAGGAGCGGAGCTTGTCGGTGACGATCACCCGCGGCACCGCGCCGGTCTTCTTCATCAGGCGGCGGAAGAAGCGCCTGGCCGCGACCTTGTCCCGCCGGTTCTGCACCAGGATGTCCAGGACGTTGCCGTCCTGGTCGACGGCCCGCCACAGGTACTGCAACCGCCCGTTGATCCTGATGAAGACCTCGTCCAGGTGCCACCTGTCACCGGGCCGGGGCTGCCGGCGGCGCAGCGCGTTGGCGTAGCTGCCCGAACTTGACGCACCAGCGACGCACCGTCTCGTAGGAGACGACGACACCGCGCTCGAGCATCAGCTCCTCGACCTCGCGGAACGACAGCGGGAAGCGGAAGTACAGCCACACACAGTAGGAGATGACCTCGACCGGGTACCGATGCCCCTTGTGCGACAGCGACACGCTCCCCACCGACGACCCTTCCCAGGCTGATCACCAGAAGATCATCCCACCGGTCAGCCAACGTGACAGTGCCGGGCGAAGACGTCCTCATCGGCGCACCGCTACACCACTCGCGCCGCGGCCAAGGAAGTAACCGCCGAGTCGCCCAGCAGGCCCGTGAGCGCACCGCCCGGCATCTGCCGCCCACCCCTACCGCCGTGGTGCGCGCCGGGAAGTACGCCACCGGACCGGCCGAGCCGACCGCACTAGGGTCCGTCTTCAAAGATCATCGGTAGTGGATCATGGTGGGGTGATACGTCGTCATGAGCTCACCGATCAGGAGTGGGAGTTACTCGCTCCGCTCATACCGCGGGCTGCGACAGGCCGGCCGCGCGTGAAAGATCGGCAGGTCGTCAACGGGATGGTCTACAAGATCCGGACCGGGATCTCCTGGCGCGACCTGCCGGAACGCTACGTCGATCTCGGCCAGCTCGACGGGCAACTGCCGCGCTTGCTCCGGCAGCACCTCCCACCATGCGTCCTGTGGCCCGGACACACGCAACATCGCCACCACCCTCGCCCGCCAAGGCCCACCCCCCACTGTGACGGTCTCGGACAACTCACACCAGCACTCCGCGCAGGTCACCCCAGCGGAAGCCCGGACTTCTTCAGGGGCAAGTAGCTAGTCGTAACAGGGTGTCCTTGGCGACGCGCAGGCCCAGCACCGCGGCCAGGGGGCTCCTGCGCGGCCGGCCAGGGCGAGGGCGATCGAGGTCAACTGCTCACGCGCCAGTGGTGTGTAGCGGCATGCGGGCTTGTCAGCCCCGCGATCTGCTCGGCGAACGTCACCGCCCGGCACGCGGGGTTGGGGCACTTGAACCGACGCACCAGCAGCTCGATCACCACTCTGGCGCCACCGACCGCGACATCCGCGAGCCGTCATATGTACCGGCCGTGCACCCGTCCCGACGTACTACCGCAGTGCGGGCTTCCGCACCCGCCGAGCGGGCCCGCGCATGCATCGTGACCCCCCGGCCACAGCCCGCTCGACCAACTCCGCCACAACGCCGGCCAGATGAGGGAACAACACCTCGAAACTCCGCGAAGAACACGCGAGCCACGATCACAGCCACCACTGACACCGGCAGCGTCACAAGATCAGCGCCAGAGCCGATCTTGGTTCTGTCGACGATCTTGTGATCCGAACGGCCGAAGCTCACCGTGTGAGCAGGACGCGTTTGCGAAGGAGATCGAGGCTGTCCGTCCGGAACGAGTATCGAGCCCGGCGCCCTGCCGTCCTGCGGCCCTGTGGTAGAGGGGGAGGAGGGCAGCAGTCCGGACGGCAGCCTTCCGGAACGGCGTCAGGCGCACTGTGGATCATGTAGCGAAGCGCCATGGCCAGAAGTGGACGAAAGGCACAAAAGTCGCACCCGGTCGGCCCGGTCGGCGCAGGGCGGTCGATCACCAAGTGGAGCACGCGCCCGGTCGTGCGCGCTCCCGTGCGCTGCTTTCGCGCCGGGTGCGCCATCTGCGCCCATGGCGTCGAATCCGCTGGCTGTTGCCTCGTCTTCCGCCGGTACGACGCGTGTTGAGTCCTGGGTCGCGGCATCGGGCCTAGGTGCTGGCCCCGGGCGTGCCGTGCGCTTGTCGCCGGGCGGGATCCCCTCGTAAACCCGTACGGGCAACGTCGCGATAGTGTCTTGGGTGTTCTCCTCGGCGTCGGTTGCTGAAGGGGTGGGGTCAGAAGATCTTGGTACAGGCTGACCCGCCCTTCCCGTAACCGCCGCGCAGGGAAGGAGGATGGCGATGCGCTCCGACCCTGAACCGAGGGACGGAGACCAGCGCCGTTAGCACGGCTCACAGCCGGAGAGCCTCTCCGAGGGCACGGAGAGGCTCTGAGTGACGGAGCAAGGTCGCCGATCGGCCCCGTGGTTGACTCTTTCCCAGACTTCCACGGGGCCACCCACTACTGGGCAGCCCTTGTCGTCACCGGTTGTTGGACTTCAACTCTCGTCGTCCACAACGGCCTTCAGGGAGCAGGCGACGCACCTAGACGGCACAGCCAGGCAGCTCACGGATTTTTGAGCAGCCTGAATTGACCCCCTGTTCCCTGGAGGATCCGCACGTAAAATGTACCGCGCGAGACGGGGAGGGGTCTGTGATGGCGAGAGGTATGGCGGTCATGTTCTCGGGTGCCCACCTCCGGCAGGCCCGGTCTGAGGCGGGCGGCGACGGGTTGAGCGCAGCTGCACTGGCGGAGCGTGTGGGAGTGAGCAAAGCCCAGATCCTTGCGTATGAGAACGGGCATCGCACTCCCGATCCACCGCGCATTCGTGAGCTCGCCACCGCCTTGGGTGTCCGCCCGCTGGAACTGGCGGACCGGGCTGAAATGGCCTCCTGGCAGTTTGCGGAACTGCGCCGGGCCAGCGGCCTGCGGGCCAGCGATCTGTGCCAGGCACTCAAACTGACGCCATACAGCTACCGCCGACTTGAGACGACAGGGCTGTGCGCCGAAGGAACCTACGGACTCTCCGGGCGGTTGGCCAGCGAGTTGGGAGTGTCTGTACAGGTCCTGGAAAAGCACATCGCCAAGACGCCCGGAGTATTAGAGCGCATCGAGCAGGCACAGGCTCCGCTCACCGTCATCGTCGACAGTTGCCTTGCACCAGGCAGCTTGACGCTGCCAAACGAGGACGACGCAGCGGTCAAGACTGTCGCTGCCCACTACGCCAGATCCCCGCGGATCATCACGCGAATCCTCCAGCAGGAGATCCGGACTTTGCGTGCGGCGCACCTCAAGCAAGCCATTGCCGCGGCTACCGCCCACTACGGAGCCACGGCCAGGGAACAGCACCGCGCCCGGCAACGCATGAACGGGGAAGAGCTCCACATCCGCCAGTCGATCGCGGCCCTGCCGTACCGCCTGGACAGGTTCTTCCGTTCCCAACTGTCGCCCCAGGGATGGGAAACGCTGAGCCAGCTGCATCTGATGGAAGGCAAGTTCCCCCCAGCGGGTACACACAATCCGGCAGTTCACGAGGAGGAGCTGGGCCCGTTCGTACGTCGTGAATCACCCTTGCCGGGGCCAGACACGGCTGCCGCCTATGAGATAACCCGCGATGGTCAGCGCCACTACACGAGCTTCAAAGCCTGGTACGACGCTGTGTATCCCTGGGTGAAGGAAAGCCTGGGGCAGTTCGCCAAACAGCTGGAGACACCGTCGAACCCTCCGCAGGCATGGCTGCGCCATTGCCTGGCGCAAAGCGACGTAGTCCTGTTCAGCTTCGACGGAGTCTTATGCCGGCTGTTCGCCCACAATCTGCGATCCGTCTCGGTCCACCTGGCCCAGGCCGCTCACAGCCTGCAACTGCGTACCGATATCGGCGGACACGAATCCGCAGATCCTGTCGCCATGCTGCGCTCGTTCGTTGACGAAGGATCACCCGAGAAGGTCCGCGAGCTCGACGTCATCTTGACGTCCTACGAGACCGAGGCAGCCCGGCATGCTGAACCACTGCCCGGTGCTGCCCAGCTGCTGGCCGTTCTGAGCCAGGGTCCCTGGCGCATGGCGGTGGTGACCGATCACGCGAGCGCAGCTGTCCGGGCGTTCCTCACTCATCTGCACACCGACCCCACAAGGACACCCAGCTTGGACGTCTTCGGGCGCAACGACCCCCGGCTGATGAAACCGCACCCGCACGCCGTCGCGCGCGCCACCAGCCACCTGGGGAGCGAGCGCTCCCGGACCGTGCTCATTGGCGAGTCCCTCGCCGATGCTCTGGCGGCCCGTGCAGCCGGCGTGCAGTTCATCGGCATCGCTGCGCAGCGCACTCAGGCACGTATGCTCATGCAGGCTGGCGCGGTCAACGTCGTGGACACGCTGACTGCCCTGATCGCAGCCGCCAGCAGGGTCAACAAGGTCCGTTCGTGACGCCACCCGCAGTCCTAGGAATCAAGATCCTCGAGCGCCTTCGCCACCCGTAGCGTCTGCGTATGCCCCGTCCCTAGGACAGCCGACAGCTCTCCATGGACATGCGACAGCACAGCGCGGGCCTGCCCCGTCTCCCCTCGGTCCCGTAGCACACACCCCAACCGATACCCCGTCCACAGCGTCTGCGGATGCGCACTGCCCAGGATCCGCGTCCGCACAGTATGGACATTCTCGAACTGCATCTGCGCACCAGCAAGTTCACCCTCCTCATGCATAAGGCAGGCGAGATTATGGAGCGTCGTCAAGGTACGCGGATGCTCCTCTCCCAACTGAACACGCCGCGCCTCGAGAACAAATCCGTACGCTGCGCCGGCTTCCCGTAGACGCCCCAGATCGTGCAAGACACGGGCAAGCTCGTGCTGCGCCGACAGAGTGTGCCTGTGCCGAGCGCCCACCAGCCGCCGACGAACCTCCAAGACCGCCGACAGATGCTGCTGCGCTTCCTCCAGACGTCTCCTGTCATGCAGCACCCGGCCCAACTCGTGCCGGGCGGTCAGAGCAAGGACGAACTCCTCGCCCCGGGCGCGCCGATGCTCCTGCCATACATCCCGGTACAAGGTCTCTGCCTGGCCGAGTTCCCCGATGTCGTGCAGGGCCCCCGCCAGATAGTGCTGTGCATTGAGGGTTTCCGGATGCTCTGCGCCGAACATGTCCGTCCGGATCCTCATCACCCGCGCATACACCGGACCCGCCTGACGCGACAGGCCACGAGCCTGCAGAAAACGAGCCGCCCTCTCCGCCGTACTGGCAGCGGAGGCCAGGCAGGAGACGGAGAGGTCGTCGCGTTCTAGCAGACCGAGCACATGGGGAGCCAGCAGAGACCAAGCACTCCACGCACCCGGCTCCTCCGGATTGCCAGCCTGCTCATCAGAGCATGCCGCCTTGAGCAGGTCAGCCACGACACACACGTTGCGGCCGGTGCGGCTGACATCTCTGATCAAAGGATGCACACGCACGCACTCCGGAGAGCCCGACGACTCCCTGCCAACGTCCTCACCGTCGTCAGCCACTGCACACCAGTCGATCAGGCTCAGCGCTGCCAGCGCACGCAACGTGCGCCACAAGCCTGCGCCGTCAATCCCCTCGAACCCAGGCTGCCTTTGGAGAACCGACGGCTGTAGGACCAGAGCATGAGGGATGGGGGCATCAGCGAATTCCGCCAGCAGCTCCAGCAGATCACCTGCGTAGCGAAAGCCCCTGTGGTGAAGCAGTTCCAACGCCAGGCGCCAGGTGTCCGCAATCACCTGGGCCGGGTTAAGGCCCTGGCCCAAGGGGCGGTCCAGCGCCTGGCGGAACGCCTCGAACTCGGCAGGCATGTCGGGCTCACGAAAGGCTTCTGGCATCCCATTCACCTCGGCTAAATAGACCCCTGCCATACGCAAAGCTAAAGGCAGCCCGCCTAATCGACGGGCCAGGCGCTCCGCGGCCGCCGGGGTTCCGGCGTCCGGCCCCGCGTGATCGAGGAGCAGACAGGCCGCATCTCGGTCCCTCAAGGGCACAACAGGATGCAAAGCAGCCCCGAACCCCCAGCCCTCTGTCGTCCCGTCACGCGACGTCACCAGAACCAGACCACGCGAACACGAGTGCGGCCTGATCCAGCCAGTGCCGGCCGCCAAGAGCCCCGGACCGTCCAGCAGACCCGGATCATCGACTCCGTCGACCACCAACAGCCATGGCCACTCAGCATGGCTGAGCCGATGCCACAAAGCATCCACGACGCCTGCCGATTCAAGAACCTCACCCGCCAGACCCACCCGGCTCGCCACCGCCCTCAGACCATCCTCAAGCGACGCGGCCCGCTGGCCATTGAGCCACCACACACGGTGCCCTGACCTCCGAACCTGCTGCAGTACATGGACGATCTCCAAAGCCAGCGCGGTCTTACCGCTGCCGCTCAGCCCATGCAGAACGTGAAGATGGCCGTCGCCACGGCGGACGCACTGATTGAGCAGGTAGCCCACAAGTTCATCTCGACCACGCAACGGCAGGGCGGGGTGGCGGTAGCCCATCGGAGCCGCCAGCGTCAGCGCCTGCGCATGGGCCGACGCCTGAGCGACCACCATCTGCCCGACCTGCAGGTGCCCTGCAGCCACCGCGCCGTGCTGGGCGACCAAAGGCTGCATCCCGCCGCCCTGGACATAGATCAGCCCTGGCGAGGCTGCGTGTGAGGTAAAGGGCCTGCCAGCTGCACACCTCCCTCCACCCGCACCACCGCGCCCGCCACCGAGCCGCCGTCGGCACGCACCTGAACATCCTGGCCCGCAGCCACACCGCCCCCAGCGGCCCGCACCCCACCATCCGCGACACCCCGAGCCTGTACCAGGCGGGTGACGTCAGTGAGCTGATCCGTGACAGCGATACGGTCATCAGCGTCAACCGATTCGAGCAATAGCTCCAAACGGGTCTGCCACACGCCCTCCCACCGTTCCCGAAGTCGAGCCGGATCGCCGTCCTCCCGCAGCGCGGCCTGCATCTGGTCCAAGCGCCTCAACTCGGCCTCCTCAATCTCGGCGCTGCCTCGCCCCAGCAGCCGGGCAACCGCCTGCCGTACCGCCGACCACGCGTCCGTTCCCGCTGCCTGCACCACGGCTATCCCTCCAGCCGCCGCCACGGCCAGCACCGCCTCAGCCGACATCGCACCCCCCGATCCCGAAGACAGACGGCCAGGCATCCCCCCGTCCGCCGCTGACACAGAAGGTATTCCTCCCCGCAGCAGCCCTCATTCCTTTCGAACAGATGCGGCCGGTGATCAACAATGTGTTTCATCGGGGTCGTGGCGCGCTGATCCCGGCGGTGCGGTAGGGGATTGCTGGACGCTCGTAACACGGTCCAAGCCAAGCCGTACAGCCGCGGTCTCAGGCTCCATCAGGCCTGAGACCGCAGCCTCCTTTAGGACTGCTCACCCCATCGGGAATCGGGTATCGAAAGTCGGCAGCGGTGTACGTGCACACATGCGAGAGTCCCGGTCATCCTCGGGCCGGGCAGCAGGCAGAAACATCCGAAATGTATAGATGATTGGTCACTTGTCTCGCAAGGTGCTCTATGGGTGAAAGATGTTGACATCGGCTCTTCCTTCGTCTTGTGCGCACTGAGTAGCGGGCAGAGGAAAGCGCTGCAGCCGCTCAGCGCGATCTACGGGCTAGGGATCCTGGACGCGCTGGGCGGCTTTCTTTTCAGTCGCCTGGGTGGCGAGGGACGATCCGAGCGAGAATGCGGTGGCGGCGCCGCCACTCCGGGTTGTCATGCACCACCGAGATCCGCACGTCGTTCACCGCGGTGAACAGTGCCGCAGAAAGGGCGCCGATCGGCAGCCCGGCCGCCGTAGAGATCCCCCAGTGCGTGACCGTCACGATCGTCACGATGAGGAGCAGTGTGATACCACCGATCGGCATTGCGGCGTCCGGCACTTTGACGAGCCGCAGCTGGGTCCTCTTCCGGGTGTCCTGCCGTCCTGTACGGCACGCCTCTTCGACGGACGCGGCGTAGGCCTTGATGTAGGTGTCGGGGGCAGAGGGCGTGTTGTGCGCCACTGCATCCTCCTGGAGGTCGTCGGTCTCGCAAGTACTTGCCATGTGGTTGCCCTTCGTTCTCTGAGTTCTCTTACGTACGCGTGGTCTGCTTCGGCACCTTGCCGGTGAAGAGCCATCGCACGGCCGTGTCGTCGATGCCGTCACTGCGCATCTGTGACCAGGCGTTACTGATGTGGGTCTTGACGCCATCACGGGTGATTCCCATGACCTTGGCCGCCGCTTCGCGGCCGATAGGGATCGCGCACCCCAGATGGACGGCCTGCTTCTCGCGGAGTGAGAGGTCACCGTTCTGGATGTAGTCCAGGCTGCGGTAGATCTCCTGCTCCTTCTCGACCGGATCCCAGGACTCCGGCAGGTCGAGCGTGAGCTGCTCGCGGATGGAATCCGAGAGAAGGGGGCTGAGAGGTTCCAGGTGAAGCGGAGGCGTCGCCTCGGAAGAGAGGATCTTCGCTCGCTCGTTCCGTGCCTCCTTCATGGTCTTGGCGTAGAACTTCCTCCAATTGGAGCTCCATCGCCTTGCGTCGGATGACTCATAGGCTGCTACTCGAGTCCTCACCCAGTCCGGGATCGGCCACACCGGTGCACCCTGGAGGTACACGTCCCTCATCAGCTCGAATGCGCGAATGCCGTTGTCCGGCTGATGATGATGGTTGACGAAGCTCAACGGAGCCTCCTGTAACGTCCCGGACTGGGTGAACTTGGTTTTGCGGAAAACCTACTCGGCAGGTGAACGCTGAGGGTTTAGCTGGGACATGCGACCAGGAGGCCACCACGGGCGCACCAATGTGAAGAACCCTAGACAGAAATGCCCTGGGGGCGGTTTAGGCACCTGGGACTCCTGCGTGCAGAACCGCTGCGCCGCAGACGGGTCGCGCCGCCGGAGCGATTGGCTGGTTCATGCCGCGCGCACCACCACAAAAAGGGTACACAAGTTCTATTTTGGGGAAGCTGTGACGGCTGGCGGCGGCGGATGGTTGGATGCCGATGTCTGGCGGCCTGACGGCTCGTTGGACACGCCACGGGCTGTACGGCCAGGCTTGCGGGGCGGCCGTGACTGCAGGGGATGGGGAGCCGACGGGTGAGTGACCGCAGTTCGATCGAGTGGACCGAGGCGACGTGGAATCCCACGACCGGCTGTGACCGGGTCTCGGACGGATGCGACAACTGCTACGCGCTGACGCTGGCGAAGCGGCTCAAGGCCATGGGGTCGGGGAAGTACCAGAACGACGGCGATCCCCGCACCTCCGGCCCTGGCTTCGGCCTGACCGTGCACCCGGACGCGCTGCGGGTGCCGCTGGGCTGGAAGGCGCCGCGCACGGTGTTTGTGAACTCGATGTCGGATCTCTTCCACGCCCGCGTCCCGCTGGACTACGTCGAGCAGGTCTTCGACGTCATCGCGCAGACCCCGCAGCACACGTATCAGGTGCTCACGAAGCGGGCGCGCCGGCTGCGGCAGGTCGCCGACCGGCTTGAGTGGCCGGCCAACCTGTGGATGGGGGTGTCCGTGGAGAGCGTGAAGGAACTGCCGCGTGTGGATGACCTGCGGCAGGTTCCGGCCGCGGTGCGGTTCCTGTCGTGCGAGCCGTTGCTCGGGTCTTTGGACGGGCTGGACCTGACGGGCATTCACTGGGTGATCGCCGGAGGCGAGTCCGGCCCCCGCTTCCGCCCGATGGAGCAGGAGTGGGTCACGGGGATCCGGGACGCCTGCCTGCAGGCCGATGTGGCCTTCTTCTTCAAGCAGTGGGGCGGTCGGACCCCGAAGGCATCCGGCCGGCATCTTCAGGGCCGGACCTGGGACCAGATGCCTATGCCCGAACCTGTGCCTGCAGGCTGATCCGGCTCTTCGTCGTGAGCTTGCCCGGCGACTGGACGGCGATCACGCCGTCCTGCCGCATCTGCCGGGCCGCCTGCAAGGCGTGCTTCGGCATCCAGCGGGCGGTCTCCGTCAGCAGCCACTCGCCGATCGCCTCCACAGTGGTGGCCCCGGCACTCAGGCGCTGGGCGACCAGCTCGGCCAGCTCGTCGTCGATCAGACCCGCGGCCTGGAACAGGTCGAGCTGGCCGTCCGCTTTGGCACCTCGGGTGCGGGGATCGCGGAAGCTCTCGCCGTCGAGGTCGTCGACCTTCCACATGGCGTCCTTCATCGCCTTCAGGCCCGCGGTGCTGCCGGTGCCGAAGACGAGGTAGAGGGGCTGCCCGGTACGGGGGACGAGTTCGAATTGCAGCTGGTAGCCGAAGCCGGCCCGCCGCAGCGCGTCCCGGTAGGTGCGCAGCCACACGCGCCACTTCTCGTCGGGACCCAGCTCGTCGGCGGCCGCGGTCCAAAAGCCCCGGCCGCCGAAGACCGTGTCGAGGATGTCGGCGTTGAGCTCCTCGCGGCGGCTGAACCAGTTGGGTCCGAAGGTGGTGATGACTTCGCTGGAGCGGTTGCGGGCGATGCGGGACATCACGTGCAGCGGCACGTTGACGCTGCCCCAGCTGTCGAAGATCCCCAGGATCGGGTGGCCCCAGGCTCCGAGCTCATCGAGGACCGTGAGGCTGTCGCGGCCCGCCTCACCGCGCCGGACCTCCACCCGTACCGGCAGATCCTTGAGCGGTCCGAAGCGGGAGACGAGTTCCGCCACGAGGTGCTCGTGGCGCGCGCGGTCCTTCTCGATGAATATCAAATGCACCCGCCGGGGGCTGAGGTGCATGCGGTCGACCGCGTGATGACCGAGCAGGCGGTCCAGGATGAACACCGGCGAGCCCGGCTCGCCGTCCTCGTAGCGGCCCGGGCCGGCGAACGCGTCCAGGAGCGTGACCCGGGGCCGGGAGTAGCCGGTGCTCTGGGAGGTCTGCAGCAGGATCGGCCACCAGGCGTCCAGGTACCGCTGGTACAACCGGTGCTTGGCCGCGGTCGCCGGCTCCAGCTTCCACAAGACGCCCATCCGTGCCCCCTGTTCAGGATCGCCACGGTCGGCGGCTGGCGCGTGCCAGTCGCATCCCCTGGTAACAGATGGTGTGCGCAACGACGTTCAGCGTAAAGACCGCGTACCAGCCGCTGGGGGAGCGGACCGTCCTGCTTGAAGAGCGTCGGCCACCGGATCGACCCCCTCCGGCAGAATGCCCCGGCGAGTCTGCCGCGGAAACAGCCCGACGGGTCGGCCGCCTCGTCCCCATTCGCTTACCCCCGGGTGATTCTTCGCTCCCATCTGCGCGGTGATGACCCGACCGGCTGCCTCGTCCGCCTCCGTCATGGAGCCGACGGTGGGAGGAGGCCTGGGGTTCATGGGCGGTATCCGGTCAGCCGGTCTTTGACGGTCGCTCAGGACTCCGCTAATCTTCATGCCGAATCAGATATCAGAGTTTGCATGCAGGGAGTGGGTGGGATGCTGCTGACGACCGGGCAGGCAGCCCAGGAACTCGGCTGCGCCATCACCACCTTCCGCCGTCTCGTGCACGCCGGACTGCTGCCGGGCCTGTCCCGCCGTGGCGTGCGCGTCATGGTTCCGCTCCATGTGGTCCAGGCACTCGGTCAGCGCCGGCACGCCCCGCTGGACCGGCTGGATGCTCAAGAGATCGCCGTCCTGCGGGTCGACGCGGCCAAGCAGGTACAGGAACCGGACCGGAACTGGATCGGCTTCGCCGCCTCCCTCGCCTCCGAGGACCTCCTCAAGGCGCTGCGCGGCTGGTGGCGCTGCGATGCGCCGAGCGTGGCGGCCGCCGGAGTCCTGCCGGTGACCCTGTCGGGCTACGTGGTGGCCGTGCTGACCGGCCTGGAAGTCTGGGAGAAGAACGCCCAGGGCCGCTATGCCTTCCCTCACGCGCGGCTGGCGGGCTACGTCACCGACCTGGCCACGCCCGTCCATCACGTGACTGCCTCCTCGCAGGCCGACCGGATGCTCGCTGATCTGCTGCTGGGCAGCCGGCTTGTCTCCCACTCGGGCGGGGCGATCGCCTACGTCCCCGCACCCGCCGCCGCCCGCCGTCCGGACAAGGAAGCCTGATGGACGCACAGCGCTACACCGCAGCCCTCGCCGAACTGCGCACCGTACGGGACGAGATCAAAAAGACCCGGGCCGCCCTGGCGAAGCTGGAGGCCGAGCGGGACCGGCAGATCACACAGCTGGCCGGGTACGAGAAGGCGAAGGCGGAACGGATCGCCCCGGCGGCCGGACTGAGCCTGACCCACATCGTCACCCTGGCCCCCGCCCTGGCCCCCGACCGCCTCACCACAGCCGAGACCACCCCGCCCCGCCCCGAGCCGGACGCCCCAGCCATCGCCGCCGACGACAGCACCGAGAGTCCGCCCCACCCCGCCACCCAGACGGGAGCCGTGGCGCCCGCGACGGCCGCCGTCACAGCAGCGCAGCCCGTCGCCGCCTCGCCGCCGGCCGCTCCTGCCGAGGACTCTGCCTCCGGGAAGCCCCAAGCCCCCGACGCGCCGCGTGCCCTCCCGTCGATCCCCGACGGGGCAGCGGGCAACAGCTGGTTCACGCACACCCCGAACCTGCTCTCCACACCACCGAACTTCACCCAGCAGGCCCGCTCCACCGTCTTCCTGGACACGGACACGGGCGTGCTGGTGCACCGCAGCCAGACCCACCGCCTCGACCTGGCCGACACCTCGGTCGCCGCCATCCTGACCGCCGTCTTCCAGACCCTTCCCGAAGGCACGGAGCGCATCTACATCACCGCCGGTGACCCCTGGCACCGCGACGCCGACCGCTACCCCTACCTGAGGGATGCGGTCGCGGCCTGGCTGAACGCCCCCACCCCGGGCTGGCGCACCGACACCGGCCGCGGCAAAGACCGGATGGCCGGACACTTCGTCCACGCCCGCAACCCCGTCGGCCGCTACCAGCGCGACAACGGCGACAGCCACGTCGAAATCCGCTCGGTGGGGGAGTGGTTCGACACCAGCGGCGACGACCCGGCCACCATCCGGGACGCGTTCGTACTGCTGTGGCAGGCCCTGCGCCGCCACTGGACCGACGCCGTCATCATGGGCTCCCCCTCCCAGACCGGCCGCGACCTGTGGACCCGCACCATCCCCACCCGCGGCCAGCACGCCGACGGCTTCCCCGTCCTGTCCGAGGAACTGCGCGCCCTGCTCCACGCCACCGCCGGCCAGGGACGCAACGAACTCATCCTCCCGCCCCGCGTGCCCGAACAACTGCCCCAACTCGTCGAGTACGACCGCACCTTCGCCTACGCCAAACACACCTGGAAGTCCCCGGTCGGCACCCCCCGCCGGATCACGGCCGCCACCTTCGCCTCCTGGAGCGAGAAGGAACAGACCCGGGCCCTGTACGGGTGCGGGCACTGGCAGGTACGCGTGACCGTCCCTGACACCTGGACTCACGTCGGCCTGCTGCCCGCCCCCGCGCCGGGCGAGCGCGCCTGGCACTACCCGGCAACCCCAGGTACGACCTTCACCACCTGGGCCGGCGGCCCCGAAATCCACACCACCCTGTCCAACCCCATCACCCCGTGGAAGATCGAGATTCTCGACGGGATCCTGTGGGAGGACGGCAAACCCCTCGACGACTGGGCCAAGAAACTCAAAGAAACCTGGACCAACCTCTCCGCCCAGGCCCACTTCCAAGGCGACGCACAGCAAGCCCGCGCCGCCCACCTCGCCTCCCGCGCCGTGCGCGCCATCCTCCTGTACGGCATCGGCTCCTTCGCCCAGCGCCCCCGCATGGTCACCGGAACCACCCCCCGCACCCTGGAGCGCGACATCCCGCCGGACGCCGAAATCATCGGCTTCGACGACGAGCAGATCACCTGGCAGAAGCCCACCGGCTTCAGCCGGGACCCCAACGCCCACCCCGAATGGGCCGCCGCGATCTGGTCCGGCGCCCGCGCTGCCCTGCTCACCCAGCGCCACCGCGACGACAACATCTACGCCGGAGCGCTGCACACCGAGCCCGGCAGCGTCGTCGCCTTCCGCACCGACGCCCTCTACCTCACCCGGCCACAGGCCTGGCCGCATCACCATCAGCCCGGCGACTACCTCCTCAAGGGCCACCTCACCGGCCCCGTGGCCGCTCCCACCACCGAGGCGGAACTCCTTGCCCTGCGGGACACCGGACGCGCCGCCCTCACCCCCAGCGCAGGAGAGGCCTGATGCCACCCCGCCCCCGCCGCAACCGTTCTGCTGGGCAAGGCGAGCTCAACGAGGCCGCCCAGCTGGCCGACCAACTGCAGACGGCCGGCTACTCCAAGCGCGACATCGCCCGCATCATCAACCGAGATGCCTCTCTAGTCTCCCAGTTCTACACAAAGAACAAAGGCGCTGCCTTCGTCCCGGCCCTGCGCCAGGTCCTGGCTGCCGTCCAGACCGGCGGCATCACCGACCTCCCCGACCTCGCCTCCATCGCAAGCCGGCACATCACCCGCCGCACCACCGCCTCCGGTGCCACCGCCCGGGTCCGCAGCAAGGCCGTCCTGATCACCCCCACCGGCTCCGGTACCGGCCGCGTCGGCGCCCAGGCCATCGCCTCCGGCTCCTCCCGCCTACGCCCCCTGATCGCCGAAGCCACCCGCCAAGGCCTGCGCCTGGCCTTCACCGTCCGCCTCGCCAGGACCGCCTACACCCATCCCTCCGGCAGCCGCACCGACTCACCCGGCATTCGCCGCGATGCCATCCAGCGCGCCGACCACACCGAAGAACGCTCCTACGGCTCCGCCCAGACCGGAGGCTTCGACGCCGCCGACTTCGCCCGCCGAGTCGATGCCGCTGGCGGCGACGTCACCGCCGCCGTGCATCAGTGGCTCGTGGAGACCGACCGCATCCGCTCCGATGCCCAGATCATCCACCTCGAAGTCCGCACCTGGCGGCCCCGATGACACAGCCTGGCGTGATGACACACCAGGATCTTGTTCTTCAATCGGTCGATAGCTGAACGGCCGGGTCGGCGGCCCTTCCTTGCCAGTGGGCGAGGTCGTCCCGGGTGGCGAGGGTGTCGGGGTGGAGCGGCCCCAGTACGCGCTCGCGCTCGTTGAGCAGCTCGGCGAGCGCTGCTGCGGCGCCAGCTGCATCGCCCGCCTCTCCTCGCCAGTGGGCGAGGTTGTGCCGGGTGGCGAGGGTGTCGTGGTGGTCGGCGCCCAACACACGCAGCATGCCGCCCAGCAGCTCGTCGAATGCTTCTGCGGCGCCAGCTGCATCGCCCGCCTCTCCTCGCCAGTGGGCGAGGTTGTGCCGGGTGAGGAGGGTGTCGTGGTGGTCGGGATCCAACACACGCAGCATGCGGTCCAGAAGACCCGTAAGGACCACTGCGGCGTTTGCTGCGGCAGCCTGCGTGTATTGGGCGATGATGTCGCTTGGGCGGAATGCACTCGTTGCTTGCTCTATCAGCAGCTCGAAGTCGCTAACGGAACTGGCAAGATCTCCTGCTTGTGCTCTATATGAGGCCAGGTTGGACCGGGCGTAGAAGATGTCAGGATGGTTAGGGTCCAACGCCCCGCGCATCCGTTCCAGAATACGCTCCAGCGCACTGACAGCGCCGGCGGCGTCACCCACAGCCGCTAGGGTTATCGCCTGGGTGTGCGTGGTGGCGAGAGTTACGCGATGATCCGGCCCGAGTGCTTGTAGCGTCCGCTCAACCAGAGGCTCAAGCTCGGCGAGCGCGCCAGCCGCATCGCCGGCTTCTCTGCGACACCAGGCAAGGTTGCCTGCGGACAGGAGGGTGTCCGGGTGGCTCCGGCCTAGCACCCGCTCTTGATCGATCTGCAGTTGCTCAAACTCGGTGACCGCGCGAGCTTCATCTCCCGCATGTGCCCGCCACCACGCGAGGTTGTTTCGTGCGGTGAGGGTTTCTGGGTGGTCTGGCCCCAGAGCCGGCAGCATGTTCGCCAGAAGCCGCTCAAGCTCGGCGACCGCACCGACCGGATCCCCTGCAGCTCCGCGCCATTTGGCTAGGCTGTTTCGTGCGGTGAGGGTTTCTGGGTGGTCTGGCCCCAGAGCCGGCAGCATGTTCGCCAGAAGCCGCTCAAGCTCGGCGACCGCACTGGCCATGTCGCCAGCCTCGGCCCGCCACATTGCTTGGTGGCGCCGGGCGACCAGACTGTCGAGGTGATCACTGCCCAGGCGGCGGTGGGCAGTGTCTGTCAGATGACTGAAGTACTCGACCGCTGCGTTGACCTGTCCTGTCTCGCCCAAGCTCTGGCCGGTGTGAAACAGCACCTGATGCATGGTTGTCCGGTAGAGGGCTTCTTCACCGTGCTGAGCTAATGCGTCGGAATTGGCGCGCAGGCTAGCGGCTGCGGCGACACCCTCTCCGGGAGCGGGCCATGCTGCGAGCACGGCGTCAGCAGCGGTTTGGACCAGCTGATCGCGCTGGGCAGGCGTGAGAACGTCACGGGTGGCCCGCTGGACGAGCTGGTGGACGCGTACCGCTTCGTATGGGGTGTTCGGGTTGTGGTCGATCAGGCTGAGACGGTGAAGGGCCCGCAGGGCCGCGAGAGAATCTCGCTCCGTGACTTGTCTCGTACGCGCTAGGTAGGCGAGGACGGGATCGCTGGTCAGGACCGCCTGGGGGATACCGTTCGGGTCAAGCAAAGCAGTCAGGTAGAGCATCGGGCGGGCCAGACCGACAGGGCGGAGGGTGTCGGCGCGGTCGATAGAGAGAGACCAGGCGGCGGCAAGGGAGATGGTCTGGTCGTCTGGCAGGCTGTCGGGGACAGCGTCGGCGAGTGCGATGGTGCGGTCGGCGAGTAGTTCGCGGTACACAGCCACGTCCTCGCCGGAGTCGATGAGGTAGGCGGCAGCCTGGGAAAGAGCCAGCGGCAGACGGCCGAGTTCGAAGGCCAGAGCGGTGAGCTGGTCGTCGGGCTCGATTCGACCGTGGGCCGCCAGATATCGGGTGAGGTAGGTGACGGCTTCGGACTCGGTGAACAGGCCGACGTCGATCCGGCGGCGGCCGTCCCCGGTCAGTGCGGCGTCGCGGCGACGGGTGGTGATCACGGTCTGACCATAGGGACTGGACGGTGGCCACAGGCCGCGCAGGTCGTTAGGGTCAGCGACGTCGTCCAGGACGACCAGCCACCGGCACGGTGTCTGCCCGGCCTTCGGGGTCAGCCAGGCCAGAAACGCTTGTGCGGCCTGATCGGGGGTGTCGGGGTCGCCCTGACACAGGTCAACACCAGCCTGGGCATATCCGGTCACCACGAGCGAGCGGGCGCTTGCGGTGATCCAGATCAGGACGTCCAGGTTGCCGCCTTCCCAGGCGGTTCGGGCGTAGTGAGCGGCGAGTTGGGTCTTGCCCACCCCGCCCATGCCGACCAGTATCTGGCACTGCGCCGCCGTCCCCGCACCGACCAAGGCATGCTCCAACTGGGCAGCGGCCCGGCGCTCCTGGAAGTGATCGGCTTTCCGGGGTAGTACCCCGACCTGGTGCGGCCAGGTCACGGGGCTTCGCGAAGTCCCGTAAAAGGCGGCGCGGCCGATGGCGATGCTTCCGAATTGGGCAGTCACGCTGCCCGCTGTACTTCTACCGGTAGGCGTGGCGGCGTGGAGTGGGCTGAGGGCGGCCGGTCCGTTCAGCCCTGGGACGGATCCGGCTGGGTAGGGTTGTTGATGTTTGCACCCCCATGGACCACACCAGCGGCGATCGAGCCTTGCTCCGCCTTGACGTTTACGTCGCGGCCTGCGGCCACTCCGCTCTCCCTGGCCGATACGCCACCTTGCGAGTCGTGGTGCGCAAGCAGTGTGCGCAGTTCGGTCGCGGCCTGCTCGCGCTGTTCTTCGTTCAGGCTCTCCAGCAGAGCGATAAACCAGGCTTCCCAGGACGCTTCCTGCCGGAGCCGTACACGCTCCACCTGCTCTGCCTCTGCGACTTCCAGTGTGGTTGCGGTCTGGTCTAGCCGAAGCAACTCGGCGCTCTCACGCTGCGCGTTCCCGCGGCCGAACCACCTGGCCACCTGCTGCCGAAACCCGGCCCACGCATCCGTGCCTGCAGCCTGCACCACCGCTGTGCCCCCCGCTGCGGCCAGCGCGACCATCGCCTCTGAAAGCATCCCCCTGCCTCCCCCTCCAAGGGACCAGTTCCGTCCCCTCTCCTTGGTGCAGTTCATTCCATCAGGCGCATTCCGCAAACGTCACTGATTCCGTCAAGACGGCGCTGGCTGGTACACGATCCCGGCGGCTGATCACTGAACGGGGTCCGGGCCACCCGCCGCGAGGTGGGGCTCGGAACAAGGACGGTCCCCCTGCACTGAAGATCACTGGTTCTCGGATCGGATCATGCGTGGCAGGCTGGTCCGTGCGCTGGCCGTGACACAGCCCCCAGGGCCGGTCAAGACGACATGCGCGAGCGCTGGCTGACACGGGCCGGGGCGGTGTACGGAACTGCAGGCGGTGTGGGCGATCTCCTCGGCGTACTGCTCCACCCCCAACCGGGGCGTTGTCGGACGACACGCCCGCGCAACGAACCCGGGGCGGAAAAGACCGCCGGAACCGCCTGGGCTGAGCCGGGACGGGTCAGCGGGCGCGGGTGACCTCGATGACCGCTTCCGGGCAGCTGTCGAGTGCGTCGGTGAGTGTGGCCTGTTCGGCCGGGTCGACGGCCAGGGCCCAGCGGGTCTTGATCGCGATCCAGTCGGTGGCGTACGTGCAGCGGTAGCCCTGGGCCGACGGCTGCCAGGTGGTGGGGTCCTGGTCGGCCTTGGAGCGGTTGCTGGAGGCTGAGACCGCGATGAGAGCGCGGGGGTCGTCGAGGTCGTTGGCGTAGGCCTGGCGTTCGGCCGCTGTCCATCCGGAAGCGCCGGAGTCCCAGGATTCGGCGAGGGGGACCAGGTGGTCGATGTCGAGGGCGCGGGCCTGGTCGAAGGTGGTGTCGTCGTACGGCGAGTACCAGGTTCCGCCGCTCAGCGCGCAGTTGGTGCCCTGGGTGGGCGCGGTGACAGCTTCTTCGAGCAGGACCTCGTTGCGGGTGGAGCAGCCGTCGCGGTCGGCGTCGGTCCAGTGCCGGAACTTGGTGCGCTCGTATCCGGTGCGGTCTTCGTCCTGGACCGTGAGAGCGGTGAGGGCGTCGCGGGCCGGCAGCACGATGCGGTCGCCGGGTTCGGCGGCGTGCGCGGTGACGGTAGGGGTGATCAGCAGGGTGATGGTGGAGAAGGCGGCGGGGAGGCCGATGGCGCGGAGCAGGCGCACTGGGGGATCCTCTCGAAGGTCACGGTCTGACGTGCTCTTCGTAGCGGTCGCCGGGGGCCTTGGGCCGGGACTGCGCGAGCTGGCTCACTCGCAAAGGTGGTAAGTCACACTGCAACCAGGCCACGGGGCGTACAGGCGCTGTTCAGTCGGCTGTGCTGACGTGCATGGCGATGGGGTAGTGGTCGGAGTAGCCGTCTTCGTTGATCTCCTTGCCCATGCCACCGAAGAGGACGGGCGCGGGGTAGCGTCCGGTGCCGACCATGGCAGCGGGGTCGGTGACGATGTGGACCGAGCCGGGCTCGGCGCGGAAGACGGCGCCGGTGGTGAGCATGTTCTTGTTGACCAGGAACTGGTCCAGGACGTTGGCCTGGTTCTCGAAGTAGTAGGTGCCGGACGGGCGGGGGCCGGGCTGGTCGTCGGTGCCCAGCACGGGCCACATCAGGTTGAACAGCCGTTGCGCGGTGGTGGAGTTGAGGACCTTTTTGCGTTGCCGGCTGCTCAGGGCATGTTGGGTTAGTGAGGGGTCGAAGGGTTCGTCGTTGAAGTCGCCCATGACGAGCACCGGGGTTTCCGGCCCGTGCACCTCGATGGCGCGTTCGTGGAAGTAGGCAAGGGTTTCCCCGGCCACGGCCCGGTAGGGCGCCGACTCCAGCTGGCCCCCGCTGCGGGAGGGCCAGTGGTTGGCGAAAACCGCCCAGGTCTGTCCTTGGGCGGTTTCGAAGTTGACGTGCAGAATTTCGCGGGTGCCGGTGCGGCGCATCACGACGTGCTGGAACACTTGGTCGGCGGGTGCGGTGAACATCGTGGAGTCGAAGATGAACGCCACGTCGATACCCCGGTGGTCGGAGGTGTCGGCGTGCGCGACGTCGTAGGTGCGGCCGGGCACGAGAGCATTGACGGCTGCGGTCAGCTGCTGCATGACGAACTCGTTCTCCACCTCGCAGACCCCCAGCAGGTCCGGTCCCTGGCCGCTGTTCATCTGTGCGATCACCGACGCCAGCTGGCTGATCTTGCGGTCGCGCAGCTGCGGCGTCCAGCCTCGCAGATCCTCCCCCAGCACCCGTTGGAGCTTCTCACTGCGCCGCGGGGAGTTCTCTTCGTCGAAAAGGTTCTCGACGTTCCACCAAGCAACGTAGATCGATCCCATGCCTGCCCAGCCCTTCGCCTTGTAGCCGTGAAGGTGCCGGCCGCGGTCACCTTCGTTGTGGAACCGGATTCGCCGCGCTCGTCACGGTCGATCTTTGAGATGAGCGGGTCTGGTCGCTGAGATCGCAGGAACGCAGATCGCGGACCGAGCCGCCGCTGTTCGCCATGTACGCGCAGCGTCTCTTGCAGTCCCGTCTCTCGCCCGGGCACTGCAATCTGACCTGTGATCAAGGGCCGCCGGCCGACAGGACTGTCATCACCGCAGGCTCTGTGCGGCGATGCCGGGGCTTCCTTCCGAAGCCGACCTCTCGGCAGGCCAGTCGACAGCGGCCTGCGCTGAACGGGGGCTCGGCCGGACCCGACACAGGTACGGTCGGAGAAGACGACCCTCAAAACGACGACCACGGCGGCACGCAACACGATCCTGAGCATGCCGACAGAAACACCCCTTGCCTCCTTTGCCGGGCGGGATCACTCTCCGGTTCATTCCGTCGGCGGTATGGCCAACCGCGTCGACGCCAGGTCCCCTGGCCAGCATGTGTCACTCGAATGGGTGGAAGCCCCTTCGGTGTGCAACCGTCGCAGGCGCTGAAAAGTCCTCCACCAACAACACCGCTCGTTTCACGTGGAGGAGCACCATCTTGCGTAAGCGTTCCATCCTGGCCGTAGCCGTCACCGCGGGCACTGTCGCAGCCCTGGTACCCGCGATGTCGGCGCAGGCTGCCGAGTACAGCTCGGCGCTGAAGGTCCGCGGGGTGCAGTACGACGCACCCGGTAGGGACTCCAACAGCTGCTCCAGCGGCAACACGGCCGCCGAGTACCTGACGGTGAAGAACTACTCCTCCACGGCGACCGTCAACCTCAAGGGCTACGTCGTCAAGGACGCCACCGGTAACTACTTCACGTTCCCCGCCAACCACTACCTGGAGCCCGGCGACTACGTGAAGCTGCGCGGCGGCCACGGCAGCGACTCCGACAAGTCCAACGTGGTCTACCGCGACAACTGCAACTTCCTGTGGAACAACGACCGCGACACCATCTACCTGTACAAGCCCTCCGGCAGCCGGGCTGACGTCCACTCCTACACCAAGAGCGGATCCGACGCCGACGGCGACGGCTACATCCGCTACCACAACTGAGCCCAGTTGAAGCCGGTCGTCACGGTGCCCAAGGGGCGGGCTGCCTGGGGATCGTCCATGCCGACCAGGCACCGCTTCTGAAACTGAACCGGATCCCGTGCTTCGCGCGCTTGCCGCAAGCCGGCGTTCCTGGCGTGGCGCAAAGAGCCGGCTCCGTCGGCCTGCGGCAAGCGTGCAACGCGGCGGTGCGGGGATGCGAAGCGCCCGTCCTTTCCGGGTGATGCCGACGAGGGACGGGCGTGGGCGTGCAGGGCTCAGTCCTGGAGCTTCATGCCCTTGGGAGAGATGAGGCCCTTGTCGGGGTGGGCGCGGAATGTCGCCGTCCAGACGGTGGGCGGGCAGGACGTGCCGTTGGGGTGCTGCTCGGTCAGCTTGGCTCGTGCGCTGTCCTCGACGACCTTGTCGCCGTCCTTCACGGAGATCACGGTGAGCTGTACCGGCACGGTAGCGGCGCCGATGGCGTCAGGGAGTTGGGCGGTCAGCGTGGCGAACGGGTCGTCGGGGCTGCCTGATGTCCGTTCCTCGCAGGTGCCGTCCACGCACAGCCGGATCCGCGCCGCGTCCCGGGTACCGAAGTCGGCGGGCTGCCACACGGCGGCGACCTGTGAGTCCGCATCGGCCTCGGTGCACGTGGTGTCCTGGCCCAGGAATGAGCATCCGGTCAGGGCAAGCGCCAGCAGGGGTGCGAGAAGGGTGTGGCGCATGTCAATACCTCGCTACGGTGCCAGGAAGGCGTTTTTGGCCAGTCCGATGGCGGTGAAGACCAGCCATCGTGGGTCGACGGCCTCGCCGCTTTTGTTGCCGGAGATGATGCCATCGCCGCCGCCTTCCCCCCGCCAGAACGAACGGTAAGCGAAAGAGACGCGGCTGCCTCACCGCCTACCACGGTTCGTGAGCAGCTTCATGCCCCGATGCATGCTTCTCGATCACACGCCTCCTGGGCTCCCCCTCGATGGGCCCGCAGAGTAGCCCTGCCGCAACTATCTGTAGACCTCGGCCGTCTTCGTGGTCATGAGCCCACGTCTGCTCCTACGTCAGAGCGAACGGCACGAGTCCCGTATGTGGCCGGTCGGTATTGTCCTGCCAGTTGTCTTCACCACTGCAGCCCTGGTTGCAGCCGTCGTCTTCTACATCGGCTGGAACCTGCTTGGTGCACGCGAGTTGCAGCTCGAAACTCGCGTCGACTCCAAGACTCTGCTGGATCTGGTCAAAGTAGCCTTCGGTGTCGTAGCCGGCGCGGGCGGTCTGGTCGCCCTCGTGGTGGCCTACCGTCGGCAACGCGTGACCGAGGACGGTGCCCTGCGTGATGCCACGCGATTGCACACCGAACGCTTCACCACGGCTGTATCCCAGCTCGGCGAGGATTCCGCGGCCGTCCGTTTCGGCGGTATCCACGCCCTGGCTGGCCTCGCCGATGATGCACCCACCCGTGAACTGCGCCAGACCTGCATAGACGTTCTGTGCGCCTACCTGCGGCTGCCGTATGTCGCCGAAGCAGAGCTACCGGAGGGAGTCAGCGAAGCCAGGTTCAACTACCTGGCCTTGCGTGAAGTTCGGCGTACCACGATCCGGCTCATCCGCGACCATCTCCGTCTGCCTCCGAACCATCACCAGTCCTGGCAGGGCCACAGTTTCGACTTCACCAACGTCGTCTTTGACGGGGGAGACCTTGGCGGTGCGGTCTTCTCCGGCGGCGCGATCCACTTCCACGGTGCATCATTCGTCGGCCAAGCGATCAACTTCAGCGGCGCGGTATTCTCCGGAGCCACCGTTAACTTTGGCGGCGCAGCCCACCTCGGCGGGGCCGACTTTGCTGCCGGAGATGTCAACTTCAGTGGGGCTGAATTCTCCGGCGGCACGGTCACGTTCAACGAAGCAGTCTTCTCCGGAGCGACCGTCAGGTTCAACGGCGCGACGTTCTCTCGTGCCGTGGTCGACTTCAGCGGGGCGCGGTTTCATAGTGGAGTGGTCGACTTCAGCGAGGCGCGCGGGCCTGCACCGCTTCACCTTGTGCCAGAAGCGGGCTCTCCCATACCGGGGCCACTCATCCTCGCGGAATCTTGGCAAACAGCAGGTCCCTGATCTGCGTGCTTCAGCCAGGGAGTACGCATCGCTCGGCGCCGACGTACGGGCTGAGAACGAGCCAGCGGCACATGCTTTCGAGGCGGTGACGCTGTACCGAGCGATCCTGCAGTTCGAAGATTCCCTGATACTTCAGCGAGTTCAAGCATCAGGAGAGGTGTCGGTTGAGTACGTGGCATGTGGTGCGAGTGCTGGATCAGAGGCAGTAGGGAACCCTGCCTGCGGACGGGGTTCTGGGGGTACAGGGACCTGTCGGCCAACGAGGGACCCGGTTACGCGGCCTTGCTATTCGAATGGGCGCGCATTATTCCGAGGAAATTGCTCGCGTTTACGTGAAGGTTAAGTTGCTCCTGGCCAGGGAGTGAGGAACGCTTCAGAGCGGCCACCTTGCCCTGCTTGCTCATTTGGATTATTGCCTCCATGGAGCGTGCGCCATGTTCGTATTGCGGAACCGCAAGGAGGGCATGCAATATTCCATCATCAACCTCGTAGCCGTCGCCCTTCTTCGCAATTTCATGCTTGTCGAATAGAGAGTGGAGAATCAGGGCTCGACGCAACATGGTGCGTCGACTTGGAGCCCTTGTCGGAGACTCGGAATCCACGTCATATATGTCTATGTACCCTCGCATTCTGCTTAGAAAGTCTGCGCCTTTTGCGTTAATTCCTGCGGATTCGCGCGTCTTACCTTTAAACGATTCGTAATTCTCGCTGGTCCCTCCCGCGAACACGAATATCGCCGGGCCGATCAGGTGGGTCGCCTCTGCTTGCTGGAACTTACCGTCTTGTATTGGCGCCAGGAAATACCTGAGCCACCCCATTGGAGTGCCATCAAGGGGTGTATCGAATTCATCCCAAAAAGCCAGTGGCACTCGACCTGATAGGGCTATGTCGCGCACTTCGTGAAGAGCACCTACAAGTTCGGAAGCTGAGTTGAACTGTGAAAGGTTAAACGTCCTCAGATCGATTATGCCGTCACTAGTCCACGGGGAAACTAGCTGCTTGATCGCGAAACCTTTCCCGGATCCCGGCTTGCCGAATACGGCCACTGCCAACGGCTTCGCTTTGCGCAGATCTCCACTATTGCAGTAATTTTCTATTAGGTTGTGGATTGAATGCAAGCTCTCAATTTCTACCTGGTCGGCTGTCACTAGCTTTCCGAACGTGGCCACTGGAACGTGAGAGAGGTACTTTTCCAGGGCCTCCTCTCCTCGGCGAGACACTTCTAGCAAGGGGGCATTGTGAGTGTTGAGGCGATCGTCAACGCTGAATAGAGATGGGGGTGAGTTTCTGTCATTTCCATTCCACCCTCCGTCAGGTGCAGGAGTCGCCAGACTGAGCCGTTCATATAGAGGGTGGTCCTCGATTCCTTCGAATATCCCAGAAGGAGACTTGAATTCTCCTTCTATGCGTCGGTTTGCCCCGTCTCCTGTTGAGCCAGGGGCTTCGAAACCTTGCTCGTACAGTCGCTGCATAGCTACAAGGCCACATCGAACTGCATCACGCAGGTCAAGCATACTTTCACTCTTACCATCGAATCTGGCTACCGCTGAAACGAGTGAAGCGCACAGGGCGCTGCCATACCCAAACATCATGCCGGCCTTATGTTGCGCGGCCCACTCACCCTCCATCAAATTGTGGTTATAAATGAGCGTCCAAGGGTCGTTTTCAACTTGCTCCAGGAGCAACGCTCCGCTAGGCCCAAAGGAGATTACAAGATGTCTACAAAGCGCCAGATCTTTTAGTTCGGGTCGTCCATTTATTTCCGTCAGAACGTCGTTAGTGGAACGTTCCCAAGATAGGTTTCTACTGATCTCTGCACCTTTGTCGCGCAAGCGTGCGGCAGCGACCAATACAATCAGGCGATCCTTGATCCAGTCATCCTCATTCCGAAGACGGTTGGACAGTTCGTCCCAGAGCGGGCCGCTTGCCACCTCATGACTCATCTTCAGGACGATCCATGGAGGGTTTTTGTTGGACTCGCCGATTTTCGTAATTGCGTTGCGCCAATTTTGTTCGCTGTTACGGAAGCCCAAGGCCGCGTCATCTATTACTATAACCCGATGGCTTTTTCTGGCTTTTCGGGAGGGTGTGGCTGAATGGCGATCCGTTTCATGATTCTTTCTAAACCCAATGAACTGCTGAACCCTGAAACATTCACCTGGGCCACTCTCCCCCTTCTTGAAGTTGGCTAGAATCGCAAAGGAGTGATTGTACGGGGTCTTGTACGCCTTAAGATCACTTTCCTTGGGGTCAGGACAAACGCAGTCGCAACTCTCCCCCCTTCCTCCAATTGCTTGATCTATCATCGACTTGAGCAGGAATACGCCGCCTTTGTGCCAGCACAAACCTACAGAGACGTGCAGTCGCTCATCCGGGCTGCGGCTTTCATAATCGCTTGACGGGTTAACGCACCAGTCGATCGTTTGGTCGCCGGTGACGAAAATTGAGTTCTTCAGCAGAATCTTTGACATTTCGAACCTACCGGCTGAGCTAGTCGCTCGAATCGCGTTTTCGAAACTCGTCGATCGCGTAATCCACGAGACCCGTGGAGAGCTTTACGGCCTTACGCCCAGGATGTTCTGCCCAATGTGCCTATATCCGCAAGTTCGTGGCGGGCATCCCTTGTTCCAGTAGACATGAGGGCGGCGCCGCACGCCACCCGGACACCTCTTGGACAGGCGGGTGCGTGGTGTCCCAGTGACGGCAGCGGTGAAGCGCACAACCCCTGCTGGTTACCTACGCAGGCAACCCAACGGCGAGGTCTCAGGGAGACCTGTCCGGCGGCCGGCCCCGATCCTGGACACCAAGCAGCGATGCTGAGTTCGGTGGGTGTGGTGGATGAAGTTACGGACGGCCGGGCCGCTGACCACGAGGGCTCAACCTGAACACACTGACTTGACAGGGAACACCGAGGGCGGCCCGGCCGTCACCGGTGAGTGGGGGAACGACGACTCCGTCGCTCACAGGGCGGACGGAACTTGCACGGCCCCGGCAATGGCGGCCTGGCTCAGCCCGGCGGACCTGATGGCGGCGCCTGGGCAGTCCGAGGCGGGCCGCAGCCTTCCCCAGAGACGCAAGACCAGGGTGCGGCCATTGGTAGCGCTCGCAGGGGCGCGCCCGGCCGTGGGTGGCCGGGCGCGTCCCTGTCGTTGTCGGGGTGTGCGGTGTGGGGTCAGTGGTGGCGGTTGCCGCCGTTGTGGTGGCCGTCTCCGCCGCCGTGGTGGTGGCCCCAGGAGTCGCTGTCGATGTAGCGGCCGTGGTCGTTGCGGAGGGTGGCGGTGTCGGAGCGGTTGTCCCAGACGTAGCGGCGGCTGTCCTGGTAGAGGTCGGTGTCGGTGTCGCGGCCGCGTCCGGTGTGGATGCGGACGGTGGTACGGCCGTCCAGGCGGTAGTCCTCGAAGGTGTAGGTGTGGCCGTCCTCGTCCTCGAGGGTCCAGCCGTCGAGGTTGACGCTGCGGCGGGCGTTGTTGGTGATCTCCACCCACTCCCGGTTCAGGGAGCGGTTGGAGCGGTCGTCGTAGCCGGGGGAGTCGTACTGGACGTCCGAGATCTTCACCCTCGACCGCTCAGGACGGTGGTCGGCGGCCGATGCCGGCAGCGTGACCATGGAGACCACGGCGCCGGCGGCGAGCGCGGCGGCGACGAGACTGCGGGCGGTGACAGAAGCGGAAGCGGACATGAGTCCCCCTCAGGGTGCGGACACCATGTCCCGCGGAAGCCTGTCCAGGCGCCGGGGATCTGGTGTGGTGTTTCGTCGGCGGCCGGCTGGCCGCACGCGCACTTTGTCCACACCACGACGCACCCCCGGGCAGAACATGGCCTCTGTTACCTGCTGCCCATATTTCCATGACTCTCAGATGCAACGCCCACTTATGTCACATGTGGTCGCGTTGACGTGCCGACAGATCGAGCAACCCTTGCGGGAGTTGAGGAACGCCGCCGCTCCGCCACGGTGCGCCACGGTGCGGGGGTTCGGGCCGTCACCCGAAAGTGAGTAACAGGAGACCGCCACAGAGCACTCGGGTGTTTCTACAGATCGCGGATGCCGAGGTCGCGCTGCTACTCGGGCGTAGTCGTACGGCGCGTCCCGGTACAGAACACATGCTCCTTTCCGAGCTGATCGGATGGGAGAGCACTTCCCTCACCCGGCAGGACGCCCGCTTTTATCGGGCCGTCGGCTTCGGCACAGACCGGCCTGGCGACGGGGGAGTCTCATCGTCGTGCGCGATTGGACCCCGCATGGTTGGTCGTTTCCTCCGCCCGCGACATCTCGTTGAAGCCCCGAACGCCGATTCACTGGGACGGGGGCGGTTGTGCGGGGCGGGGAGCAGGTTCTTACGGCGCTCGGTGTGCTGGATGAGCGGGCGCGGGCGTCGGTGCACGGCTGGGTGCTGGCCGCGGATGTGCTGGCGATGAAGCAGCAGGTGCGGGGGCTTGCCGACCGCGGTCTGGTGGAGATCGCCACGAGGGAGGACCGGGCGGAGCTGTCGGCGTGGGAGGGCACGCTGGTGCTGTGGGCGGCCCGTCTTTCCCCGGCCGGACACGATCTCCTGCTCTACGCCCGCTCCTGCCCCCGCCCCCGCAACACCGTCGACGAACCGGACACGGGACGGCGCCTGGTGAAGTTGCTGCCCTCGCAGATGGCGGCGCTGCGTCTGTTCCTGAGCCTGGCCGACCAGCTCCGGGTGCCGATGGCGGCAGGGCTGGCGGAGCAGGCACGTACGGCCCGCCGCGATCACGGCGAACGGCGATGGCTGCTGTACCTGACACTGGAACAGATGGAGTCGGTGGCGTACGGGTTCTGGCTGCACCGGATGACCGGATCGGCGATGGAAGCCAACCACTTCGCCCGCGATCACGGCATCACTCACCACCCCGCTCCACACTCACGGACCTCTCCCTCCTCTGCACGACCGACCAACCCGTACGAACAGCCGTGAGCGGCATCATGGCGTCCAGACCGTCTTGGCCTCCGCCGCACTGCGGACCGCGCTGAAAAGACTGTTCTTGGGAGTTGTCGGTCTCCGATCGCTAGTGTGCTGCAGGCCCGAGAAGGGGCTGCGGCACACGTCGTTGAGGTGAGGCCGGGGCGGAGTCAGATGTCGTCAGCGGGCACCGAGGAGACAGACTTCACGGGGTTCACCGATCAGGTTCGCGAGGGCGTGTAGCAGCCTTCGTAGTCGTCGGAATGGTCGAAGAGGTAGAAGACCGATCGGCGGGCATCCCGCAGCCGGTTCATCAGGGTCTTGACCTCCTCGCCCTCAAGCACGCCTGCAGTGTTCAGAGCCGCGGTGAAGTCCTGAGCGGTGTCGAAGTAGTAGTCCGCCATACTCCTGGTCAACGTCCGAGTCCGCAGCGCTCGCTGCACGACTTCGGTCATCTCACAGAGGCCTGCCAGCTTGCGGTCACGTCCGAGACCCGCGTCGTTCAAGGCGTCCATGACCTCTTGGAGGGCTTCCACGGCCACCACCACCGCGCCGTTGCTCTCCTCCTCGGCACCGGGGCGCTCTGTCAAGGATTTGCGCTGTTGCACCAAGCGCGGTGGCACCGAACGAGCACGCTGATACATGTTGCCTGGGGCTCGGCCCGGGGCGTTTCCGTCTTCTGCGGTGTTGATGGCTGTCAGGAGTTCAGAGTCGACGGACATCAGCAGCTGATCGAGGCGGTCGTCGGCCTCGGTCTGGTCATCGCTCTCGTTCAGGAATTCACTCACGGGTCTCGCCCTCCTCCAGGCCTAGATTGATCTTCAGCTGGCGTCTGGCGCGACACAGGTTCTGCCGTACGGCGGCTGGTGGTTGTTTGAGTTCGGTCGCGATTTCTGCGGTGCTGAAGCCGTCCAGGGACCAGGCGAGGGTGCTGCGCTGTGCCGGCGGCAGTTGCCGAATCGCGTTGAGGACGCTGGTGGCCTCCTCGGACAGGATCACCTTGTCGATGGGGCTGCTTGCGTCGGGCCGGTCCGGAACCTCGTCAGTCGGTTCCTCCTGGAGGTTGCACTGCCGCAAGTAGAACCGCAGCGCCGCCGTGCGGAGGTAGGCGCGGGGAGTACGTAACGTCTGCCAGCGATCGGGGAGGACGGCTGCCAGGGCGTCCTGGACGGCGTCGGCGGCCTCGAACTCGCTGGCGCCCTGGTACATCAGAAACTTGATCAGATGCTTTTTCTCGGCAGCGTAGAAGGCGTCGAAAGTCTCGTGCGACTGCCTACTGAAAGGTGGTAGCACCACGGGCCGTGCCTGGCGGGGGCGCGGCCCGGTGTGTCCGGGCGGAGCCGGAGTTTCACTCATGTCACGCTGCCTCGTCGTCCGGGAGCTTAATCGTGATGCGCCGTCCGTCGGGGAGGATCTCGGTGATCTCACTTCCGGCCGGCAGGAGACCGATCGTGTCGATCAGGCTCTCCCGGTGCTGCTCTGCGCGGGCGATCTCCATCTCCGTACGGCGCCGGTACACCCATGCGCGCAGCCAGGTACAGCCCAGCCGTAGCAGTTCGACTGCCACGGCCGAGCCCGCGGTGATCGTCACTGGCTCCATGTGAACTCCCAATATCCGTCGGCGCGGTCCATGCGCCGTGTTGCCCCCTTGAGTCGCCTTCTTCTAGGAATGTGACATTTCGCAGGTCAGCGGCCGAGGAACGTTATTGGGAGGCCGTTGTCAGTGCCTGGTGGTTTGATCGCATCAGTTCGGCGTGGACACGCCAGCTTGCGGTGTCCGCGCTGTTTCTGACCATGCGTCAAACACGGGGATACAGCATGAGAATACGAGATCTGCTGTGTACGGGGACCGTCGCACTGACGGTGCTCGGCAGCTGCCTGACCACTGCTCAGGCTTCGGACAGTTCGGATGATCTGCGGGTGGAGTCATACGTACTCCCGGTAGGAGCGGCGAAGCCGTCGCTGGAGGAGCTGCGAAGCGGCCAGGGCCTGGAGCGGCTGCGGGAGCTGGCTGGGCAGAGTGAACCGGGGGTGGGGCTGGCTGCGGAGACGGTGGGGCCGGCGGCCTCGTACGCGCCGCTATCGCGCAGGGCCTCCGGGACCGCGCCGGAGACACGGGAGGAGCCGTCGGCTGCTCCGATGGCGACGACTGCGCCGGAACCGGCACGGACGATGACGTTCGAGGAGTGCAAGAAGGGCCTGGGCAGCAGCAAGGCGTTCTATGTGAAGTCGCGGTTCGCGGTGTGCAACGGGGCGTCGTTCCTGCAGACCTGGGTGCGCAACAACCAGCCGGTCGGCGAGAGCATGGTCAACGTCCGAGTGGTCGGCACGATCGCCAAGAACAGCCGCACGATCGACTTCCGGTACTACTTCACCGACTTCGTCACGACGGGCACGACCGGTGCGGCCGCGATGCCGATCACGACGAAGGGCAACATCCCGCAAAGCTGGCCGGCCGGAGCAAGCTACACCCGGGGCGGCAACAAGCCGACCACGAAGACGTTCACAGAGCTGAAGGCGCTGCGGACGTTCAACGAGACAGTGCACGCCAAACCGGGGCAGGGCAAGAAGGCTCCCACCGACCTGCTCTTCGCGGTCTACGAGCCGGCCATCAGCTACAGCCCACCGGCCGGGTGGACGCTGAGCGGGGCACGGGGCGGCAAGCTGTTCATGCTCGCGCCGCGCTGGGAGAGCGCCTCGTACCTGGCCAACTCCACCGGCGGCAGCAAGCCGGAGAAGAGGGGTGCAGCCACGTTCAGCTACGTGCCCACCCTCACCTTGAGCGCCAAGGCGGGAGCCGATGAACGCGCCGAGGCTCAGCACATCAGGCAGGCGTTCCTCGTCCCTGGCGACACCAAGCCGTACATGTCGGCGAAGAAAGTGCCCGGGCAGACGGCCAAAGACCCGCTGCACCGGACGGTGAGCGCCGCCCGCAATGACAAGAACCGGGCAGCGGCGGTCAAGCAGTGCAAGCGGTACTGGGGAGCCAACTACACCAACGGCGGGACGAAGGAGTGCGACGAATACCCCTTCGCGAGCACCTATGAAGGGGCCGCAGAGAACTACTACGACCCCGAGGTGACGAAGTTCAACTTCTCCGCGAAGCCGATCCCGAAGGATGACAACAAGGCAGGCGGCCTCATCCTGAAGAGCTTCTACGCCAAGAACCGCCTCATCGACGGACTCGACGACGGCTTCATCGTGAAGATCACCGGCTGAGCCGGACAAGGCCGTTGCGGCGGGCCGGTCACACCGGCCCGCCGCCACAGGCTGTTCAGGACGGCGCGGGCCAGAACTGCACGAGGTACCGCTCGACACCGTGCCCAGTGCCCTCGCCCTCGGACAGAGCCGCCGCCGCAGCCCGGCCTGCGCAGCTGACCCGCACCCGCCACGAACCACCCGCACCGCCCAGGGTCACGACGTCGTCGCTGCGGCCGGTGTGCATGGACCACACGGCTACCTCGCCGCTGGTGGATGTGAAGTCGGCTTCGGCCTGCTCGTCCCAGCCTGCAGGATCCTCCTGGGGCGCAGGCCCGTCCCACACTTCGACGGTGACGGTGGCGGTGTGGGTGTGGCCGCCGCTGGTGATGTCCAGCCGACCGGGGTGGGTACTGACGAAGCTCCCGAAGTCGAAGTCGTCGGGGAAGGGCATCGGCAGGTCGGCGTCATCCGACTCCTGCAATCCGAAAGCGTGGAACCCCACGTAGGCATCCACCTGCTGCTGCCGGACAAGCTCCGCCATAAGCGCCCTCTCCAACGTGACCGACCGTCCTCTCCAAGATCCTAGGACCGCACCTTCGGCCCGCTACTGAGAATGAGACACAAAGCAGCAGCTGCGCGGAGATTCGTCGCGCACCCTCCAGATCTCTTTCCACTGCCGGGCGTGGTGGGCCGCTAGCAGCGGGTCGGGCACCTCGGTGCGCCGCATCGCGAGGCTCACCCCGCATCCCATACACAGCTGATGGATCCAGTAAACGCCGTCGTTCCAGATACTGGTGTTGTCCCGACTCCCGCATACTCGGCACGTCAGCGCTGGAGCTTCATCGGGCGGAACCGACGAACGGAGCACCCGCTCGACCACGACCGGCAGCGGCTCGTCGGGATGGGTTGTCGGTTCGGGACAGTAAGCGATGTTCCCCCACCCGCGCTGCCAGCCTCGCCAGGACCCGTCTGGTCTCATCTGCCGAAAGCCGCGTGCTTTGTCCGCCCGGCGACTGTTGGCATAGGCGCGTTCGTCAGCGAGCCAGAGCTGTCGGGCGTGGTGCAACTCCTCGACGGCGCGTATGAGCGAGCTCGGATCCTTCTCCAGATCCTTGGGGATTCCAGCGCTGAGGCACAGGTGATGGTACGTTGCCCGGAAGCCGTAGGGCGCGAAGTGGACGAGGCACGATCGCAAATTCGAATGCCGGGCGCGGGTGGGCAGGCCCTCATCGTGGACCCGTCTCCGGTGCGTGTTGAAGCTGCTCATCCCTGGACGCTACGGCCTGCCGTGCACGGATCGCACTTCACTTTGACCCATGATTTCGGCCCGGCCGTCTTCTTCACGAGAGTGCTGCCGGAACCGTTTGCAACGAGCCCCATCAAGGGGGCAGTCGACTGATGAGGCCGTACGTCCAGGGACGGCAGTAAAGCGCCGGGCAAGCAGAGTCCGTGCCGTATACATGGCCGATCCCGATTTTCGACGGCGCCCGGCCCACCGGGGTCGAGGAGTCCGGTTTCCGTGAACCGGCCGCCGCCGACCGCTGGACCTGGCTCGTCATTGTCGCCCACACCCAACTCCGCCTTGCCCGGCCCCTCGCAGAAGATCTCCGTAAACGCTGGGAACGGCCCGCGCGCCAAGGGCGTCTCACACCAGCGCGTGTCAGTCGAGGATTTCGCCGCCTCCATGGGAAAACCCCTCAGCCGACCAGCGCACCGAAACCCAGCACCGCAGGCCCCGGCCGGCCAACCGGCATGAAGAACAAGCACCGCGCACGCGAACACCCTGTTGGGAAACAGAACAAACCAAACCTCGCGACAGCCATCACAGGCAGCAAAGCTGCATAAACGCCAAGCTTAGGGTGCCCGTCGGATGGGTTCTCGCCTGGCACCGTGCGGCCGAAGGCCTTGACGGGATCAGTAGATCTTCAGACGGCGGATTTCCAGCAGGCCGGATTTGCGGAGGACAACGAGTGCCTGTTTCAGGGAGGGCGACAGGACGGTGCCTGCCTTGCCCGCGATGCTGGGGCGGATGTAGAGCACCATCTTGAGGTTCGAGGCCTGCGCGAAGAAGATGAAGTCGGTCATCTGAGGTGTCAGGCGGAGGTAGGCGACGTTCTTGACCTCCCAGAAGCTCTTGAAGTGGACCGCGTCGGGATATCTCGCCGTTGCCGTACCCGTGATCGATCCGATGTTGACGCGTGCCCGGTTCGGCGACAGATCGAGTCCTTTCTCCGCCTTGATTCCTTTCCTCCGGCCCCTCTGCGGGTCGCCCTTGGAGGCCATCGCCACGACCGTCACGC
This sequence comes from Streptomyces sp. NPDC002324, assembly GCF_053593335.1. Classification (NCBI taxonomy): domain Bacteria; kingdom Bacillati; phylum Actinomycetota; class Actinomycetes; order Kitasatosporales; family Streptomycetaceae; genus Streptomyces; species Streptomyces sp. NPDC002324. The sequence continues at coordinate 122,779 of NZ_JBSFCF010000030.1, forward strand.
CTGCTAGTGCCGCATCAGGCAACGTTCGCCCTGGGCGGTCTGCGACGATGGCGCCATGGACGAGGAAGTCATTCCCATTCTTCGCGTTGTGGACGCTG
>NZ_JBSFCF010000031.1:0-121559 GCF_053593335.1 Streptomyces sp. NPDC002324
GACGAGTGCAGGGCATTGACGTTTCCGGGAGACGGAGTCCATCATCCTCGCCAGGCAGTGTCAACGATGACATAAGTCAACGATGACACCCCGGAATGCTTTTCAGGGGCGCGGGGAACTGCGCGATCAGCCCCCACCGGGCCCGCGGCCGGGGGTCGAAGGGGCGCAGCCCCTGGGAAGGGACGGGTAGGGGCGGCGGGGGCGGAAACGTACGCCCTACTCCCCCGCGGCAGCGGTCGCCTTCAACGCCAGCCACAACTCCATCCGCGCATCGGGATCATCCAGCGACCGCCCCACGATCTCCTCCACCCGCCTCATCCGATAGCGCAACGTATGCCGGTGCACCCCCAGATCGGCGGCAGCCGCATCCCACTGCCCATGCCGCGACAACCACGCCCGCAGCGAAGCGACGAGATCCCCCCGCCCGGTCGCGTCGTGCTCACGAAGCGGCCGCAGCAGACTGTCCGCGAACGCCCGCACCGCATCGTCACCGAGCAACGGCAACACGGACCCCGCCGCCAGCTCCTCGTGCTCGACGAGACAGCGCCCCCGCCTCCGGGCCACGGACAGCGCCTGCTCGGCCTGCTTGTACGCGGCGGCGGCCGCGATCGGCCCGGCGGGCGCCGACAGCCCGACGACAAGTTCCTCCTCCTCGACGGAGACCGGCACGGGGACGGGGCCGAGGCCGCCCCCGGACACCGGTTCCCGCCCGGCCGCCCGCGCCGTCTCCAGCCCCGCCGCGAACACCCCGCACGCGGCCACCGCCGCACCCCCGTCCACGGCGAGCACCACCAGCCGCTCCCCGTCGGGCACGACGAGCACCGCCTCCCCGGCCCGCGCGGCGGCCGCCTCGACGACCTCGACGAGCTGTCCGAGCAGATCGCCCCCCGGGCCGGTGGCGACCGATGAAGAGGTGGACTCCGCCAGGATCAGCCGGAAGGGGGCGTCCAGCAGCCCCCCGTACAGATCGCCGGCGACGGCGCGCGCATGGTCGCACTCCCCGGCCAGCAGCATCCGCAGCACCGCCGCGCCGATCCGCTGCTCGGCGGCGTGCAGCGGACGCGACCGCTCCGTGGTGAGGGTCAGCAGGGCGATCGCGGAGTGGACGGCGTACCGCTCGGCCGTGCCGAGGGCCGCCGCCGTACCCACGGCGAGGGCGGCACGGGCCCCGCGCCCGCTGCCGAGGGAGTGCAGTTCGACGCGGTCCTCGCCGCCGACGACCGCGCTGGCCGGCGCGGGCCGGTCGCGCAGCCGTTCGACGTCGGCGGTGAGCCGGCCGGCCCGCCGCTCCGCCCAGTCGGGCGCCACCGCGACGACCGCGCCGGAGGCGTCGTACAGGGCGGCCCACCCGTCGATCTGCCCGGCGAGCGCGCCGAGCAGCCCTTCGGGGCCGTCGGTCAACGCCTGCCGGGTGAGTTCCCGCTGGGCGGCGAATCCCGCCGTGACCGCCCGGTACTGCTCGGCGGCGATGGCGGCCGACACGGCCTTGCTGATGGCGAGGAACGGCGTACGCCGGGGCACTTCCAGCAGGGGCAGCCCCTCCCCCTCGGCCGCCGCGACGAGCGCCTCGGGGATGTTCTCGTAGTGCACCCCGACGGCGAAGCCGAGCCCGACGACCCCGGCGCCCACCAGCCGCCGCACATAGCGCCGCATCGCCTCCGGATCCTCCGCGTCCAGCTGCAGCGCGGTGATGAGCAGCAGCTCCCCGCCCTCCATGTACGGCACGGGGTCGGCCAGCTCACTGGCGTGCGCCCAGCGCACCGGTACGTCCAGGCGGTCCTCGCCCGCCCGCACGGTCAGCTTGAGCGTGGAGTGGTGGACGAGCGAGGCGAGCGTGGGGGGCATGGGACCTTCACGTCGACGGGAACTTTTGGCCGCCGCGTATGAACGGCTGCCCCGATTCTGCCTCACCGTACGGTCACGAGCCCCCCGCACCGCACACCGATCGGCTGGAACCGAACGGCGCTCCGGCCCGCCGTTCAGCCCCGCAGGTCCACCAGCAGCGGCGGCGCGTGCTCGCCCCGCACGGTCGTCAGCGACAGCACCGCGTGGCCCGGCGGCACGCCGTGCGCCAGTTCGGAGGCGGACCAGCGCTCCCGTTCGACCTGCCGTACGGTCACGGCCCGCGCGGTCGGCGCGTGGCCGGTGATCGCCCGGCGCAGCGCGTGCCAGGCCTTGCCCGCCGGGGAGTCGGCGATGATCTGCCGGTCGGTGACGTCCCGCGCCTCGGTCCACTCCTTGCCCCAGACCTCGGCGAAGTCCTGCCCGTCCCACGGGGTGAGCCCGGACAGCGCCATCCGGCAGCCGGTGGCGCCGAGGAGCGGCCCGCGCAGCGGCCGGGGCACGTCGTCGAGGGTGCGGAGGGTGAGGACCGTGCCCGCGTTGGTCGAGCGCAGCCGCTGGATGCCGCGTACGGCCTCCGGCGTGACGACCCCGGTCGCGTCGTCGAGCACGAGACAGGCGAACAGCGACCGGTCCTCCCGGACGGCGACGCTCGCGGTGAACTGCGCGAGCACCAGCCGGGCCAGGATGCGCGAGGCGTCGGAGTGGCCGCGCTCGGGGAGGTCGATACGGACCCGTACCGGGTGGTCGAGGGCGCGCAGGGAGAAGGGCCGGGACTGGCCGGAGGTGTCGAAGAACGTGGCGAAGGCGGGCCGGTCGAGGAGGGCGACCCGGTCGGCGAGGACGGAGCCGACGTCCCCGGGGTGTCCGAGCTGGCGTTCCCGCGCGTCCAGTTCCCGCAGCAGGGACTCCTGTCCGGCGGCCTGGAGGGCCTTGCGCAGCTCGCCCAGCGGGCCGGGCGAGCCGTCGAGCAGCTGGCGCAGCTGCGGCACCGACGGGAACCGCCCGTGCACCGCCCGGTAGGGGCCGAGCAGCTGGGCGAGGACGGTGGTGGAGCGCCGGCTGTCGCCGCCGGGGTGCGGGTCGGCCAGGTCGCCGACGAGCGCCTCCGCGAGGACGGCCGCGGCCTCGTCGGGGTCCGTGGTCCCCCCGTAGAGGTCGAGGTCGTAGACGGACTCCGGGTTCCCGATGCGCACCACGACGTCGTACGCGTCGGCCGGACCGAGGCCCGCTCCCGCCGCCCCCACGACCACCACCGCGGCCCGCCCGGCGAGCGCGTGCAGACACAGCGACTCGGCGACGGGCCAGACCACGCTGCCGGTCTTGCCCGATCCGGCGGGTCCGACGGCCAGCAGGGACGTGCCGAGCAGGTCGGGGCCCAGGGCGAGGCCCGTGCCCCGGTAGGCGTAGGGGTTACGCGGGTCGTCGACGGTGCCGCCCAGGCGGACCTGACCGGTGACCAGGTCGTGCCGGGCGAGCCGGGCGGGCAGGTCCCGCTCCCCGGACGGGTGCAGACACGCCGCCGCGCCGTCCTTCAGCACCGCCCCGGTGAACGTCGCCAGACTGTGCCGCCCGCTCCGCACGCCCTGCCACGCCCGCATGATCCGCGCATGATCCACATCCCGCATGAGCCCGGCCGCCCCCTCCACGACCAGCCGCTCGGCAGCGTCGACGGCCCCGGCCTCCCGGAGCTGGTTCCACTGGGCGGGGTCGTCCTCGGGCGGCGGTACCACCTGTCGGGTCCGGGGCTGCCGGAAACGCGGTGCTCCGTACCGGCGCCAGACCTCGCCCCAGCGGCCGAGCCGTCCGACACCGACCAGAATCGCCAGGGCGACGACGGTGTACCAGACATAGCTGATGACCACGGCGGAGTACGAGTGGGCCGGCGCCCAGGAGTCCGGGATCATCGCGAAGAGCGGCACCAGCCACCAGCCGCCGAGGTAGCCGTTCCAGAGCAGGGACCAGATCAGCCAGCCGACGAGGAAGGCGATCAGGGCGCCGCCGAGCAGCTGCCGGGCGGGGACGGTCTCGGGCTCCTCCTCCGGGCGGGGCCGGTGCCCGAACCGCCACACGCCGGGGGCCGCGTCGGGTCGCGGTGTCCGCAGCCAGGACAGGAAGGCGTTGCCGTCCGGCCTGGGCGGCGCCCCGGGAACCCCCGCGGGCCGGGGTGGCAGCGGAGGTGCCGCGGGCATCTCCGGCGACCCCGCCGGACGCGGCACGGGATTCGCATGTGTCCCTCGCGCGTCCCGCGTTCCGTCGCTGTCCATCGCGCCTGCCCCCTGACCAGCCGTTCCGTCCACCATCAGCGAGTCAATCTAACGCTCCCGCAAGGGGAGTTCACCGCTTACGCGGCCGGGTGTCCCGCCGTGCTCACCGTATTACGCGGTCGGACGCCCACCCGTGCCCCTGTTGCTCTCTGTCCAACGCGGACAAGACGAATCCTCGACAACGCCCACATGGAGCATGCCCACCCCCCGCCCGTCGCCCTAGCCTGCGAGAAAAGAAGGCAGGCGTCCGAGAAAACACCGTCACCGGTCGACGCGCGCGCCGACCCGCCCCCCGTACGCCCCAAGTCGTACATACGCACGATCACCAGGGAGCTCCCATGACCGCCCTTCCGCCGCTTCCCCAGGAGCGCCGCGTAGTCACCGCCATCCCCGGACCGAAGTCCCAGGAGCTGCAGGCCCGTCGTGTCGCCGCGGTCGCGGCGGGGGTGGGGTCGGTGCTGCCGGTGTTCACCGCGCGCGCGGGCGGCGGCATCATCGAGGACGTCGACGGCAACCGGCTGATCGACTTCGGCTCGGGCATCGCCGTCACGAGCGTCGGCGCCAGCGCCGAGGCCGTGGTCCGCCGGGCCACCGCCCAGCTCCAGGACTTCACGCACACCTGTTTCATGGTCACTCCGTACGAGGGCTACGTCGCCGTCGCCGAGGCCCTCGCCGAGCTGACCCCGGGCGACCACGCCAAGAAGTCCGCTCTGTTCAACAGCGGTGCCGAGGCCGTCGAGAACGCCGTGAAGATCGCCCGGTCGTACACCAAGAGGCAGGCCGTGGTCGTGTTCGACCACGGCTACCACGGCCGCACCAACCTCACGATGGCCCTGACCGCGAAGAACATGCCGTACAAGCACGGCTTCGGCCCGTTCGCGCCCGAGGTCTACCGCGTCCCGGTGGCGTACGGCTACCGCTGGCCGACCGGCCCGGAGAACGCGGGCCCCGAGGCCGCCGCGCAGGCCATCGACCAGATCTCCAAGCAGGTCGGCGCGGAGAACGTGGCCGCGATCATCATCGAGCCGGTGCTCGGCGAGGGCGGCTTCATCGAGCCGGCCAAGGGCTTCCTGCCCGCGATCCGCGAGTTCGCCGCCGACAACGGCATCGTCTTCGTCGCCGACGAGATCCAGTCGGGCTTCTGCCGCACCGGCCAGTGGTTCGCCTGCGAGGACGAGGGCATCGTCCCGGACCTGATCACCACCGCCAAGGGCATCGCCGGCGGCCTCCCGCTCGCCGCCGTCACCGGCCGCGCGGAGATCATGGACGCGGCGCACGCGGGCGGCCTGGGCGGCACCTACGGCGGCAACCCCGTCGCCTGCGCGGGCGCCCTCGGCTCGATCGAGACGATGAGGGAGCTGGACCTCAACGCCCGGGCGAAGAGCATCGAGACGACGATGAAGGCCCGCCTCACCGCCATGGCCGAGAAGTTCGACATCATCGGCGACATCCGCGGCCGCGGCGCCATGATCGCCATCGAGCTGGTCAAGGACCGTACGACGAAGGAGCCGAACCCGGAGGCGACCGCCGCGCTGGCGAAGGCCTGCCACCAGGAGGGCCTGCTGGTCCTGACCTGTGGCACCTACGGCAACGTGCTGCGCTTCCTGCCGCCGCTCGTCATCGGCGAGGACCTCCTGAACGAGGGCCTCGACATCATCGAGCAGGCCTTCACCCGCGCCTGACGCACGCCGGACGGTGCCGGACGCCCCTTCCAGCGGGGCGCCCGGCACCTTCTCGCGTGGCGCCCGCGCCCTTCATACGGAACGCCCGCCCTCTTCTTGCGGGGCGCCCGCATACGGAATGTCCCACCCGCCTCCGACGTCCCACACTTCACGGGACCTGAACCGGAACCGGAATCCGATCCCGGATTCCGGTCCCTGTGGACAAGCGTCGGAGCGCGTGAAGAAGGTGTGCAAGGTGCATGGCGGGTCGCGATTCCGGCTGTCGTGGCCGCGTCCCCTGTCGTAGGTTCTTGAGCAGATGAGAGATACACCCCGCCCACAGAGGACTGTGGGCGACACCGGGTCGGGGCCTCCCCAGCTTCGCCCTGGTCGTGCCCTCGCGCACACACCCGGAGCTTCCGGCTCCGGATCTCCTCACCGATCGGACGGCCGCCCGCCCCAAACCCCCCGGGGCGTGCGGCACACCGATCCGGACGGCCGTCCTCGAACCACCCCCCCTGTTCGAGGACGGCCGACCATCCTCCCGGGCCGCCGCGCCGCCCTCCTCCTTCTCGGCGCCTCGGCCCTCCTCTTCGCACTGATCACCTGGCAGGTCCTCGCGCACGGCCCCCTGGCCCGCGCGGACGAACGCCTCAGCGACGTGCTCGTCCACCGCGGCGCCCCCACACAGTTCCTCGCCGACCTCGGCAACATCACGGTCGCCGTCCCGGTCCTCGCCCTCGTCCTGCTGTACGTCGCGTGGCGTGCGCGGGCCGCAGGCCGGGACCACTGGTGGCGGCCGTCCGCCGCGGCCGCGCTCCTGCTGGCGGCCGTACCGCTCTGGGTGATCCCGCTGAAGGAGCTCATCGCCCGGCCCGGTCCGCCGGTCATGGGTCCGGGCACCGGTTTCTACCCGTCCGGCCACACCGCGACCGCCTCCGTCGCGTACGGCGCCGCCGTCCTGCTCCTGCTGCCCCTGCTGCGCGGCGCCCCCGCGCGCCGTGCGGCCGTCGTGCTCGCGGTCGTGCTGAACACAGGGGTCGGCTTCGGTCTGGTGCGCCAGGGCTACCACTGGCCGCTCGACGTGGTGGCGAGCTGGTGCGTGTGCGTGCCGCTGCTCTCCTCGCTGTGGTCCGGGGTACGCCGGAGTTCTCCCGCGTGACGTCCGCGTCGGCCGCACGGGCGGCCGACAGGTGCGCGCGGCCGGGCAGGGCCACCGTCACCACATCGGGGTGGCCGGGGGACGGCCGCCGTCACCGCACGGGGTCCTCAGTTCCCCGGCCGGCGCTCCTCGTCCCTGGCGAGGCTCGCCGCCGCCTCGTGCATCGCCAGTTCGAGCAGTGCCGGATCGGTGAGGGTGCCGCTGCCGTCCGGCGGGATCAGCCAGCGGACTCCGCCGGTCTGCCGCCCCGGGTACGGCACCACGATCCAGGTGCCGCCGCCCGCGCTGCGCACCCCCGTGCCGAGCCACCGCGACGCCGTGCCCGGCGGGACGAAGAACCCCATGCGGTCGTCGCCGAAGTCGGCGAGCACGGGTCCGGGCCGGTCGATGATGCGGGTCAGGACATCGAGGGTGGGATAGCCGAGCAGGCCCGGCAGGATCAGCACGTCCCACGCCCTGCCGGCCGGAAGCAGGGCGACCCCCAGGGGGTTGCGCTCCCACTCCCAGCGGCAGGCCTCGGGATCCGGTGATACGGATGCCAGCCACTCGGCCGCCGTCTTGGCCCCAGTCATGACAGGGACCTTCCTCTCTCTAGAGCTCCGTCGGACGCGTTTTCGCGTCAGGAGCACAGACAGAGGTTCCGGCCGGGCATTACGCGGGTTCCGCCCACTTCTTGGTGGTGAATGGAGTAGCACGGCCCAGCAGGGCGTACGCCCGTTGATCACGCGCACGCCTGCACGCCCCGCTGAGCACGGGATTCCGGTCCGCCCGCCTCAGCTGTCGAAGCCCAGCCCCAGCCGGTCCATGGCCTTCAGCCACAGGTTGCGGCGCCCGGCGCGGGAGTCGGCGCGGGCCAGGGACCACTTGGTGAGGGCGATACCGGTCCAGGCGAAGGGCTCCGGCGGGAACGGCAGCGGCTTCCTGCGGACCATCTCCAGCTCGGTGCGCTCCGTGCGCTCGCCCGCGAGCAGGTCGAGCATGACGTCGGCGCCGAACCGGGTGGCGCCCACCCCCAGCCCCGTATACCCGGCCGCATAGGCGACTTTGCCCTGGTGGGCGGTGCCGAAGAACGCCGAGAAGCGGGAGCAGGTGTCGATCGCGCCGCCCCAGGCGTGGGTGAAGCGGAGACCCTCCAGCTGCGGGAAGCAGGTGAAGAAGTGCCCGGCGAGCTTGGCGTACGTCTCCGGCCGGTCGTCGTACTCGGCCCGCACCCGGCCGCCGTACTGGTACACCGCGTCGTAGCCGCCCCAGAGGATGCGGTTGTCGGCGCTGAGCCGGAAGTAGTGGAACTGGTTCGCCGAGTCCCCGAGCCCCTGCCGGTTCTTCCAGCCGATCGACGCCAGCTGCTCGGCGGTCAGCGGCTCCGTCATCAGGGCGTAGTCGTAGACCGGGACGGTGTACGCGCGGACGCGCCTGACCAGGCTGGGGAAGATGTTCGTGCCGAGCGCCACCTGCCGGGTACGGACCTGACCGTAGGGAGTGCGCACGGCCATGCCGGGGCCGTACGCCTTCAGGTTCAGCGCGGGGGTGTGCTCGTAGACGCGGACGCCGAGGTTCAGGCAGGCCCGCTTGAGGCCCCAGGCGAGTTTGGCGGGGTGCAGCATGGCGACGCCCCGGCGGTCGTACAGGCCCGCCCGGAAGGTCGGAGAGGCGACCTGCTCGCGGACCGCGTCGGCGTCCAGGAACTCGATGCCGTCGGCGAGGCCCTTGCCCGCGATCTCGTCGTACCAGTCCCGCAGTTCCCAGGCCTGGTAGGTCTCGGTGGCGACGTCGATCTCGCCGGTGCGTTCGAAGTCGCAGTCCAGGCCGTGCCGGGCGACCGCCGCCTCGATCTCGTCGAGGTTGCGGGCGCCCAGTTCCTCCAGCTTGTGGATCTCGTCGGGCCAGCGGGCGAGCCCGTTGGCCAGGCCGTGGGTGAGCGAGGCGGCACAGAAACCGCCGTTGCGGCCGGAGGCGGCCCAGCCCACCTCACGGCCCTCCAGCAGGACGACGTCCCGTCCCGGGTCGCGCTCCTTGGCGAGCAGCGCCGTCCACAGTCCGCTGTAACCACCGCCGACGACCAGCAGATCGCAGGTCTCCGCGCCGGTGAGCGCGGGCTCGGGGCGGGGTTGGCCCGGGTCTTCGAGCCAGTACGGGACCGGCTGGGCTTCGGAGAGCGACTTCGTCCAACGGCTCATGGCGCTCGGGGCCATGATTTCAACTCCCTACGGAAGGTGCGCGAAAGGCCTATGCCTTCTGCTTGCTACGGCGATTGCCGATGACCATGGAGACCAGCACCAGCAGGACGGCGACCAGGAACATGGCCGTACCGATGACATTGATCTGGACGGGTGTGCCGCGCTGCGCCGAACCCCAGACGAACATGGGGAAGGTGACGGTCGAGCCCGCGTTGAAATTGGTGATGATGAAATCGTCGAAGGAGAGTGCGAAGGCGAGCATCGCGCCCGCGGCGATTCCGGGGGCGGCGATCGGCAGGGTGACCCTGAGGAAGGTCTGGAAGGGCCCGGCGTAGAGGTCCTGGGCCGCCTGCTCCAGGCGCGGGTCCATCGACATCACGCGCGCCTTGACCGCCGTGACGACGAAGCTCAGGCAGAACATGATGTGCGCGATGAGGACGGTCCAGAAACCCAGCTGGGCGCCCATGTTGAGGAACAGGGTGAGCAGCGAGGCCGCCATGACGACCTCGGGCATCGCCATCGGCAGGAAGATCAGCGAGTTCACGGCACCGCGGGCCCGGAAGCGGTAGCGGACCAGCGCGAAGGCGATCATCGTGCCGAGGACGGTCGCGCCGAGCGTCGCCCAGAACGCGATCTGGAGGCTGAGGGAGAGCGAGCCGCACATGCCGGCGACCCCGCAGGGGTCCTGCCAGGCGTCCGTGGAGAACTGCTGCCACTGGTAGTTGAAGCGGCCCTTCGGCTTGTTGAAGGAGAACACCGTGACGACGACGTTCGGCAGCAGCAGATAACCGAGCGTGCACAGTCCCGCGATGACGACGAGATGGCGCTTGAGCCAGTTGACGAAGGCCATTTAAACCAGATCCTCCGTCCCGGACCGGCGGATGTAGAGCGTGACCATGAGGAGAATCGCGGCCATCAGGATGAAGGAGAGAGCCGCGGCCGTCGGGTAGTCCAGGATGCGCAGGAACTGCGTCTGGATCACGTTTCCGACCATACGTGTATCCGTGGATCCGAGCAGGTCCGCGTTGACGTAGTCGCCGGCCGCCGGGATGAAGGTCAGCAGCGTGCCGGAGACCACGCCCGGCATCGACAGCGGGAAGGTCACCTTGCGGAAGGTGGTGACCGGTCTGGCGTACAGGTCGCCCGCGGCCTCGTGCAGCCGTCCGTCGATGCGCTCCAGCGAGGTGTAGAGCGGAAGGATCATGAACGGCAGGAAGTTGTAGGTCAGACCGCACACCACCGCGAGCGGCGTGGCCAGCACGCGGTCGCCTGCCGTCCAGCCGAGCCAGTCGGTGACGTCCAGGACGTGCAGGGTGTTGAGGGCGCCGACCACCGGGCCGCCGTCCGCGAGGATCGTCTTCCAGGCGAGGGTGCGGATCAGGAAGCTGGTGAAGAACGGCGCGATCACCAGGATCATGATCAGGTTCCGCCAGCGTCCCGCGCGGAACGCGATGAGGTATGCGAGCGGGTAGCCGAGGACGAGGCACAGGATCGTGGCGGCGCCGGCGTACAGGATCGAGCGCAGGAACTGCGGCCAGTACTCGGACAGCGCGTCCCAGTAGGTGGCGAAGTGCCAGGTGACCTTGTAGCCCTCCTCCAGGGAGCCCGTCTGCACGGACGTGGAGGCCTGGTAGATCATCGGCAGCGCGAAGAAGACGACCAGCCAGAGGATGCCGGGCAGCAGCAGCCAGTACGGCGTGAGCCGGCCCCTTCTGCGTGGCGGCTTCTTCTCGGGCGCGGTCGGGGTCAGAGGCGGCGGCGCCTCGGTGAGCGTCGCCATCAGAGCGTCGCCTCTTCCTGGATGCCGGCGTCGATGTCCTGGGCGGCGTCCAGGCCGAAGGTGTGGGCCGGGTTCCAGTGCAGGACGACCTCGGCGCCGGGCACCAGCCGTTCGTCCCGGTCGATGTTCTGGGCGTAGACCTCGAACTCGGGACAGACGGGGCTGTCGATGACGTACTGCGTGGAGACGCCGATGAAGGAGGAGTCGGCGATCTTGCCGGTGATCCGGTTGCGGCCCACGGGGATCTCGCCCGCCTCGTCGGCGTGGGTGAGGGAGATCTTCTCGGGGCGGACGCCGACCAGCACCCTGCCGCCGGTCGCGGTCGGCCCGGAGTACCGCGCCTCGGGCAGCACCAGCTTGCCGCCGCCCGCCTTCAGCACGATCTCGCCGCCGCTGCGGGAGTCGACCTCGGCCTCGATGAGGTTGGAGGTGCCGAGGAAGTTGGCGACGAAGGTGGTCTGCGGGTTCTCGTACAGGTCGGTCGGCGAGCCGAGCTGCTCGACCCTGCCGCCGTTCATCACGGCGACCGTGTCGGCCATGGTCATGGCCTCCTCCTGGTCGTGCGTGACGTGCACGAAGGTGATACCGACCTCGGTCTGGATGCGCTTGAGCTCCAGCTGCATCTGGCGGCGCAGCTTGAGGTCGAGGGCACCGAGCGGCTCGTCCAGGAGCAGCACCTTGGGCGTGTTGATCAGCGCCCGGGCGACGGCGACGCGCTGCTGCTGGCCGCCGGAGAGCTGGTGCGGCTTCTTGCGCGCCTGCTCCCCCAGCTGCACGAGCTCCAGCATGTCCTCGACCTGCTTCTTCACGCTCCTGATGCCGCGCCGGCGCAGCCCGAAGGCGACGTTCTCGAAGATGTCCAGGTGCGGGAAGAGGGCGTACGACTGGAAGACGGTGTTCACCGGCCGCTTGTAGGGCGGCAGCCGGGTGACCTCCTGGTCACCGAGGTGCACGGTGCCCGTGGTGGGCTCCTCGAGGCCGGCGATCATGCGCAGGGTGGTCGTCTTGCCGCAGCCGGAGGCGCCGAGCAGGGCGAAGAAGGAGCCCTGGGGAACGGTCAGGTCCAGCGGGTGTACGGCGGTGAAGCCGTTGTCGTAGGTCTTGCCGATGCCGGAGAGGCGGACGTCCCCGCTGTGGTCGGTGGTCTTGTTCGTCACGGTGATCACGCCCCCGTCAGCTTCGCGAACTTCTGTTCGAATATCGTCTCTTCCTTCGAGCTCAGCGAGCGGAAGGCGTGCGACTTCGCGGCCATGGCCTTGTCGGGGATGATCAGCGGGTTGTTCGCCGCATCCGGGTCGATCTTCTCCAGCTCGGGCTTCACCCCGTCGACGGGCGACACGTAGTTGATGTACGCGGCGAGCTCGGCGGCCGGCCGGGGCTGGTAGTAGAAGTCGATCAACCTCTCGGCGTTCGTCTTGTGACGGGCCTTGTTGGGGATCAGCATGTTGTCGGTCGACGTCATGTATCCGCTCTCGGGGATGATGAAGTCGATGTCCGGGCTGTCCGCCTTCAGCTGGACCACGTCACCGGCCCAGGCGACACAGGCCGCGAAGTCGCCGCTGGTCAGGTCGGAGGTGTAGTCGTTGCCGGTGAAGCGGCGGATCTGCCCCTTGTCGACGGCCTTCTGAAGCCGCGCGATCGCCGCGTCGTAGTCGTCGGCGGTGAAGTTCGCCGGGTCCTTGCCCATGTCGAGCAGGGTCATGCCGATGCTGTCGCGCATCTCCGACAGGAAGCCGACCCGGCCCTTGAGCTTGTCGTTGTCGAGCAGGTCGGAGATCGACTTCACCTCCTGGCCGTCGAGGGCCTTCTTGTTGTAGGCGATGACGGTCGAGATGCCCTGCCAGACATAGGAGTAGGCCCGCCCCGGGTCCCAGTCCGGGTCGCGGAACTGAGCGGACAGGTTGGCGTAGGCGTGCGGCAGGTTGGAGGCGTCCAGTTTCTGGACCCATCCGAGGCGGATCAGCCGGGCGGCGAGCCAGTCGGTGAGGACGATGATGTCGCGCCCGGTGTCCTGCCCCGCGGCCAGCTGCGGCTTGATCTTCCCGAAGAACTCGACGTTGTCGTTGATGTCCTCGGTGTACTTGACCGAGATACCGGTCCGCTTCTTGAACTGGTCGAGCGTGGGGTGGTGCTTCTCGCTCTCGTCCACGTCGATGTACTCGGTCCAGTTGGAGAAGTTGACGGTCTTCTCCTCGGCCGAGTGGTCCTCCGCGGAGACGCCGCCCCGGGTGGTGCCGGCCGCGGGGATGCCGCAGGCGCTCAGCGTCCCGAGGCCGCCGACCGCGAGCGCGCCGCCCGCGGAGGCCCGCAACAGGGACCGCCGTGTCATGGCGGCCCGGCCGTTGCGGAAGCTGCGCCGCACGGCGGCCACTTGGGCCGGCGACAGGCGGTCGGGCTCGTACTGCTCCATGCGCTGATGCCCTTTCGGGAAGGTGGGCGGCCGCGGGTCGGACGGCCTGAGAGTGGCTAGCGGTCCCCGAAGATCGTGCGGTGCCAGTCCTTCCTGGCAATCGCCGTATTGTCGAACATGACGTGCTTGATCTGGGTGTACTCCTCGAACGAGTACGCGGACATGTCCTTGCCCCAGCCGGATGCCTTGTAGCCGCCGTGCGGCATCTCGCTGATGATCGGGATGTGGTCGTTGACCCACACGCATCCGGCCTGGATCTCCCGTGTGGCGCGGCCTGCCCGGTACACGTCCCGGCTCCAGGCGGAGGCGGCGAGCCCGTACGGGGTGTCGTTCGCGAGCCGGATGCCCTCGTCGTCGCTGTCGAAGGGCAGGACCACGAGTACGGGTCCGAAGATCTCCGACTGGACGATCTCGCTGTCCTGGGCCGCGTCCGCCACGAGCGTGGGCCGGTAGTACGCGCCGTCCTTCAGCTCTCCCCGGGGCGCCTCGCCTCCGGTGACCACGCGCGCGTACGCGCGTGCCCGCTCGACGAACCCGGCGACACGGTCGCGCTGGACGTGCGAGATGAGCGGTCCGAGGTCGGTGCCCGGGGCGAAGGGGTCGCCGAGCCGGACGGTCTCCATGAGGGCGGCCGTCCGCGCGACGAACTCCTCGTACAGGGGCCGCTGCACGTACGCCCGCGTGGCGGCCGTGCAGTCCTGGCCGGTGTTGATGAGGGCGCCCGCGACCGCGCCGTTGGCGGCGGCCTCCAGGTCGGCGTCGTCGAAGACCACGAACGGGGCCTTGCCGCCCAGCTCCAGATGGAGGCGCTTGAGGGTCGCGGTGGCGATCTCGGCCACGCGCTTGCCGACGGCCGTGGACCCGGTGAAGGAGGTCATGACCACGGCGGGATGGCCGACGAGGTGCTCACCGGCCTCCTTGCCGGTCCCGGTGACGATGTTGATCACGCCGTCGGGAATGCCGGCGTCCGTGGCCGCCTGCGCGAACAGCAGCGAGGTGAGCGGGGTCGACTCGGCGGGCTTGAGCACGATCGTGTTGCCCGCCGCGACCGCCGGGAGGATCTTCCAGGCCGCCATCTGGAGGGGGTAGTTCCAGGGTGCGATGGAACCCACCACCCCGAGGGGCTCACGGCGTACGTAGGAGGTGTGGTCGCCCGAGTACTCGCCGGCCGACTGGCCCTGGAGGTGCCGGGCGGCGCCCGCGAAGAACGCGATGTTGTCGATCGTGCCGGGCACGTCGAACTCACGCGTCAGTTTGAGCGGCTTCCCGCACTGCAGGGACTCGGCCCGCGCGAACTCCTCCGCCCGGTCGGCCAGCACCGCGGCGAAGCGGTGCAGCGCGTCCGACCGCTCGCCGGGTGTCGTGGCGGCCCAGCCCGGGAAGGCCGCGCGGGCCGCGGCCACGGCCGCGTCCACGTCGTCCGGTCCGGCCAGCTCGTAGGCGAGGACCTCGTCACCGGTCGCGGGGTCGACGACCGCGTGGGTGCGGCCCGAAGTGCCCTTCGTCAGGCGGCCGGCGACGTACTGCGCGCCGACCGCGAAGCGGTCCTGTGCGGGGAATCGGTCCGGGGTCGCGGTGCCCGGGTTCTGCATGTCGCTCTCCTCCGCCTGTGCCCCCTCTGTCCCCGGGGGCGGGTGGCGTAGCTCCAGCTCGATTTGAGTGCCGATCCTGACAGAGCCATGCGGCACCAACAAGTGATTCCGTTGTTGCCTTTTGGTTACGCGACGGAATCTGTCGACCAGGTGTCGAGTCAGGACCGAAAATCAAGGACGGAATGTCAGTGGCGGCTGCCAGACTCGTCGACATGGAGAAGATCGATTCCTGGGACGCGCTGACGGAAGCGGTCCGCGCGGGGGCGAGGATCAGGTACCTGCACTTCTGGGGGCACCGGCCACGGCCCGACGGCCGGATCGGCGCGAGCTGTCTGAGTCAGTGGTGGCCCTCGCCGTTCACGGTGGACGGCGTGGAGTACGCCACGGCCGAGCACTGGATGATGGCGTCGAAGGCCCGGCTGTTCGGGGACACGGAGGCGGAGCGCAGAGCCGTCGCCGCGGCGGGCCCCGCGCAGGCCAAGAAGATCGGGCGGCTCGTCCGCGGCTTCGACGACGCCCTGTGGGAGCGGGAGCGCTTCGCGATCGTCGCCGAGGGCAGCTTCCACAAGTTCGCCGCCCACCCCGACCTGCGGGCCTTCCTGCTGGGCACGCACCACCGCGTCCTCGTCGAAGCGAGCCCCCTCGACCGCGTCTGGGGCATCGGCCTCGCGGCGGACGACGAACGCGCCATGGACCCCGCCCGGTGGCGGGGCCCCAACCTGCTGGGCTTCGCGCTGATGGCGGCCCGTGAGCGGTTGCTGAGCGGGGTCGACGCCTGAGCGCTCCGCCCGAGGGCGGGTGACGATGCGTCGTGGCTGCCCCCGCGGGCCCCTGCGCCCGGTGGGCGCGGGGTGTGGGACCCGCTAGAGCGAGAGCGAGAGAGAGGTGGAGTAGCCGTCGTCGAAGGGGTCGGTGTCCGAGTCGGTGTCTCCGCTGCCGGGCGCCACGACGAGCAGGACGATGAAGCCGATGCCCAGCAGGATGCCGACCACTCCGCAGATGATCCCGGCCAGGGCGTGCCCGGGGTTCGTCGCCTCGCCCCGGCGGGCCTTGACGCGGCCGATGGATCCGAAGATCACGGCCATGATCCCGAGCAGGATCGCCAGCGGCCACAGACAGAACAGCGCGGCGGCACAGATGCCGAGCACCATCGCCGCGATGCCCATCCCGTTGCTCGGCGGCGCGGCCGTCGCGGGCCAGGCGTAGCCCGCGCCGGGAGCGGGGTACGGGTACCCCATGCCGGGGTGCGCGTGGTCGCCCGGGTACGCCGCCGGGTACTGCGGCGGGTAGCCGTACGGCGTCGGCCCGGGCCCCTCGGGGCTGAGGGGCGGGGGCGGGACGGCGGCGTGGGGCACCCCGACCGCGGGCGGCGGGTAGGAGGCGTGGGGCGGGTAGGACGCGTGGGGCACGGGCGGGGCGAACGGGTCGGGGGCCGCGGCGGAGGGCACACCGGGCAGTGGGCCGCCCGGTGGCGCGAACGGGCCGGGGCCGGCCCAGGGCGCCGGCGTCCCGGGAGCCCGGGGAGGCGTCGGTCCGCCGGCACCGGCCGGTACCGGGCCGCCCGGCTGCACACCCGGCATGGACGTGACCGTCATCTGATCGTGCACCGAGGGTGGAGCGGGCGGGAGTCCCGCCCCCGGCGCGGCCTGCTTGTCCAGCGCGACCCTGGCCCCCGGTATCGCGTCCCCGGCACCGGCCGGCGTCGGCGGTGTCGGGGCCCGGTCCTGTGGCGGTGCCCACGGGTCCGGTTGCGGGTCGGCAGGTGTCTTCGGAATCGGTGCCTCGTCCGACGGCATGAGCGGTTCCCCCTGTTGTCACGTTCGTGCCGATCCGCGTCGGCTTTTCGGCCGCACGCGCTCAGCTGTACGTTCGGTCATGCTAGAGCCCGGGGTCAGCGCGGGGATCGCCGCCTACGATGATCCCGAGTCATCGATCAGCCGATCACCCGCGTCCCCCGACGCAGACCACGGTCCGGGGCGGACGCCGTTCCCGGGGAGGAACCTTGACCGACCGCCGCACCACGCAGGGCGTGCCCGTGACCCCCGCCGTTCCCGGCGCTCGTGGCACCCGCGACCTGTCCGACTTCATCGCCGGTCTGCCCAAGGCCGAACTGCATGTGCACCACGTCGGCTCCGCCTCCCCCCGCATCGTCTCGGAACTGGCCGCCCGCCACCCCGACTCCAGGGTGCCGACGGACCCCGAGGCGCTCGCGGACTACTTCACGTTCACGGACTTCGCCCACTTCGTCCAGGTGTATCTGTCCGTCGTCGACCTCATCCGCACCCCGGAGGACGTCCGGCTGCTGACCTTCGAGGTGGCGCGGGACCTCGCCCGGCAGCAGGTGCGGTACGCCGAGCTGACCATCACCCCGTTCTCCTCCACCCGGCGCGGGATCGACGAGCCGGCCTTCATGGCCGCGATCGAGGACGCCCGCAAGGCGGCGGAGGCCGAGTTCGGGACCGTACTGCGGTGGTGCTTCGACATCCCCGGCGAGGCGGGGCTCGAAGCCGCCGAGGAGACGACCCGGCTCGCGACCGAGGACCGGGTGCGCCCCGAGGGGCTGGTGTCGTTCGGGCTCGGCGGTCCCGAGATCGGCGTACCGAGGCCCCAGTTCAAGCCGTACTTCGACCGGGCGATCGCGGCCGGGCTGCACTCCGTGCCGCACGCCGGCGAGACGACCGGCCCCGAGACGATCTGGGACGCGCTGGTCGAACTCCGCGCGGAGCGCATCGGACACGGCACCAGCGCGGCCGGCGATCCGAAGCTGCTCGCCCACCTCGCCGAGCACCGGATCGCCCTGGAGGTCTGCCCGACCTCGAACATCGCCACCCGCGCGGTCCGCACCCTCGACGAACACCCCCTCGCGGACTTCGTACGGGCCGGAGTGCCGGTCACCATCAACTCCGACGACCCGCCGATGTTCGGCACCGACCTGAACACCGAGTACGCGGTGGCCGCTCGCCTGCTGGACCTCGACGAGCGGGGGCTGGCCGCGCTCGCGAAGAACGCCGTGGAGGCGTCCTTCCTCGACGCACCGGGCAAGGCCCGGCTGTCCGCCGAGATCGACACCTACACCTCGGCCTGGCTGACCCCCTGACCCGATCGGGACACCTCACCCCATGCGCACCCTGACAGCCGTCGCCCACCGCGGCGCCCCCTACCGCCACCGCGAGAACACGCTCGACTCGCTGCGAGCCGGGCTCGAACTGGGCGCGGACGCCGTCGAGTTCGACGTGCGCACGACCCGCGACGGCGTGCCCGTCCTGCTCCACGACTCGACGCTGAACCGGCTCTGGGAGGTGGAACGGCCGCTGTCGGCGCTCTCCGCCGCGGAGCTGCGCGGGCTGACGGCCGACGGGGTACCCACGCTGGCCGACGCGCTGCTCACCACCAAGGACAGCCGGGTGATGGTGGACCTGCCGGGCGCGGTGAACCGTCGGGCGGCGCGTCAGATCCTCGACGTCGTACGGGAGTACGACGCCGAGGACCGGGTCTACTACAGCGCCGATCCGCCCACCCTGCTGGCCCTCCGCGCCGCCGCCCCCACCGCCGAACTGGCCCTCACCTGGAAGACTCTCGCCCCACCCCGCCCCGCCCTCCTCGCCGCGATCCGCCCCCGCTGGCTCAACTACCGCTTCGGCCTCGTCACCCGCCCCCTGGCGGACCGCGTCCACCGGGACGGCTACCTCCTGTCCGTCTGGACCCCCGACACCCGGCGCTCCATGCGCCGCCTGATGGACCTGGGCGTCGACTCGATCACCACCAACCGGGTCGACGCGCTGTGCGAGCTGCGGCCGCGCGGGCACTGAGCCGGCTCCGGTGACGGCCCCTAGACCCGCGACCGCTGCGCCACCGTCGCCGCGTCCTGCGGCTCCTCCCGTGTGACGTACTGCGGTACCGGGGCCGAGTCCTCGCCGTTGTCGCGGACGAGGCCGTAGCGGATGGCGCCGCGGTCGGGGCCGTGGGCGAGGTCCTCGGTGACGGCGGTCCAGGTGGAGGGGGCGACGGTGATGCCGTAGTCGGCACCGCGCTCGTTCTGGGTGAGGGTGACGGTGCCGTCGAGGTAGAAGTACTCGTTCTGCCACATCTGCTGGGTGCCGTCGGGCAGGACGGTGTATCCCGTGGCGGGGCCGCCCATGCCGGAGGTCCGGCCGTCGGCGGAGAGCGGGTCGTCCATCCTGCGGCCGCCGCCCGAGGCGACATGGAAGAGCCTGCCCTTCAGGCCCGTCCAGGACGGCATGACCAGGCCGCCCGGCCGGTACTGGGGCGAGATCTGCCAGCGGACCAGGACATAGCCCTCGCCCGTGAAGGTCACGTGCTCGCCGCGGTGGTTCATCACGGTCCGCGGGCCACCGCTGCCGGTGATGCCGGACTCGGGCCGGCGCGGGAGGGCGGCGGGCGGGGTGTCCGGGTCCGGCGCACGGTCCACCGCGTCGACGACGGTGCCGTACGGATCGGCCTTCTCGGTCACGGACGGGGCGGCCGAGGGGGACGGGGACGGCGAGGGCGACCGTGACGCCGCGGGCGCGGGGGCGCGGGGCGCGGCGGCCACCG
Source organism: Streptomyces sp. NPDC002324 (assembly GCF_053593335.1). Lineage (NCBI taxonomy): Bacteria > Bacillati > Actinomycetota > Actinomycetes > Kitasatosporales > Streptomycetaceae > Streptomyces > Streptomyces sp. NPDC002324. Next base: position 19,446 of record NZ_JBSFCF010000031.1, read on the forward strand.
GCGCGCGGGCCGTGCTCAGCGCGGTCGGCGCGACCTGCGGGGTCCGCTCCCCCGGGGGTTGTGTGACCACGTACGCGCCCCCGGCGACCATCGTCGCGCCCGCGGTCACCGCGACGGCGGGCTTGGTGAGGACGCCGAGCACCTTGGCGGACCAGCCCACCGAGGCGGTCGCGGCGGTCGCCGCAGCGGCGGTCTTCCCGCCGAACGCCAGCGACAGGGTGAAGCCGACGGGGACGGGCACCAGGGCGAGGCCGACGAGGAGGCGTTCGGCGGGGACGACGACCTCGCCGGGGACGGCGTCGCCGTCGCAGCGGGCGCAGTCGCGGATGTGCCGGGCGATGCGCTTGCGCCACACCGAGTCGGGCCGTCCGCTCCAGCGGGCGGTGACCCGGCCCAGGTCGGAGCAGGAGGAGTCGAGGGCGCGCACGATGCCGCGCGCGGTCTCCAGGCGGGCCTTCATCCGCTGCACACGGACGGCGGCGTGCTGTCTGCTGATGCCGACGGCGGCGGCGAGTTCGCGCCGGGTCAGTTCGCCGGCGACCTCCAGCCACCACAGGGACAGCAGTTGGCGGTCCTCGTCGTCGAGCCAGCGGACGGCTTCCGCGACCTCCTTGCGCTGGCCCTCCAACTGCAGCCGTAGCACGGTCAGTTCGGCGAAGTCCGCCGCGCCGCGGGCGTCGGCGTCGGCGTCGGCGTCGTCGAGCCGGTCGGCGGTGCGGCGGCGCGCGCGGTCCCGTATCTGCCGCATCGCGATCGCGACCAGCCAGGAGCGGAAGCTGTCCGGATCACGCAGCGTGTCGAGGTTGTCGACCGCACGCAGCATGGTCTCCTGCACGACGTCGTCGACATCGGCGTGACCGTTGAGAGCCCGGCCGACGATGTTGTAGACGAGGGGCAGCCAGCCGGCGACCAGCTCGTCGAGGGCGCGCCGGTCCCCCGCCTGCGCGGCCGCGATGGTGGAGCGCCACTGCCGCCCGTCCACGTACGTTCCCTCCGGTCCCGCCGGCCTCACCTTGTTCACCCGGCCGCGTTCCGAACCTTCTCAGCCATCGCGGTGACGTGGGGAACCTCCGAGGCGGAGATCACACTGCTCATGGGGCTCGCTCCTGTGCGGGGGAGACAGGGGGTCCCTACGGAGACGGTGTGGAGGCGGCGGGGATAACAGTTTTCCGCGCGTCCCACCCGCCGGTGAGCGCCTCCAGCCGCTTGATCCGCTGCCGTACGACGTACAGCGGGATCACCCCGAGCACGCCGAACGACATGTCGATCACCGTCCACCAGAAGGGGATGCCGCGGATCGGCCCGCAGATCAGGGCCAGCGGGACGATCCCCGCGCAGGCGATCATCCCGAACTCGACCACCCAGATGTTGCGGACCGGGTCGCGGTAGGGGCCGTAGAAGGCCACCGCGATCACCAGGTGCGCGAAGGCCAGCCAGTCGGTGCCGTACAGGAGGAACGGGTACTCGGCGTCGGCCTCGTCGAGCCCGGCCCGTACGCGCTCGATCCAGTCCACGAACGCCGGCAGGTACTCCCCGACGGACAGCGACCGCAGCAACTCCTCGGTCCACCGCAGCTCGTGGACCAGCGGGAACGCCGTGGCGCCGCTCAGCACCAGACAGATGACGAAGAAGACCAGCCACGCACGGATGCCCTTCAACAGGGCGGCTCTGTCGCTCATACGGGGAGCGTACGCCCCTCCTTGAACGTGTTCAAAAATGGGGGCCCGGCAACGGCCGGGCCCCCACGAGAACGCGACAGGGCGTCAGCCTCCGGGGATCGAGCGGATCACGGCGAGGTCGAACTGCAGCCGCACCTTCTCGCTCACCATGGCACCGCCCTCCGCGAGCCGCTGGTTGTAGGTGAGGCCCCATTCGGAGCGGTTGATGGTGGTCGTCCCGTCGAAACCGACCCGCTCGTAGCCGAACGGATCCATCACGTGCCCTATGTAGGTGAGTTCGAGATCGACGGGACGGGTGACGTTCTTGATCGTGAGTTCTCCGGCCATGCGGTAGACATCGTTGCCCACCGGGCGCACGGCGGTACTCACGAAACGCATCCGCGGATAGGCCGCGGCGTCCAGGAAGTCGCGGCCCATGAGATGGCCGTCGCGTTGTTGCACTCCGGTGTCGACGGACGCGGTGGACAGCACGATCTCGGCCCGTGACCGCGCGGGATCACGACCGTCGAAGTAGAGCCGGCTCTGATATTCGGTGAACGCCCCGCGCACGGTCGTCACCAGGGCGTGCCGGACGGAGAATCCGATACGGCTGTGCGCCGCGTCGATCATCCATTCGCCGGTCAGCATGGCCAGGCCGGGAGCGGACGGGCCGGTGGAAGGGAACGCCTGCGACTCGTGGGGGAGTTGCGAGGCCGTGGGGGATGCCGGGCGGCGCAGGGACGCAGCACGGGTGAACAGGTTCATGGTTCACGTAACTACGGCACGACGGAATACGCCGCAACCCTTCTGCCGTGGATCCGTCGCGTCCTGATCGACTCCGAAAGGCTGATAAAGCGCCACCACGCGGCAGACAATTGCACTATCTCCACAACGTCGCCATGAATTACCCGTGATGATTCGCCTCGCGGTGACCGGAAATACACCCTCGGAAGCAGCGGCGCCGACCGAGCACCTTCTCGGCGCTCCGGAGCTACGGCCCAGGACCGGCACCGGCACCGGCACCGGCACCGGCGACCGTAGGGGCGGAGATCCGCGGCGCCGACCTGGCCGCTCCGGGGCGTACGCGGGCGGCAATGCCGGCAGAGGTGCGCCCGTATGCGGCGACGGAATCCAGCCGTCGTCCCGCTCGGCGACGGGGGTGACCGATCGGCAGATCGCCTCCGGTGCCGCGCGGGCGGTACCTGCGAGCGGCATGCCACCGCGGGTCGGTTCCCGCCCCACGGGCCGCAGCCACGTACAGGGCGGGGAGCGCACGACCGGCCGCGACGGAGACGCGGCCGGTCGGGGCAGGCCTCAGCCCAGCGACGTCATCACGTGCTTGATCCGCGTGTAGTCGTCGAACCCGTAGCCCGAGAGGTCCTTGCCGTACCCGGACTTCTTGAACCCGCCGTGCGGCATCTCCGCGACCAGCGGGATGTGCGTGTTGATCCACACGCAGCCGAAGTCCAGCGCCTTGGACATCCGCATCGCGCGCGCGTGGTCCTTCGTCCACACCGACGACGCGAGCGCGTACTCGACACCGTTCGCCCAGCCGACGGCCTGCGCCTCGTCCGCGAACGACTGCACCGTGATGACCGGCCCGAAGACCTCGTTCTGGATGATCTCGTCGTCCTGTCGCAGCCCGGAGACGACGGTCGGTGCGTAGAAGTACCCCTTGTCGCCGACCCGCTGACCGCCGGTCTCGACCTTCGCGTGGGCCGGGAGCCGCTCGATGAACCCGGAGACCTGCTTGAGCTGGTTGGGGTTGTTGAGCGGGCCGAACAGCACGTCCTCGTCGTCCGGCTGCCCGGTCTTCGTCTCGGCGGCGGCCTTGGCCAGCGCGGCCACGAACTCGTCGTGGATGGACTCCTGCACCAGCACGCGCGTGGCGGCCGTACAGTCCTGCCCGGCGTTGAAGAAGCCGGCCACGGAGATGTCCTCGACGGCCTTGGCGATGTCGGTGTCGGCGAAGACGACGACCGGCGCCTTGCCGCCCAGCTCCAGGTGGACGCGCTTGACGTCCTTGGCCGCGGACTCGGCGACGGACATGCCGGCCCGCACGGACCCGGTGATGGACGCCATCGCCGGGACGGGGTGCTCGACCATCAGGCGTCCGGTGTCACGGTCGCCCGTGATCACGTTGAAGACGCCCTTCGGCAGGATCGCCCCGATGATCTCCGCGATGAGGACGGTCGAGGCCGGCGTCGTGTCCGACGGCTTCAGCACGACCGTGTTGCCGGCGGCGATCGCCGGCGCGAATTTCCACACGGCCATCATCATCGGGTAGTTCCACGGCGCGACCTGGGCGCAGACGCCGACCGGCTCACGGCGGACGATGGAGGTCATCCCCTCCATGTACTCGCCGGCCGACCGGCCCTCCAGCATCCGCGCGGCGCCGGCGAAGAAGCGGATCTGGTCCACCATCGGCGGGATCTCCTCGGAGCGGGTCAGCCCGATCGGCTTGCCCGTGTTCTCCACCTCCGCCGCGATGAGTTCCTCGGCCCGGTCCTCGAACGCGTCGGCGATCTTCAGCAGGGCCTTCTGGCGCTCGGCCGGGGTCGTGTCGCGCCAGGCCGGGAACGCGGCCTCGGCGGCGGCCATCGCCGCGTCGACATCGGCCTGGCCGGACAGGGGCGCGGTCGCGTAGGCCTCGCCCGTCGCGGGGTTGACCACCTCGGTGGTCCGTCCGTCGACGGCGTCACGGAACTCACCGTCGACGTAGTTTCGTAGCTTACGCAGTCGACCCAGCTCGGTGCTCACTGCCGGCCCTCCAGATGTGGGTGTCCATTCCTTGAGACACCAGCCTAATCGGCGGCCCCACGTTTTCAACACCCCCGACACCTCACTTGCTGCGAAATCCGCAAGCTGCAGGCCCGTAAACAACGAATTACATCGATCCAGCCTTGCGGAACTGTCGAGACGTCGTGCACAGTGACCCCGTGGCCAGTCGAAGCTCAGACCAGAAGGACTCCAGGGAGCCCAGGAACGGCACTCCGCAGCTGGACGCCGTGTCCCTCGCCATCGTCGAGCAGCTGCAGGAGGACGGCCGACGGCCGTACGCCGCGATCGGCAAGGCCGTCGGCCTCTCCGAGGCGGCCGTGCGCCAGCGCGTCCAGAAGCTGCTCGACCAGGGCGTGATGCAGATCGTCGCCGTCACGGACCCGCTCACCGTGGGCTTCCGGCGGCAGGCCATGCTCGGCATCAACGTCGACGGCGACCTGGATCCCGTGGCGGACGCGCTGACAGCCATGTCGGAGGTCGAGTACATCGTGATCACCGCCGGCTCCTTCGACCTGATGGCGGAGGTCGTCTGCGAGGACGACGACCACCTCCTGGAAGTCATCAACAAGCGCATCCGGACCCTGCCCGGCGTGCGGTCGACGGAGAGCTTCGTCTACCTCAAGCTCAAGAAGCAGACCTACATGTGGGGAACCCGATAACCGTGAGGACGCGATACCCGTGAGCCCCAAGGATCTCAGCCAGACCGCGTACGACCACCTGTGGATGCATTTCACCCGCATGTCCTCGTACGAGAACTCCCCGGTGCCGACCATCGTCCGGGGCGAGGGCACGTACATCTACGACGACAAGGGCAGGCGGTACCTCGACGGTCTCGCGGGTCTCTTCGTCGTCCAGGCGGGCCACGGCCGCACCGAACTGGCGGAGACCGCGTTCAAGCAGGCGCAGGAGCTGGCCTTCTTCCCGGTGTGGTCCTACGCCCACCCGAAGGCCGTCGAACTGGCGGAGCGGATCGCCCATCACGCGCCCGGCGACCTGAACAAGGTCTTCTTCACCACCGGCGGCGGCGAGGCGGTCGAGACCGCCTGGAAGCTCGCCAAGCAGTACTTCAAGCTCACGGGCAAGCCGACCAAGTACAAGGTCATCTCGCGTGCCGTGGCCTATCACGGCACTCCGCAGGGCGCCCTGTCCATCACCGGTCTGCCGGCCCTGAAGGCCCCCTTCGAGCCGCTGGTGCCGGGCGCGCACAAGGTCCCCAACACCAACATCTACCGGGCCCCGCTCTTCGGCGACGACCCGGAGGCCTTCGGCCGCTGGGCCGCCGACCAGATCGAGCAGCAGATCCTCTTCGAGGGCCCGGAAACGGTCGCGGCGGTCTTCCTGGAGCCGGTGCAGAACGCCGGCGGCTGCTTCCCGCCGCCGCCCGGCTACTTCCGGCGGGTCCGCGAGATCTGCGACCAGTACGACGTGCTGCTGGTGTCGGACGAGGTCATCTGTGCCTTCGGCCGGCTCGGCACGATGTTCGCCTGCGACAAGTTCGGCTACGTCCCGGACATGATCACCTGCGCCAAGGGCATGACCTCGGGCTACTCGCCGATCGGCGCCTGCATCGTCTCGGACCGCATAGCCGAACCCTTCTACAAGGGCGACAACACCTTCCTGCACGGCTACACCTTCGGCGGCCACCCGGTCTCCGCGGCCGTCGGCGTGGCCAACCTCGACCTGTTCGAGCGCGAGGGCATCAACCAGCACGTCCTCGACAACGAGGACGCGTTCCGGTCCACGCTGGAGAAGCTGTACGACCTGCCGATCGTCGGCGACGTCCGCGGCAACGGCTTCTTCTACGGGATCGAGCTGGTCAAGGACAAGGCGACGAAGGAGAGCTTCGACGAGGACGAGACCGAGCGGATCCTCTACGGCTTCCTGTCGAAGAAGCTGTTCGAGAACGGCCTCTACTGCCGAGCCGACGACCGCGGCGACCCGGTCGTCCAGCTCGCGCCGCCGCTGATCTCCGACCAGTCGACCTTCGACGAGATCGAGCAGATCCTGCGTGCGACGCTGACGGAGGCGTGGACCCTGCTCTAGGTCCGGGCGGGCACCGCCGACAGGTGCGGCCCGCCGCCGAACCGGTGCGCACGGCCCGCGCCGCCACACGCCCGCGAACGGCCCGGGACACCCCCATCCGAGTGAGATGGGGGTGTCCCGGGCCGTGTGCTGTCCGGCCCCCGCCGCCCTGACTCCCTAGCGTGCCCCTGTAACCGATCGGCCCTGCCTTCGTTCCCCCGGACGGGGGGCTCCCCCGGCAATCCTGATCCGAACCGAGGTGTACGCCCATGGTGGCCCCGCCGGACAACGACGTGCTCTGGGCACGTGGTCTGACCTACGCGCACGACGGCTCGCCCGCCCTGCAAGGCGTGTCGCTGGGCGTCCGGGAGGGCGAGATCCTCGCCGTCACCGGCCCGCGCGGCAGCGGAAAGACCACGCTCCTGCGGTGCCTGTCCGGCCAGCTGCGGGCGCAGCGGGGGGAGGTGTGGTTCAACAGCGTTCCCGTGCACACCATGGGCCCGCTCGCCCGGGAACGCCTGCGCCTCGACCGCTTCGGCTGGATCGACCCCGAGCCGGTCCTCGTTCCTGAGCTGAACGCCTGGGAGAACACCGCCCTGCCGCTGATGCTGCGCGGCACCGGGCGCCGGGCCGCCAAGGCCGCCGCCCTGGAGTGGCTGGAGCGCCTCGACATCCGCGACACGGCCCGCAAGCGGCCCCACGCCCTCCTGCAGTCCGAGCGCCAGCGGGTGGTCGTGGCCCGGGCCCTGGTCGCCGCCCCCACGGTGCTCTTCGCGGACGAGCCGACCGCCGCGCTGCACCGCGCCGAACACGCCCACGTCCTGCGCACCCTCACCACCGCCGCCCGCTCGCACGACATCACCGTCGTCCTCGCCACCCACGACCCCGCGATCGCGTCCCTCGCGGACCGCACGCTGACCCTGCTGGACGGCCGCCGGGTGCAGACCCTCCAGCTGCCTCCGGCCTCGACGACCGCGGGCGGCCACCCACCGGCCGCCGCGCGGGATCCCCGGCCCACCGTGGTGGCGGAAGGGGGGTCCGCCGCCGGGCGAGGAGGCCGCTCGCCCGCCGGCCCCGGGCGGTCCACCGTCGACGGGGGCGACGAGGCCGTCGCCCGGCGGGGAGACGAGCCCTCGGGCGAAGGGGAGGCCCCGGACGTCGGGACCGCCGGGTACCGGGCCGCCGCCGACGGGGAAGGCCGGGCCGCGTGCTCGCTCTCCGCCTAGCCCGCCGGGCCCACCCCGTCGTCCAGCTCCGCCGGCTCCTGGTCGCCGCGGCCGCCGGGGGTACGGGATTTCTGCTGCTGTGCGCGCTCGGGCACGCCATGGCCCACCCGCACGCCCCGGCCGGCTCGGTGCTGCGGCTGGCCTGGTGCGTCGCGCCCGCCGCCGCGACCGTGTACTTCGCGGTGACGGTGGCCCGCACCGACCCCGGCACCCGGCCCCGCCCCGGCCTGTCCGCGGTCGGCCTGGGCCCCGGCCGGCTGATGGCCGTCTCGGCGGTCACGACGGCCCTGTCCACCGTCCTCGGCTCGCTCCTGGCCCTGCTGTTCTTCCTCCATCTGCGCGGCGACCTCACCGGCATGCCCTTCGACGGCGCCGCCGCCGACGTCCTCGCCGCCGACCGCCCCCTGCCCCTCCCGGCCGCCCTCACCCTCCTCGCCCTGGTACCCGCCGCCGCCTCCGTCGCGACCGCCCTCGTCCTGCGCCCCGCGAACACCGGACCCCGGCCCGCCGGCCTCCGGACGCGCTTCATGGCGTACGACACCTTCGCCGTCGGCCGACGCGCCGCGTCCCCGGCGGGCGCCACCCGGTACGAGGAGGAGCCCGACGACACGGTCGACGCCCCCTCGGCCGCCCACGAGCCGCCGGGACCGACGGCTCCGCGCTCCGCCCCCGGCGGCCTCCCCTGGGGCATCACCGTGCTCGCCGTCGGCCTCGCCGTCGAGACTTACGCGGGACAGTCCCACGACGGCTCCGGCCTCTCCCTCCCCGGCGGCTTCGCGGACAGCCCGGCCGGGGTCCTCGGCGGCTGGCTGCTCACCGCCCTGGGGCTGGTGCTCATCGGACCGGGGCTCGCCCACCTCACCGGGCGCCTGCTCCAGTCCGCCCGCCCCGGCGCGCTGCGCCTGCTGTCCGGGCGCGTGCTCCAGGAAGAGGCCCGGCGCATCGGGCGCCCGCTCGGGGTGGTCTGCGCGGTGGCCTCCGGGGCGTACGCCATGGTGACGCTGTCCTCCGGTGTGCGCCCCACGGTCGGCCCGCTCACCACGCTGGGTGCGCTCGTGGTGGCCGGCTGCGCCGTGCTCACCCTCGCGACGGCCGCCGTGGAGGCCCGGAGGGCGCGCGCGGACACCACGGCCGCGCTGGTGCGGCTGGGGGCGTCCAGCGCCCTGCCCCGGCAGGCGGCCCTGCTCCGCGCGGGAGCCCTGCTCGCCGTGTTCGGCCCTCTGACCTGGACGGTCGCCCAGCTGGCCGCGCTCCCGCTGGCAGCCTGAAAGCGCGTACGAAAAAGTTCGCGCGCACCGATGAGTTCCGCGGGGCACCCCGGTCTACCCCTTCGAACGGACCGGAACCGAACGGACCGCAACGGACGGAAGAGACCTCGCCATGTACCAGCAGATGATCTTCATCAACCTGCCCGTGAACGACCTCGACGCCTCGAAGAAGTTCTTCACGGAGCTGGGGTACACGCTCAACCCCCAGTTCAGCGACGAGAACGCGGCCTCCGTCGTGATCAGCGACACCATCGTGGCGATGCTGCTCACCAAGCCGTTCTACTCGTCCTTCACCAAGAAGGAGATCGCGGACGCCACCAGGACCAGCGAGGTGATGCTCTGTCTGAGCGCCGAGAGCCGCGCGAAGGTGGACGAGCTGGTCGAGAAGGCGGTCGCGGCCGGCGGCACCGCGTCGGAGAAGGTCCAGGAGATGGACTTCATGTACGGCCGCGCCTTCGACGACCTCGACGGCCACACCTGGGAGGTCGTCTGGATGGACCCGGCCGCGATCGAGGGCTGAGGCAGCCGCGCCGCAAGGGGCGCGGGGCACGGCGTGAGCGACCACCCGCCCACCCACGGCCGTTCACACGCGGTCGCCCCCACCCCCGTAGGGGCAGGTCCCTGCCCGCCGGAGCGCCCTAGCATGGGCGGGTGCAGACGATGCCCGCCCACGCGGCCCACCACGACGACCACGAGATCGAGACGATCGAGGAGTTCGACGCGATCGTCTCGGCACGTGCCACCCTCCGCGGATTCCGGGTCCAGGCCGTCGACCTGACGGACCGTACGCGCGAACTGCTCACCACCGCCACGGCCGGAGCCGTCTTCCTCGGCTGCCCGATGCGCGAGGAGGCCGCGGCGAAGATCCGCACGGACGGCGCCCTGGTCTTCCCGCCCGTCCCCGGCCTGCCCTTCGACCCGTACCGCGGCCTGCTCTACTCCCCCGACGAACTCTTCGCGTCCCTGGCGGACGGCGGCTACGAGACGACACCCGACGCCCTCGCGTACGCCTGGTTCCAGCGGACCAAGGCCGACCGGGACGTCTACGCCTCCCTGCTGCGCGCCGTCCACGACGACTCCGTCTCGGACGCCCTCGACGAACTCCTCTCCGGCGCCCGGGTGGTGGGCGTGATGGGCGGCCACGCGATGGCCCGCGGCACCGAGGCGTACGAGGGCGCCGCCCGCCTCGGCCGCACCCTGGCCCGCTCGGGTCTCACCGTCGCCACCGGCGGCGGTCCGGGCGCCATGGAGGCGGCGAACCTGGGCGCCTACGCGGCCCCGTACGACGACGGGATGCTCGCCGAGTCGCTGCGACTCCTGGCGAAGGCACCGAAGTTCACGCCCTCGATCACCGAGTGGGCGAGCGCCGCCTTCGAGGTGCGCGCCCACTGGCCGAGGGGCGGCACCTCCGTCGGCATCCCCACCTGGTTCTACGGCCACGAGCCGCCGAACCCGTTCGCCTCGCACATCGCCAAGTACTTCGCCAACGCCACCCGGGAGGACGGCCTCCTCGCCCGCTCGAACAGCGGCATAGTCTTCCTTCCGGGCGCCGCCGGAACCCTCCAGGAGATCTTCGACAACGCGACCCCCAACTACTACGAGTCGCGTGGCGAACCGACCCCCATGGTCCTCGTCGACCGCGCCCACTGGACCGAGAGGCTGCCGGCCTGGCCGCTGCTCCGGTCGCTGGCCCAGGGGCGCTCGATGGAGGCCCGGATCGCGCTGGTGGACCGGATCGAGGAGGCTCCGGAGGCACTGGCGCGTCTCGGGGGGTGAGATGCGCATGGGTCTTTGACCCCGCGTCAACCCCGCGGAGGGCCGGTCAGCGGGCACAGCGGGCCGCTCAAACAGTTCTTCGGATTGACAGTCCTTACAGCGCGCTTATAAACCTGTGAGGCACATGGGGAAGCCGCCCCTCCGGCGGCCCTCCGTCACCCCCACTCCCCCGTGCTTCCCGTGAAGGGCAAAAGTGTCCATATCTCTCCGTACCGCGCGGACTTCGCGCTATGTCGGTGTTGCCGTCGTGTCCGCCGCACTCGTGTTCGGCGCCGCGGGCAACGCCATGGCCTGCAGCATCAAGGACTTCTCCGCCGTCGCCGCGTGCGACGGTGACAAGGGCGTCATCCGCGTGACCGACGTGGACCCCCTGGGCGTCGAGGCCGAGGTCACCGTCTATCTGGAGAACAACGGGGCCGACCTGCGTCAGGTCGGCAGCAAGACGATCACGGACTCCACCGCCGACGGTGTCACCATCACCTTCGAGGAGGACTGGGAGCCGAAGGCCGAGTACCGCGTCCACGTCACGGCGGAGAACTACGTCGACGACGACATCGAGCCGAACCTGATCGCCCCCGCCAAGGCCTGCGGGACCAAGGCGGACACCCCGCCGGCCGCCTCCAAGGGCCCGGAGAAGCCCTCGGACGGCAAGGGCAAGGGTGAGGACAAGGGCAACGGCAAGGGCGAGGACGAGCCCTCCGAGACCAGGACGTCCCCCACGCCGTCCGCGTCCGAGGGCACCACCCCCGTCGACTCGAACGACAACAACGCCCCCTCCCCCGAGGGCGACTCCAGCCTCACCGAGACCGGCGGCGAGTCCAACCTCGCCGAGACCGGCAGCGACGCGAACACCGGCCCGATCGCCGGTGCCGCGGCGGCCCTGGTCGTCCTCGGCGCCGGCGCCGTGTACTACAGCATGCGGCGGCGTGGGGCCTCCACACGCTGATCAGGCGCTTGTCAGGGCTGTGGCCCGTGTCCCTCCCGGAGGGGCACGGGCCACACGCTCGTTCTCCCACGCATCGCCACGGCGCCTGCCTACGCGGCCGGACCGGCCCCCAGCACGACGATCTCGGCCGAGTCGAAGCTCACGCCCACCCGCTCCCCGGGCTCCGGCGCGTCCCGCAGCGCGCACGCCGCCTCCAGACGCGGCGCGCCCTCGGGCTGGAGGTGCACGGCGACATGGGTGCCCCGGAAGGTGCGCGCGGCGACGGTGCAGCGCAGTCCGTCCGCCGCGTCGACCAGACGCACCCCGGCGGGCCGCACGAGCAGCGCGCACGCCCCCTGCGGCGAGCCCTCCGGCACCGGTACCTTGCCCCACGCCGTGTCCGCGGCCGCCCCGGTCACGGTCGCCTCGACCACGTTGTCGAAGCCGAGAAAACGGGCCACGAACTCGTCGGCCGGCCGCTGCCACACGTCGAGAGGTGTGCCGGACTGGGCGATCCGGCCGTCCCGCATCACCACGACCCGGTCGGCCAGCGCGAACGCCTCACCCTGGTCGTGCGTGACCGCCAGCACGGTCGTGCCCAACTCCGCGAACAGCTGCCGCAGTTCGACGACCAACCGCTCCCGCAGCGAGCGGTCCAGCTGGCCGAGAGGCTCGTCGAGCATCAGCAGCCGGGGGTGCGGGGCGAGGGCCCGGGCCAGCGCGACCCGCTGCTGCTCACCGCCGGACAGCTCCCCGACCGGCCGCCGGGCCGCTCCGGGCAGCCCGACCAGCTCCAGCAACTCCCGCACCCGTAGCGCCCGTTCACCCTTCGCCGCGCCATGCATCCGGGGACCGAAGGCGACGTTCCCGGCGACGTCCCGCTGCGGGAAGAGCTGATGGTCCTGGAACATCAGACCGACACCGCGCTTGTGCGCGGGCACACCCGCCTGGTCGTTCCCCGCCAGCAGCACCCGCCCGCCGTCGAGCGGTTGCAGCCCGGCGACCACCCGCAGCAGCGTCGACTTGCCACTGCCGCTGGGCCCCAGCACACACACGATCTCGTGCTCGGCGACCTCCAGATCGACCGCGTCGAGCACGGGCCGCCCGTCGAACCGTACGGTCGCGCTCTCAAGCCCGAGCAACATCAGAACTCCCCCGTGCGATCGGTACGCAGGCGCTCCAGCACCAGCAGGGCCACCGCGCACACCACCATCAGAATCGTCGAAAGGGCCATCGCCTGGCCGTAGTTGAGGTCACCGGGACGGCCGAGCAGCCGTGCCACGGCCACCGGGAGCGTGGGGTTGTCGGCGCGTGCGATGAACACGGTCGCCCCGAACTCCCCGAGCGAGACGGCGAAGGCGAAGCCGGCCGCGATCAGCAGTGCCCGCCGCACCAGCGGCAGGTCGACCTCGCGCCACACCCGCCAGGGCGAGGCCCCGAGCACGGCCGCCGCCTCCCGCAGCCGTTCGTCCACCGCCCGCAGCACGGGCAGCATGGTCCGTACGACGAAGGGGACGCCCACCAGGGCCTGGGCGAGCGGCACGAGGATCCACGACGACCGCAGGTCCAGCGGCGGCTCGTCCAGCGCGATCAGGAACCCGAAGCCGACGGTCACCGCGGACACCCCGAGCGGCAGCATGAGCAGCGCGTCGAAGCCCCGGACGAGGCGGCCGGCCGTGGGGGTCCCCCCGTGCGGACGCCGCCGGGAGCCGGGGAGGGTGAGCGCGGCGGCGGCGAGCCCGCCGACCAGCAGGGCGATGCCGGTCGCGGCGAGCGCGTACAGGAGCGAGTTGCCGACCGCCTCGATCGGCGCCACCAGGAAGATCCCGCTGTCGTCGCTGGTCAGCGCCTTGTAGTAGCCGAATCCGGGCGCGTCGAGCGACCTCTGCACCAGCACGCTCAACGGCAGCAGGATCAGCACGACGACGGTGACGAGCACCCCGCCCAGCAGTGCCCACTGCCCGGCTCCGCGCGGCCGCCGGGCCGTCAGCGAGGCGTCCACCAGTCGCAGCGCGGTCTCCCGCCGCCGTACGGTCCACGCGTGCACGGCGAGGATCAGCCCGACGGCGACGAACTGCACGAGCGTCAGCACGGCGGCCGCCGACAGGTCGAAGATCTCCGAGGTCTGCCGGTAGATCTCCACCTCCAGCGTCGAGAAGGTCGGCCCGCCGAGGATCTGCACCACCCCGAACGAGGTGAAGGTGAAGAGGAAGACCATCAGGGCGGCTGCGGCGACGGCGGGCGCGAGCGCCGGGAGCGTCACCTTCCGCCAGGCGGCCAGGGGCGACGCCCCGAGCATCCGCGCGGCCTCCTCCTGCCGGGGGTCGAGCTGCGCCCACAGCCCGCCCACGGTCCGTACGACCACCGCGTAGTTGAAGAACACATGCGCGAGGAGGATGGCCCATACCGTGGTGTCCAGCCGTACGCCCCACAGCTCGTCGAGCAGCCCGCCGCGCCCCACCAGGGCCAGGAAGGCCGTGCCGACGACCACGGTCGGCAGCACGAACGGCACGGTCACGACCGCCCGCAGCAGGTCCTTGCCCCGGAAATCGAAGCGTGCGAACACATACGCGCCGGGGAGCGCGATCAGCAGCGTGAGCGCGGTCGAGACGAACGCCTGCCAGGTGGTGAACCACAGCACGTGCCGGATGCCGGAGTCCCCCAGCACCTCCCCGATCCGCCCGAGGTCCCAGGTCCCGCCGTCCTTCAGCCCCCGGACGACGATCGCGGCGACGGGATGGGCGAAGAACACCCCGAAGAACGCGACCGGCAGCACCATGAGCCCGAGCCGCGCCGCGCTCCCCGACCGACGGGGGCCGCGCGGCGCGGTCCCGGCCGACGTCTTCGCTACTTCAGTACGAGCGAGGTCCACGACTTGACCCACTGGTCACGGTTCTCGGCGATCTTCTTCGGCGCCATGGTCTCGGGGTCCTTCGCCGCGGGTCCGTACTCGGTGAACTCGGCGGGTACGGAGGCGCCTTCGACCACCGGGTACACGAACATGTTGAGCGGCATGTCCTCCTGGAACCTCTTCGAGATCAGGAAGTCGATCAGCGCCTTGCCGCCCTCGGCATTCTTCGCGTTGCTCAGCAGCCCCGCGAACTCGATCTGCCGGAAGCAGGTGCCCTCGGCGACCCCGGTCGGCGCGGTCTTCGGCCGCGGGTCGGCGTAGACGACCTCGGCGGGCGGCGAGGACGCGTACGACACCACGAGCGGCCGGTCGCCGCCGGCCTTCCTGCCGTCCGTCGACCCGGAGAACTCCTGGTAGTACGCCTGCTCCCAGCCGTCGACGACCTTCACGCCGTTGGCCTTGAGCTTCTCCCAGTAGCCCTCCCAGCCGTCGTCCCCGTACCGGGCGGCCGTACCGAGGACGAAGCCGAGCCCGGGCGAGGAGGTGGAGGCGTTCTCGGTGACGAGGAGATCCTTGTACTCGGGCTTGATCAGATCGTCGAACGACGTCGGCGGCTCGATCTTCTTCTCGCTGAAGTACGCCTTGTCGTAGTTGACGCAGATGTCACCGGAGTCGATGGGCGTCACCCGGTGCTCGGCCTTGTCCAGCTGGTAGGCGGCACCGACCTTGTCGAGTCCCTTCGCCTCGTACGGCTGGAAGAGGCCGTTGTCGAGCGCGCGGGAGAGCAGCGTGTTGTCCACGCCGAAGAAGACGTCGCCCTGCGGGTTGTCCTTGGTGAGGATGGCCTGGTTGACGGCCTGCCCCGCGTCCCCGCTCTTGAGGACCTTGACCTTGTACCCGGACTCCTTCTCGAACGCCTTCAGCACGTCCTTGGAGTAGGCGAAGGAGCCGTGGCTGACGAGCGTGACGGTTTTGGAGCCGCCCGACCCGGTGTCGTCGGACGAGGAGCCGCACGCGGACAGCGTGACGAGCCCGAGGCCGACGGCCGCGGCGACGAACGTTCTGATGTGCACTGGATTCCTCCTGGAGTGACCAGGAAGAGACGCGGCCCTGCCCGGGTGCCTCCGGCACTGGCGAAGGCACCCGGGCAGGGCGCAACAGCTTGAGTGATGACCGAACTTCCTACCCAGAATGACCTGGGCGAGGTTCAGAGGGTCTGCGGCCCGCTTGCCGCACTCTCAGCGCTGTGGCGCTCCCCTGTCGGAATATGAAGATGTGTGTACGGGGGTCAGAGTACCCCGTGGCCGGATTCCGACTCCTGCCGGTGGCCACGAGCTGACCCTCGTCCCCGTCCCCGCCCCCGGTTCCCCGGTCTGCGCGGTCTACCTCTCGGTGGCGGCCAACTGCCCGCACGCCCCGTCGATCTCCTGCCCCCGGGTGTCCCGGACGGTCACCGGCACCCCGTGGGCCGCGATGGCCTCGACGAACGCCTTCTCGTCCTCGGGCCGGGATGCGGTCCACTTGGACCCCGGAGTGGGGTTCAGCGGAATCAGATTCACGTGCACCGGCTTGCCCCTGAGCAGCCGGCCCAGCCGGTCACCGCGCCACGCCTGGTCGTTGATGTCCCGGATCAGCGCGTACTCGATGGACAGCCGGCGCCCGGACCTGGCCGCGTACTCCCATCCGGCGTCGAGGACCTCACGCACCTTCCACCGCGTGTTCACGGGGACGAGGGTGTCGCGCAGTTCGTCGTCCGGCGCGTGCAGGGAGATGGCGAGCCGGCACTTGAACCCCTCGTCGGCGAACCGGTGGATGGCGGGCACCAGCCCGACCGTCGACACCGTGATGCCGCGCTGCGACAACCCCAGCCCGTCCGGCTCCGGGTCGGTGAGCCGGCGAATGGCGCCGACGACCCGGTTGTAGTTGGCGAGCGGCTCGCCCATCCCCATGAAGACGATGTTGGAGAGCCGCGCGGGCCCACCCGGGATCTCTCCGTCCCGAAGCGCCCGCATCCCGTCGACGATCTGATGGACGATCTCGGCGGTGGACAGGTTCCGGTCCAGCCCCGCCTGCCCGGTGGCGCAGAACGGGCAGTTCATCCCGCACCCGGCCTGCGAACTGATGCACATCGTCACCCGGTCCGGGTACCGCATCAGCACCGACTCGACGAGCGTCCCGTCGAACAGCCGCCACAGCGTCTTGCGCGTGGTCTCCTGGTCGGTCGACAGATGCCGCACGACCGTCATCAGCTCCGGAAGCAACGCCTCCCGCAGCTTCTCCCGCGCCCCCGCGGGGATGTCGGTCCACTGCTCCGGGTCGTGCGCGTACCGCGCGAAGTAGTGCTGCGAGAGCTGCTTGGCGCGAAACGGCTTCTCCCCGATCGCGGCAACAGCCTCCTTACGCTCCACAGGCGAAAGATCAGCAAGATGCCGCGGCGGCTTCTTGGCTCCGCGGGGGGCGACGAATGTGAGTTCTCCGGGCTTCGGCATAACCCTCCCAGTGTCGCAGATCAACTCGGGGAGCCCAGGCCAGAGCGGGGTGGGGGTGGTCACCTGTGGGTGCCGACTGTCAGCGTTGGTCGACCTCGGACGGCCCAGGGACGGCCCAGGACTCAGCCGTGATCACTGCTCTGTGTTGGCCACTGTCAAAACCGGAGGAACTCAAGCCTGAGCCCGAGCATACTGGCGGCATGGAGATCACAACTGAGGCCGGACATCGACTCCTCGCATACATCAGTGCCGCCACTCGGCGCGGAGCCACGCTAAACCCCGAGCATTTGGAAGCTTACGCGAAGTCCCCTTTCCGGCGCGCGCGACGCCTCGGTTCGCTTCAAGACATGGTGGCCTCATTCGGCAACTTCGGTGGTCGGACTGAGTATCTTGAGACCTGGACCGATTATCTCAGCCGCGTAGGTTGGATCTCGATCTCTGACAACTCCGTGAAGCTAACAACGCTAGGCCACGCAATTCTGGCTGATCTTTCGGCACCCAAGATCGAGATGACGAGCGACGACAGCTCAGAGGTCATTCTTGACCCATCCGACCCATTCGCTTACGTCAAGGTTATTGGCGCTCTGGCGGACATCGGCGAGGGCCTATTGGTCGACCCGTACTTCCGATTCGATCAGCTGGAAACGGTGGTCGAGCACACCCAGATCAAGCGAATTCTTACCAGCAAAAAGATTGGGGCTCCAGCGATCTCGCAGCTGGCCCTCGCCCTTGCGGTCTTCGAGGAGTCACAGAGGCCCGAGGTGCGCGTAGCTAGCGAGCTTCACGACCGTTTTGCCATTTCGACGGGCGAAAAGGTGATCGCCATCGGAACTTCCCTCAACTCGGTGGGGCGAAATCTGAGCATCGTCGTCCCACTGGCAAGCATCGCGGGAAGCGCCATTCGGAGCAGTCACGAAGACCTCTGGGCCAAGGCGCAAGTTTTGGCGCCAAAGAATCCGCCGACTTCCAGTAATGCAAGCTCCTGATGGAGGCAACAGTCACCTCTGCAGCAGAAGATTACGCAACCAGTTTTATCGCAACGCGAGGTCGGCGGAGCGGCTTTGGGCTGGAGCCGCTTTGGGGCGAGTGATCATGGCTTCGTTGCTGTACTTCGCTGCTGCACCACACCGGCATGCCGTCTGCTACCGCTGTGGCCACGGACGGCACACAGAGGCACTGATGGCGTAAGCATGCAGGAAATCTATTAGACGTCTTCTGGACCTAGAATCCCAACTTCCTCGCACACGGCCAGATGCAGGTCGGTAGAGGCCTCCGAAAGCTCGCCTGCGATATCACGCCTACCCAGACTTCGGGGTGCGGGAAATGCGCTACCACTTAGCTCGTCGGCCCAGTCGCCCACGTGGTAAAAAATGGCACCAGCAATGCCATCAGCTCGGGTCCCTTTCCAGCGACTATGGAAGTCTAGTGCGGAAATAAATACACTCGCGAAAGTGTCCGCTGTCAGATGTCTCGCTTGTTCGACATCCTCAAGGGTTGCCTTCCGCTTTGACTTGACCGCACCGAACTCCTGCAAGCTGCGCACCCATGCGCCGAACTGGACCCTAAAATCTTGATATGCACCAATCCTCCGCATCTGGTCTCCTTTGTCAACTTCTAGCGACAGCAGCGGATTTAGATTGGCTTTATATTGCCGCATGGCCTTGCGGTCCAATGGGTTATGCGGATCATCGAATCGCGTGTGACATGTGGGGCACAAGGCGATCAAATTCTTGAACTCATGTTTTTGCACCTTCACCCACGGGGCTACGTGTGCAATTTCCACGGGCGTGGCCCGACATGCGGGAATCGCACAACGATGGCCAGCCTCAATCAGAACACGCCTTCGAAGCTCTCGCGGGATTGCAGGTCGACTGCCAGTCATGGCGGCATGCTAGCGACTGGTACTGACAGCTGAGCAGGGGTGCGCTTGAGGCTAACGCGAGGTCGGCGGAGCGGCTTTGGGCTGGAGCTGCTTTGGGGCGAGTGATCTTGGCCCCGTAAGCTGATGGCGAGTCGGGCAGTCTGTGGACCTGCCCGGTAAAGCACGACGTTGGGGCCAAGATCTTAGAGGCTCGCCCCAAAGTGGCTGCCTAAAGCCGTGGAGCCGACCGCCCCAGCCATAGAGGGTGTCTCCCACTTCATGCCCGCAGCCGCCGAGCGCGCCGCCGGGCGCGGCCAGCCGGGGCGCAGACAGGAGGCAGGCCGCGCCGCAGAGGCGGCGCGCGCCCGCGCCGTGCGCGGGCTCTTGATGATGTAGGGAAAGTTGTACCGCACCATGATCGAACTGCTCGATCGTGGCCTGTCGGCTCCGCGCCCGTCTCGGCTACCGTTTCATCCATGCCTTCTGCACTGGACACACCCCAAGGGGCGGCGGCACTCGCCGAGTCCCTGCTTCCTCCGCTCGGGAACCGCTGGCTGCACACTCAGTCTGTGGCCGCTCGGGCGCAAGAGATCGCCGTGGCTGTGTCTGAGGCTGACCGGAATCTCCTCGTCGCCGCCGCGTGGCTGCACGACATCGGCTACGCCCCCGAGCTGCGGGACACCGGCTTCCACCCCATTGACGGCGCTCGTCATCTGGAAACGTTGGGTGCGCCGGCACGCCTCGTACGGCTGGTCGCCCATCACTCGGGGGCAGTGTACGAAGCAGAGCAGCGAGGACTCACGGCGGAGCTGGCCGTCTACGAGCGGGAAGACTCGCCGGTCCTGGACGCCCTGATCATGGCCGACATGACGACGGGCCCCGCCGGGCAGTCCTTCGACTTCGACACCCGTATTGACGAGATCCTCGTCCGTTACGAACCGGGCAGCGAAGTGCACAACGCGATCAGCAAGGCGCGGCCGTACCTCAAGGACGCTGTCGAGCGGACCCGTGCCCGCATGGCTCATCAGCCGATGTAGGGCTCTGCCCGGTCGGCCAGGCCGTGATCGATCCTCATACGCATGGACGGGTGGATGTTCAGCTCGTCCAGCCTGCTCGGGTCGACGAACGCAACCTCCTTGCTCTCGCTGCTCGTCTGCGGTTGGCCGCCAATGATGCGAGCGTGGAAGCAAATGGAGAACTGCTGTCGGACCTCGCCGTCGTCGTACGCCATGACGTGGCCGGGGTTCGTGTAGATCCCGACGAGGCCGGTCACCTCCACGTCGAACCCTGTCTCCTCCTTCGTCTCGCGTACGGCCGCGCTGGGGGCAGACTCACCGAGGTCGATGCCGCCACCGGGGAGGGCCCAAAGGTCGTTGTCCGTCTTGTGGATCAACAGGACCTCCCCGGCCTCGTTAAGGGCCACTGCGGTCACGGAGGGGACGAGGCTGTTCGCCTTCGGGGCATTGGGGTCGTTGAAGTAGTCGATGCGGGCCATGCATCCAGCCTCGCACGGCTACTGAGGTAGTCAGGTTCGCTGTGCGGCTGGTCCGAGGTCTCTCCCGTCCAGAACCTCGATACCCACGATGACCGTCGCGGTCGGATCGAGACTGAGCCAGATCAGAACTTCGTCGTGTTCCTCAAGCTGGCAGAGAAAGGGAGTGGGCGAACCTTGCGCTGCCGTCAGGAGGCTGCGGCAGGTAGGCGCACACGTGCATACGCCGTGGTACCGCAAGGCTGGGATCTGCTCGATCAGGACCGTGTCATCGGGGTCGAGTAGGCGCAGGATGTCTGCCGTCAACTCGGGGAAGACGTCCGCGAGCAGCGGTAGACCTTCGGCGGTCACGGTGCAACGGGAGTCCCGCGCTCCCACGTGTAGTCGAAGCTCCGCATGTAGTGCCGGAACGTGCGGGCCCCCGGGATGTAGCGGAAGTGCAGTACCGGGTTCTGCCCGGCCGGGGCTCCGAGCACGTGCGGATTCACCAACACGTCCTCGTCGAACCGATAGATCGAGTTGTAGAGGATCGTGTCGTGCAGGCGGACTTCGACGCCCGGCGTTTTCATCGCTGGTACGAGGTACCGCCGCGTGATCCGCGCGCGTGCCGCCAGGTCATCGCCTATGCCTTCCTCTTCGCCGCGCTGCCGGACCATCTCCGAGTCGGGGTCGCCGAGGAGGACGCGTACCTGGGCACCGGCCTTGGCCTTCTCGGCCAACTCGTATGGCAGGTCCGGATGGTTGTCGAAGAGGAACAGTCCTGCGTACACAAGGATGTCCACCTGGTCCGCGGCCTTCTCGATGAGCGATGACCACAGAGCGGCCGGCACCGCGCCCCGGTGCGGGTAGTACGTGATCAGCTCGGACGTGCTCGCCGTCTCGGCTTGCTTCTCGACGGTGGGCCACAGGTAGACCTCGTCTACGCCTAGGAAGCTCGCGGCCTTCCAGCGGTGCCCCCGGTGCGGAGTGCGGTTGGTCGTGATCCATCGCTCCACGCTCTTGGGGTCGACCCCGACGTGATCGGCCGTGGACTGGATGGTCTCCCCCTTCGCTGAAATCGCCGCGCGCAGACGCTCGTTCGCCATGGCTGCCTCTCTCGGACGTTTCGGGGACGTTTTGACGATAACTCAGACGTCCCTAAACGTCCATACGGACCGTGATGCGTCCACCCCCTCTCGTCGTCTCCTTGTCTCACCGGCAGGCGCTGGACAACTCCCATCAACAGCAGGAGAACAGACGATGCGTCAGATCCCCGTTGACACCTCCGCCGCAACCGTGATGATCGCCAAGGCTCCGCAGCCGAAGGTCAAGGACCGCCGTACCGGTGAGATCGCCCTCGACAAGGACGGCGTGACCCTGATGACGGTGGAGGTGATGTTCTCCACCCCGGACGAGGTCGAGATCCTCAAGCTCACCGTTCCGCAGCCGGGCGTCTCCGAGGACCTGGCCATGGGCACCCCGGTCGCGCTGACGGGTCTGGTCGCCTCGGCGTGGGAGAACGAGTTCAACGGGCAGAAGCGCCACGGCATCGCCTTCCGCGCGGTCGCGGTCACCTCGCTGGCCGCTGCTGCCTCGAAGCCCAAGGCTGCCTGATCATGACCTGGTTCACGGTCGCTCTGGTGCTGGTCGCCGCTGCCGCAGTGATCCTGCGGTGGCGGCGCCCCGCCTGGTACTGGCTGACCTTCGGGGTCACCCTCGCCACGGTGCGGGTCCTGGTCCGCTACGCCTCGGTCATGGACGCCTGCGGGCTGACCGTTCCGCCTTCCCGCTGGCGTCTGGCCCTGGCCCGTATCGCCAACCGGGAGGTCCCGCAGTCCCGCCCGCCGCGCATCCTGCGTATCCGCCCGACCCGCACCGGCCTGGTCCTGCGCCTGGGCCTGCGCCCCGGACAGGACGCCTTCGACGTCGCGGCGTCCGCTGACCGGCTGCGCCACTCCTTCGGCCTGTACGGCGTCACCTCGCGTGAGCTGCGCTCGGGTGTGGTGGAGGTGCGGATGACCGGCTACGACGTGCTCAGGCGGGTGCAGATGCCCGCGAAGACCGACGCCCGCCCGACGCGGGTCCCGGTCGCCCTACGCGAGGACGGCTCGGTGCACTACCGCGACTACCGAACCGTCCCGCACGGCCTCACCCTCGGCGCCACGGAATCGGGAAAGTCCGTCTACCAGCGCAACCTGGTCGCCGGACTGGCCCCGCTGGATGTCGCACTGGTGGGCATCGACTGCAAACAGGGCGTGGAACTCTTCCCGCTGGCACGCCGGTTCTCCGCACTCGCCGACAACCCCGACACCGCCCTCGCCCTGCTCGAAGCGCTCGTCACGCACATGGAGGAGGTCTACCAGCTGATCCGGGCCAACCAGCGGATCACGGTGAACGTGCCGGATGCGGAGATCGCCGCCGACATCTGGGACCTGCCTGAAGACCTGCGCCCGGTCCCGGTCGTGGTCCTGGTCGACGAGGTCGCCGAACTCGCCCTCTTCGCTTCGAAGGACGACGAGAAGCGACGCGACCGCATCATCACCGCCCTGGTCCGGCTCGCCCAGCTCGGCCGCGCCGCCGGCATCTACCTGGAAATCTGCGGGCAGCGCTTCGGCTCCGAACTCGGCAAGGGCATCACCATGCTCCGCGCCCAGCTCACCGGCCGCACCGCCCACCGCGTCAACGACGAATCCTCGGCGAACATGGCCTTCGGCGACATCGCGCCGGACGCCGTCCTCGCCGCCATCCAGATCCCCACCGACACCCCCGGCATCGCCGTCACGGGCGACGCCTCCGGCGGCTGGGCCCGCATCCGAGCCCCGCACACCTCGCTGCGCGAGGCCGTGAACATCTGCAACAAGCACGCCGACCGCACCCCGGACCTGCCCGCCCTGGCCCCGTTCCGCCCGGCACTCGCCCCGGCGCCCTCGGCCCCGGTGCCGCTGTCCAAGACAGCCCCCGCCACCGCCTGACACTCCCGCTTCCCCCGCTCGGCGCGACCGCTTCGCGCCACGTCCCTACCCCCTCCATGCCTCCAGACAGGAAGGAGCGCCCCGTGTTCTGCGAGCACTGCGGCGACGTCGACGGCGAAGAGACCGGCATCGACCACGACGAACGTGACTGCCCCTGGTACGACACCGACAACGGCACGGTGACCATCGACCCCGACCAGCTGACCCTCACCCTCCAGACCAGCGCCGACGGCTCCCCGGCCCTGCGAGCCGCGATCAACCTCCTCATCGACCACGGCCTGTGGATCAAGCGCCTGGCGGAACGGCCCGAACTGCTCCTGATCGACTACTCCGAGCCCGACCCCGAGCCGTACGGCGTCGACTGGCTCAAGGTCGTCGAAGCCCTGGCAGCCAACGACCTGCCCGCCTCCAGCGGGGAACTGCGCATCCTGGCCCTCGCCGCATCGCTCGCCGACACCACCGCCCGCATCCCGCTCGGCGACGCCGTCACCGGCCTCGACACCACCAACCTCGCCCTGGTCCTGAAGGCCATCGTCACGGCCAACGGCCGCCCCGTGGCGGGGTGACCGTGATGGCCTCGCGACTGCGCATCGACGCCGTGCTGGTCCAGGCGGTCATTGCCGGGGCGCTGTCCTTCGCCCACCTGCACGACCTGGCCGCCGCTGCCGGACAGGACGGCTGGAAAGCCTGGGCCTACCCGGTCTCAGTTGACCTGCTCCTGGTCGCCGCCTGGCGACGCCTGCGCACCGATGGACCGTCCCGGCTGGCCTGGTGCTGGTTCGTGATCGCGCTCGTGGCCTCGCTCGGCGCCAACGTCGCCACCGCCGGACTCCTCGACCTCGGCCAGGTCCCGGCCTGGCTGCGGATTCTCGTCGCCGCCTGGCCCGCACTGGCCTTCATGGGCGGCACGCTCCTCGCCCACTCCGCCGAAGACCCGGTGCCGGATCCGCCGGCACCCGCGCTCCACCTCGACCCCGAACCCGAACCGGTCACCGAATCCCCGGAGTTGGACGCCTCGACCTCGCTGCCGCCTGCGGTCGAGGAAACTCCGGCCCTTCCCGCACCTGAGCCCGCCCCAGCTCCGCCCGCGGTTCCCGCTCCGCCGGTCCCGGCCGCGCTCGTCGACCACGCCCGCAAGGTCGCCGACGACCACCAGGCCCGGACCGGATCGCCGATCGACCCCGACACCCTGCGCGCCCGCCTCGGCGTCCCGCCGCAGCTGGCCGACGCCATCGCCGCCCAACTCGCCTGACCCGAAGGGAGAACCACCGACATGCCTGCCCGCGATCACTTCCACTCCGTCATGCGGATCGGCCCCGTGCAGATCGGCACCCACCGCGACCGCAACGGCCGAACCAAGCACGCCGCCGTGTGCACCAACGACCGCTGCGGCTGGTCCGCCGACTACTCCAGCCAGACCGCCGCACAGCTCGCCGCCCGCACCCACCGCTGCACCGCCCGATAGGAGGCCACCACCCGTGGACGTCCCCCTCTGGTTCGCCCTCGCCGCCATCGGCTACCTCGGCATCAAGCTCATCCGCCCGCCGCTCTGGCTGGTCCTGGTCCTCCTCCTCGGCGGCTACCTCATCGCCGACAGCCTCCTCGCCCCCGTCATCGACACCGCCGTCAAGTAACCCGCCGCGAAAGGAGATCCGCTGATGTTCCGCCCGAAGATCCCGACCATGCCCCAGCCGACCGGCCTGATCACCCCGCCCGCCGCCATCGAGCCGACCGCCGTCATCCAGCACCAGCCGACCACCACCCCGGTCGCCCCGGCCCCTGCTGCGATCTCGGCCCGGCCCACGGTCCAGCTCACCCCGGGCTCCGTGCTCGCCCTGGTCGGTGGCGGCACCGCCGTAGTCCTGGTGGTCGGCGCCGTTCTGGTCTCGATGCTCCTCGCGGTCGCCATCACCGGCGCCTCGGTCGCAATCTGCGCCCTGGTCATCCGCTCGCTCATCAACACCGAAGCCAAGCGCCACTGACCAGCCCCCGGGCGGCCTCAACCGCCAAGTCTCCGCCGCCCGGGAGCCCTGCCCCTGCCGAACCCCGAAGAGCCGGAAGGAACCCCCAGCATGACGCACCCCACCACGCCCCGCATCTGCCCCAACTGCGACGGACACGCCTCCGCCGCCATCACCCTCGGCGGCCGCGACCACCACGGCCACCTGCGCACCATCACCGCGCACTGCCCGGCCTGCCACGGCACCGGCACCGCCCGCACCCGCAGCACTCGGGAGGGCGCCCGTGCCTGACCTGCTGCTCGACCCGACCACCCTCGGCGACCTGCTGAGGGTGGCTTCGGCGTCCGACTACGACCGCTGGCACGAACAGATCCGCCGCACCGGCGGCTGCGCCGACCCCATCCACCTCACCGGCTGGACGATCGCCAAAGACAAGACCACCGGCGAGACCCTGCACCACTACTCCACCGAGAACGAGCCGGGCGGACGCCTCCGCCTCGCCTGCGGAAACCGCCGCGCCTCCCGCTGCCCCTCCTGCGCCTGGACCTACGCGGGCGACACTTACCACCTCATCCGTGCGGGTCTCGCCGGAGACGACCGCCGCGACATCCCCGCCACCGTCCGCGACCACCCCCGCGTCTTCGCCACCCTCACAGCCCCCTCCTTCGGCCGCGTCCACAACCGCCCCGACCGAGGAACCTGCCGCTGCGGCACGCACCACGCCGCCGACGATCCCGCCCTCGGCACCGCCCTCGACCCGACCAGCTACGACTACGCGGGCGCCGTCCTCTTCAACAACCACGCGGGCCAGCTGTGGCAGCGCTTCACCAACCGGCTCCGCCGCGAGATCGCCGCCCGCGCGGGCCTGACACAACGAGAACTGAAAGAAGCCGCTCGCCTGTCGTACGGCAAGGTCGCCGAGTTCCAAAAACGCGGCGCCCTGCACTTCCACGCCGTGATCCGCATCGACGGACCCGACGGACCCAACACCCCACCGCCGTCCTGGGCGACAGTCGACCTCCTCACCGACGCCATCCGCGCCGCCACCGCGCACAGCTACACCTCGGTCTCGGTCCCCGCCGCCGACGACCAACCCGCCCGCACCTTCCGCTGGGGCGGACAGCTCGACGTACGCCCCGTCAAGGCCTTCGGCGACGGCTCCGACATCACCGAACAAGCCGTCGCCTCCTACGTCGCCAAGTACGCCACCAAAGCAGCCGAGAACACCGGAACCCTGGACCGCCGCATCGGCGAACTCTCCGAACTCGACCGCCACCAGGTCCCCGACCACACCCGCCGCCTCATCGAGGCGTGCAAGCGGCTCGACCCGATCTACCCCGACCGCCGACTGTGGGCCTGGGCTCACATGCTCGGCTTCCGCGGCCACTTCTCCTCCAAGTCCCGCCGCTACTCGACCACCCTCGGCGCCCTCCGCCAGACACGCGCCGACTACCGCGCCGCCCAGGAACGCCAAGCCCTCGCCCTGGACGACCGCGAGCCGGACACCGTCCTCGTCCTCACCGACTGGCAGTACGCCGGACACGGCCACACCCCCGGCGAATCCGCCCTCGCCGCCACCATCGCCCGCGACCTCCAACGCAACCGCGAAACCGCCCGCGAAGCCCTACGCGACCAGCTCGCCGACGAAAGGGAGTGCTGACCATGGCCGCAGAGCTGCCGAACCGGTTCCTGACTCCCGAGGACCTGGTCGAGATGTTCGAACTTCCCAGTGTCGAGACGGTCTACCAGTGGCGTCGCAAGCGCACCGGCCCCCGCGGCTTCCGGGTCGGCCGGCACCTTCGCTTCGACCCGAGCGACATACGGGCCTGGGTGGATTCGCAGCTTGGGGAGGCTGCCTGATGGCTGGGCACATCCAAGACCGCTGGTACAAGACGGAGCCCGGGCCGGACGGCAAGCCGGTGAAGGTCAAGACCGACCGCTACGGCAACGGGCTCCGCTACCGGGCCCGGTACGTCGGACCTGACGGCACCGAGAAGAGCAAGTCCTTCCCGGACCGGCAGAAGCGCCGTGCCGAAGAATGGTTGGCCGAGACGGCTGCCGACATGTCCCGTGGTCAGTACGTCGACCCCAAGGCTGCGCGCACGACCTTCCAGCAGTACGCGGAACGCTGGCTCGCCGGGCAGACGACCGACCTCAATACACGCATCGGAACGGAGTACCGTCTTCGGCTGCACGCCTTCCCGCGACTCGGGGCGCGTCCTCTCGGTTCCTTCCGACCGGTCCACATCCGCGAGTTCGTGCGCGACCTGGAGAACGGCTCCATCGGCGGCACCTACGCCCGCAACATCTACGCCAACGTCCGCGCGGTGCTCTCGGCCGCCGTGGATGACGGCCACCTCGCCCGGAATCCTTGCTCGGCCGCGTCAGTCCGCCCACCCGCTGTCTCCTCCGCCCGGGTCGTCCCCTGGCTCCCCTCCCAGGTGCGTGCGGTCCGCAACGCTCTGCCCGAGCGCTACCGGACCATGGTCGACGTAGGCAGCGGCTGCGGGCTCCGACAGGGCGAGATCATCGGACTGGCCGAAGACACTTCGCAGCTCGACAGCGACACCCTTCGGGTCACCACTCAGGTCAAGCTGATCCGGGGCGTCGCCGTCTTCGCCCCGCCCAAGGGCAACAAGGAAAGGGACGTACCGCTCCCCTCCTCGGTCGCCTCCGCCCTGCGGCAGCACATGAAGAGTCACCCGCCCGTGACAATCAAACTGCCGTGGATGCGACCGGACGGCCCGCTCACCGAACGGCGTCTGATCTTCACCAACACAGCCGACGGGGTCGTCTGGCGCAGCAACTTCAACGCCTACGAGTGGAAGCGCGCCCTGGCCGCCGCCGGCCTTATCTCGACCCCCGAACCCGGCCAGCGGCACGCCTCCGCCCGGCACCACGGAATGCATGCCCTGCGCCACTTCTACGCCTCGGTCCTCCTGGACGCGGGCGAGAGCATCAAGGCCGTCAGCGAATACCTCGGGCACTCCGATCCGGCGATGACGCTGCGGGTGTACGCACACCTGATGCCGAGCAGCAGTGAGCGTGCCCGCCGGGCCCTGGATGGGGTCTTCGACACGGCCCAGGAGCCCTGACGGCCCAGAGACGGCCCGGCGGACACAAGACAGCCCCCTACTGGCGACATCATCGCTGGTGGGGGGCTTCTTCGTGCCCGGCGTACATCAGTTCTCCGGGCTTCGGCATAACCCTCCCAGTGTCGCAGATCAACTGCAGTGGCCCTCCCCGGCGGTGCGGCCCGAGGATCCCGCTCGTCCGCGGCTGCCTGCGCCGCCCGCCCCGCCCGACCCGACGGCGCCCCGAGCGGCAACAGCAGTGGGCCCCCGCCCTGGCGAACCAGAACAGGGGCCCACTCGCGTCCCGTACCTACGGTCGGCCCGTCAGCCGGAGCCCACGAACAGCACCAGCAGCAGCCACACCACGGGCGCCGTCGGCAGGAGGGAGTCCAGGCGGTCCATGATGCCGCCGTGGCCCGGCAGCAGTGTGCCCATGTCCTTGATGCCGAGGTCCCGCTTGATCATGGACTCGCCGAGGTCGCCCAGCGTGGCGCTGGCCGCGACGGCGAGGCCGAGGAGCAGGCCCTGCCACCAGGCTCCGCCGTCGATGACGAACTCCATCAGCAGCGCGCCCGCCACCATGGCGAAGGCGATCGCGCCGAGCAGTCCCTCACGGGTCTTGCCGGGGCTGATGCGCGGCGCCAGCTTGTGCGAGCCGAAACGCCAGCCGACGGCGTACGCGCCCGTGTCGCTGACCACGGTCAGCGACAGGAACACCAGGACCCGCTGCGGCCCGTCGTCGGCGGTGAGCATGAGCGCGACGAACGTGGCGAGGAACGGCACGTAGAAGGCCGCGAAGACCCCCGCCGTGACGTCCTTGAGGTAGTTCTCGGGCGGCTCGGTCATGCGCCAGACGAGGACGGCGAGTGCGGTGAGGGCCATGGCCACCCACGCGCCCTCGGGCCCGCGCACGTACCCGGCGACGACCATGGCGGCCCCGCCGACCGCGAGCGGTACGAGGGGCGCCTTGATGCCCTTGCGTTCCTGCAGACGTGAGGTGAGCTCCCACAGCCCCACCACCACGGCGACCGCTATCACGCCGACGAAGGCCGCCTTGACGATGAACAGCGACGCGACGATGACCACACCGAGGCCGACGCCGACTCCTATGGCGGCGCCCAGGTCACGGCCCGCGCTCTTCTTCGGCGGGGCGGGCTGCGGGGCGTGGGGCATGGGCTCCGGCTTCTGCGGCGCCTCCCCGTAGGGGTGCGCCGACGGCGTCTCGTCACGGAACGGGGGGCCGGCCTGCCGAGCCGCCCCCCGGTCGTCGTCCTGGTTCCCGCCATGCGCGGGTACGTCGGGCACGATGGGCATGGGCTGAGTCTGCATCGGATGCAGGCTCTCAGCCGCATCGTACGGGGGACCCGCCGGGGCATGCCCCTGGACAGGTCCCCGGTCGGTCGGCGCCCAGTACCCGGCTGGTTGCGGCGCGCCCCAGGAAGAGTCGTTCATCAGACCTCGAGGAGCTCCGCTTCCTTGTGCTTGAGCAGCTCGTCCACCTGGGCGACGTACTTCGCCGTGGTGTCGTCGAGCTCCTTCTCCGCACGACGGCCCTCGTCCTCGCCGACCTCGCCGTCCTTGACGAGCTTGTCGATCGCGTCCTTGGCCTTGCGGCGGACCGAGCGGATGGACACCTTGGAGTCCTCCGCCTTGCTCTTGGCGACCTTGATGTAGTCGCGGCGGCGCTCCTCGGTCAGCTCGGGGAACACCACTCGGATGATGTTGCCGTCGTTGCTCGGGTTGACACCGAGGTCGGAGTCGCGGATCGCCTGTTCGATGTTGCGCAGGGCGGTCTTGTCGAACGGGGTCACCACGGCCATGCGCGGCTCCGGCACGGAGAACGAGGCCAGCTGGTTGATCGGCGTCAGCGCACCGTAGTAGTCGGCCACGATCTTGTTGAACATCGCCGGGTGCGCACGACCGGTGCGGATCGCGGCGAAGTCGTCCTTGGCGACGACGACGGCCTTCTCCATCTTCTCCTCGGCCTCGAGGAGGGTCTCTTCGATCACCACTTGCTCCTGCGTGTCTTGAGTAGGCCCGGCAGCCGCACTTGGTCGGGTCGGCGGCCGGCTGCGTCGCGTCTTGTTCCTGCACGGTTCCCGACCGGCAGGACATTGTCCATCCCCCGGTCAGGCTCCGTCCCCCGGGCAGGGAAAGGACCCGGTCAGGCCCGGCTTCCCTGATCACCCACGAGAGTGCCGATCTTCTCACCCTTGACGGCCCGCGCGATATTGCCCTCCTTGAGAAGCTCGAACACAAGGATCGGGAGCTTGTTGTCGCGGCAGAGCGTGATCGCGGTGGCGTCGGCGACCTTCAGTTCGCGGGTGATGACCTCGCCGTAGCCGAGGGAGTCGAACTTGACCGCGTCCGGGTTGGTCTTGGGGTCGGAGTCGTAGACCCCGTCCACGCCGTTCTTGCCCATCAGCAGCGCCTCGGCGTCGATCTCCAGGGCGCGCTGCGCGGCGGTGGTGTCGGTGGAGAAGTAGGGCATGCCCATACCGGCGCCGAAGATGACCACGCGCCCCTTCTCCAGGTGGCGCACGGCGCGCAGCGGGATGTACGGCTCGGCGACCTGGCCCATGGTGATGGCGGTCTGGACGCGGCTGTCGATGCCTTCCTTCTCCAGGAAGTCCTGGAGGGCGAGGCAGTTCATGACCGTGCCGAGCATGCCCATGTAGTCGGAGCGGGCCCGGTCCATGCCGCGCTGCTGCAGTTCGGCGCCGCGGAAGAAGTTGCCGCCGCCGATGACGACCGCGATCTCCGCGCCGTCACGGACGACGGCCGCGATCTCACGGGCGATCGCGTGCACCACGTCGGGGTCGACGCCGAGGCCACCGCCCCCGGAGAATGCCTCTCCGGACAGCTTCAGCATGAACCGTCCGCGGTCCGCTTTGCGTACGTCGCTCTTCTCGGGCTTGGTGGTCATGGAGATCTCGCCTCTTCACGTGTCGCACATACGAAGAAGGCCATTGCCGCTGGGGTGGTGTTCGCATCCCATGCTCGGCAATGGCCTCCTCGTCAGATCTGCTGTCGTCCGCATCGCGTCACGCGCGCACGGGGCGGCGTACGCGAACGACTGCACCCGACCCTATCGGGGCCGGACGCCCGTCGCGTAACGGACTCAGATGCCGACCTTGATGCGCGTGAAGCGCTTCAGGGTGACACCGGCCTCGTCCAGGACCTTCTGGACCGACTTCTTGTTGTCCAGCGCGTACGGCTGGCCGAGCAGCGTGGCGTCCTTGAAGAAGCCGTTGAGGCGACCCTCGACGATCTTCGGCAGGGCGGCCTCGGGCTTGCCCTCGGCGCGGGTGGTCTCCTCGGCGACGCGGCGCTCGGACTCGACGACCTCGGCCGGCACGTCCTCCTTGGAGAGGTACTTCGGCGCGAAGGCGGCGATGTGCTGGGCGATGCCCTTGGCCACGGCGGCGTCGGCCTTGTCCAGCTCGACCAGGACACCGATCTGCGGGGGCAGGTCGGGCATGGTGCGGTGCATGTAGGCGAAGACGAAGCCGTCGGCGTACTGCGCGAAGCGGTCGAGGACGATCTTCTCGCCGAGGTTGGCGTTGGCCTCGTCGACGTACGCCTGGACGGTCTTGCCGGCCTCGATCTCGGAGGCGAGCAGCGTCTCCAGGTCGGCCGGGGAGGTCTTGGCGACGTGCTCGGCGATCGCGGAGGCGGCGGCCTGGAACTTCTCGCCCTTGGCGACGAAGTCCGTCTCGCACTTCAGCTCGACCAGGACACCGGAGGTGTTGTCGTCGGCGATGAGGGAGACCACGGCGCCGTTCTCGGCGGAGCGGCCCTCGCGCTTGGCGACGCCCTTCTGGCCCTTGATGCGCAGGGCCTCGACGGCCTTGTCCACGCTGCCCTCGGCCTCGTCCAGGGCCTTCTTGCAGTCCATCATGCCGGCGCCGGTGAGCTCACGGAGCTTCTTGACGTCGGCGGCGGTGTAGTTCGCCATGATCTGTGAATCTCTTCTCGGAGTTCGAAGTCTCGAAGTCGGCGTCCGCCGCCGCTCGTAGGGCGGGCGCCCGCCGAAGATCTACGGGCTGAGGGTGAACGGCGGGTGGCGCGCTCGGCGCCACCCGCCGTCGTCCCGACAGCGCTACGACCGTGAAGGTCAGGCCTGCTCGGCGTCCGCGGCCGGAGCCTCGGCGGCGGCCGGGGCCTCCTCGGTGGCGGGAGCCTCGGCAGCGGGAGCCTCGGCGGCAGCCTCGGCCGGAGCCTCGGTCTCGGCGGGGGCCTCGGCGGCAGCCGGAGCCTCAGCGGCGGCGGGAGCCTCGTCGGCCTTCTTCTCGCCCTCGAGCAGGTCGCGCTCCCACGCGGCCAGCGGCTCGCCCGCGGCCTTGTCGCCCTTGCCCTCGGTGGCGACCCGGGAGCGGGAGATGAGGCCCTCGGCGACCGCGTCGGCGATCACACGGGTGAGCAGCGTGACGGAGCGGATCGCGTCGTCGTTGCCCGGGATCTTGTAGTCGACCTCGTCGGGGTCGCAGTTGGTGTCGAGGATGGCGACGACCGGGATGTTGAGCTTCCGGGCCTCGCCGACCGCGATGTGCTCCTTCTTGGTGTCCACGATCCAGACGGCGCTGGGCACCTTCTGCATCTCGCGGATACCACCGAGGGTCTTCTCCAGCTTGGCCTTCTCGCGCGAGAGCACGAGAAGCTCCTTCTTGGTCAGACCCGACGCGGCGACGTCCTCGAAGTCGATCTGCTCGAGCTCCTTGAGGCGCTGCAGACGCTTGTAGACGGTCGAGAAGTTGGTGAGCATGCCGCCCAGCCAGCGCTGGTTGACGTAGGGCATGCCGACGCGGGTCGCCTGCTCGGCGATCGCCTCCTGCGCCTGCTTCTTCGTGCCGACGAACATGACCGTGCCGCCGTGGGCGACGGTCTCCTTGACGAACTCGTAGGCGCGGTCGATGTACGACAGCGACTGGAGCAGGTCGATGATGTAGATGCCGTTGCGCTCGGTGAAGATGAAGCGCTTCATCTTCGGGTTCCAGCGACGGGTCTGGTGACCGAAGTGGACGCCGCTTTCCAGCAGCTCCCGCATCGTGACGACGGCCATGGCCGTTCTCCTTGATTTGCTCGGTTGTGCCGCGGGAACCGGACGGCTCCCGCGCCTGACGCCCGCGTTGCGCCGTTGCCACTAGGGACCGAGGGGCGCTGATACGGACCACAGACGGGCCTCGTACCGGGGCGTGCGAAGTCGACCCGGTGACCCGGATCGCCACCAGAAGTGTACGGGACCCGCGAGGCCCCGGGTGACGCCGATATCCACAACCGGCCGGTACTCCACAGATCCCGGTTGTGATCGCCCGGTGCACGGGACGCTTCCCCCATGTCCGACGAGATGACCCAAGAGCGAACGGTCCGCCGACCCGCCGGAGTGTGGACGATCCTGCTGCTGTGCCTGACGACGACCCTCCTGGCCACGGCCTGGACGGCGGCCCCGCGTGCCGCCCCGGGGCCACCCGTTTCCGGTGATCCCGTACGCGGGGAGCCCGTACCCGGGGAGCCCGTCCCCGGCGTGGGCCGCGTCTGGCCGGTGGGCCTGCGCCCCCTGGTGGTCCGCGCCTGGGAACCGCCGCCCACCCCCTACGCGCGAGGGCACCGGGGCGTCGACCTGTCCGCCCCGGCCGGCTCCCCGGTACGGGCGGTGGCGGCGGGCCGTGTCTTCTTCGCCGGCCGGGTGGCGGGCCGGGGAGTCGTCACGGTCGAACTGACCGGCACCGGCGACCCGCCTCTGCGCACGACCTACGAACCGGTCAGGACCACGGTGAGGAAGGGCGACGAGGTGACCGCGGGCACCCTCCTGGGCACCCTGGAGGGTGCCCCCTCCCACTGCCCGACGGCCTGCCTCCACTGGGGACTGCGCAGAGGCGAGACCTACCTGGACCCCTTGTCGCTGTTGCCGCCGTGGCTGCTGCGCAGGGGCCCGTCACGCCTGCTGCCGGTGCCCGAGTAGCCGCCCTGCCGACCTCACCCCCGCCGACCTCACCCCGGGCGGCACGAGTGGGCGGGCGGCACGAGTGGGCGGGCGGCACCCCACGGCGTCGACGAATGCAGACTGCCCTTCCTGGCCCCGGCAGAGGGCACCGAACCACGA
Organism: Streptomyces sp. NPDC002324; assembly: GCF_053593335.1. NCBI lineage: Bacteria > Bacillati > Actinomycetota > Actinomycetes > Kitasatosporales > Streptomycetaceae > Streptomyces > Streptomyces sp. NPDC002324. Next base: position 53,884 of record NZ_JBSFCF010000031.1, read on the forward strand.
GGGCTCAGCCCCGCACACCCCGCAGTGCCATCCCCACGGCCGCCTCGGTGACCACGGAGGGATCCTCGGCGGCCCCCAGTTCGATACGCCGCACAGCCGCGTCCACGACCCCCTGCAAGAGCATCGCGGCCAGCCGGGGCTCCTCCTGCCCGAGGGCCGCGAGCGCCTCCACGATCATCGCGACGAGCCCACCGTGCGCGGCCCGGATCTTCTCCCGCGCCCCGGCGTCCAACTCGCTCGCCGAGATCGCCACCACGGCCCGGTGCCGCCGGTCCCCGACCAGCTCCAACTGTTTGCGGACGTACGCCTCGACCTTGTTCTCGGGCCGCTCGACCGCGGCCATCGCCGCCTCGACCTCCGCCGCCCAGAAGGGAAAGTCGACCTCGCACAGTTCCTCGACCACGGCGGCCCGCGACCGGAAGTACTCGTACACGGAGGACCGCGCCAGACCGGTCCGCTCGGCGAGCGCCGGGAAGGTCAACGCCTCCGTCCCGCCCTCGGACAACAGGCATCGCGCCGCGTCCAGCAGGGCGGCTCGCTGCATCGACCGGTGCTCGGCCACGGAGGCCGCTCGAATCCTTGGCACGTAAACCACTCTACGGACGGACCGCCGCGCACGGGAGTGCCTTCCCCCGGCCGGCCCCCCCACGGAAGCGTCCTCGACACCCACGGTCGCCGGTCGTCGGCCGTCGGCCATCGGTTCGCCGGACGCCGATCGCCGGACCCGGTCGCCGGTCGCCGGTCGCCGGTCGCCGGTCGCCAATGGCCGGACCCGTCCGCCCGCACCGCACCGCACCACGCCGCACCGCACCGCACCGATCCGTGCCCAACCAGGTCAACGGCCGAAACTCGCCAGCTTCGCCCGCAGCTGCAACACGGACTTCGTGTGGATCTGGCTCACCCGGCTCTCGGTGACCCCCAGCACGTTCCCGATCTCCGCGAGGGTGAGCCCCTCGTAGTAGTACAGAGTGACGACGGTCTTCTCCCGCTCCGGCAGCGTGTTGATGGCACGCGCCAGAAAGCGGCGCAGCTCGCGGTCCTCGGCGACCTCGACCGGGTTGTCCGCGGCGGTGTCCTCCAGCGTGTCCATCAGGCTCAGCCGGTCACCGCCCTCGCCCCCGACGTGCAGCAGCTCCTCCAGCGCCACCACGTTGGCCAGCGACAACTGGCTGAACACCGCGTGCAGTTCGTCGACCGCGATCCCCATCTCGGCGGCGACCTCGCCCTCGCTCGGGGTGCGTCTGAGCCGTGACTCCAGGGTGGCGTAGGCCCGCTCCACGTTGCGCGCCTTCTGGCGCACCGAACGGGGAATCCAGTCCAGCGCACGCAGCTCGTCGATCATGGCGCCGCGGATCCGGGTGATCGCGTACGTCTCGAACTTGATCTCGCGGTCGATGTCGAACTTCTCGATCGCGTCGATGAGCCCGAAGACCCCGGAGGAGACGAAGTCGGCCTGCTCGACGTTGGCCGGCAGCCCGACGCTCACCCGTCCCGCGACGTACTTCACCAGCGGCGAGTAGTGCAGGATCAACTGCTCGCGCAGCCGCTCGTCGCCGCTCGTCTTGTACGTCCGCCACAGCTCGTCGAGTGTGGAGGGGGCGGGCGGGCGCACGGTGCCGCGAGCGGCGGAGGGTGCCGCCGCCCGGTCAGACCCGGAGGTGTGCTGGGGCATACGTCGCCTTGTGCCGTTCTGCCGTGAACTGGGGATGCCTGGGTGAGTCGTCGGTCTGATGTCGAGTTGCCTGTCCTGAGTCGGAATCCTCGTGAGCGTAGCGTGACTGGGGAGTCGCAGTGCGCGAAGGCCGACGGATCGCCGGTGCGCAGATACGTTCCGCTGGACGACACGCTGGGCCCGGGTGAGCGGGCTGTGTGACCGGCACGAGAGGCCAACTGCCGGAAACCGCAAGGCTGTCGGCGTTCCCCCGGACGGCCGAACACCCTCGGTCAACTTCGTGCGCGATCCGGCGAGACGGAGATCATCGCCTGGCGTGTCAACTTCCAGCCGTCGCCGTGTCGTTCGACGTATCCGAGTGCGCGGAGTTCGTACAGTCTCCCGACCGCGTCGTCGACGGTCGTCCCCGCGCCCCGGGCGACCTCGTCGGCGGCCGCGGCCCCCCGCCCCGGCAACGCGGCGAGAACCTGCCGCGCGCCGGGTTCCAGCAGGTCACGGGGGAGCACGGGCCCCCGCCGGTCGGGCGCCAGCTCTCCCATGTCGCCCACCAGCTCGACGACTTCGGCGGCATCGGACACGAGCTCGGCCTCACCCCGCAGCAGTTCGTGCACCCCCGCCGAGAGGGCCGAAGTCGCGGGACCCGGCACACCCATCGTGATGCGGCCCAGCCGCTGCGCCGCCCGTGCCGTCACCAGCGCTCCGCTGCGGTAGGCCGCCTCCACGACCACGGTCCCCCGGGTGAGCGCGGCGATGACCCGGTTGCGCAGGATGAACCGGCTCTGCGTCGGATGCTCCCCCGGCGGCAACTCCCCCACCACCAGACCCTGTTCGGCGATCCGGCTGATCAACTGCACATGCCCCCTCGGGTACGGCCGGTCCACCCCGCAGGCCAGCACGGCGATCGTCGCCCCACCGGCCCCGAGCGCCCCCCGATGCGCGGCCCCGTCCACGCCGTACGCGCCGCCGGACACGACCACCCAGCCCCGCTCGGCCAGTCCCGCCCCCAGCGTGGCCGCCATATGGGCCCCGTACTCCGTACAGGCCCGCGCCCCCACCACAGCCACCGACCGCAGCGCCCACATCCGCACATGGGCCTTCCCCCGCACCCACAGCCCCACGGGCCGCCCGTCCCCGAGGTCATCGAGCTGCCCGGGCCACTCGGCGTCCCCGGGTACGAGGAACCGGACTCCGGACTCCCGCGCGGCGGCCAGGTCCCCTTCGGGGTCGGCGCGGGCGGAGCGGGCGCACAGCCCCGCCCACCGCTTCTCCGAGGCGCCCGGCAGGGGGCGCCCGCCGTCGGAGAGCCTGCGCACCAGTTCCCTGGCGCCGAGCTCCCGTAGCCACCGCCCACCGAGTTCGTCCCCGGGTTCGAGGACCCGGGCCAGGAAGGCCCGGTCGTGCCGCTCGGCATCCGGCGCCCCCTTGCCGGTCAGGGCGCATCCGCCGCCGGTCACGGCTCACCCGCCGACGAGCCCGGGTCCGCCGTCCTCATGTCAGCGCCCCGATCGCCATCGGCACGCCGCGCGGGACACCGGTGCGCAGTTGCAGGGCCAGGTTGACGTCCGACGCGTCCGGGCGGTCGTGGCCGACGAGGTCCGCGACGGTCCAGGCGACGCGGAGCACCCGGTCCAGGCCTCGCGCGGTCAGCACTCCCCGTTCCAGGCAGCGCTCGGCCTCGTCCATCGCACCCGGGGTCGCGTGCCACCGGCTGCGCAGTTCACGCCCCGGCACCTCGCTGTTCGTCCGCCAGGGCGTCCCGAGCAGACGTCCGGCCGCCCGTTCCCTGGCCGCGCGCACCCGGTCGGCCACGGTCGCCGTGGACTCGCCCCGGGCGCCGCGCCGGGTCAGTTCGGACCGGGTGACGCGGTCGATCTCGACCCGCAGGTCGACCCGGTCGAGCAGCGGCCCGGAGAGCCGGGCCTGGTAGCGGCGGACGGACGCGGGCGGGCACTCGCACAGGTCGTCCGTCCGCGAGAAGCGGCCGCAGGGACAGGGGTTCGCTGCCAGCACCATCAGGAACTTCGCCGGGAAGCGGACCACTCCCGCACTGCGTGCGATCACGACGTGCCCCGCCTCCAGCGGCTGCCGCAGGGCGTCCAGGGCCTGACTGCCGAACTCGGGGGTCTCGTCGAGGAAGAGGACCCCCCGGTGGGCCAGGGAGACCGCGCCCGGCCGCGCGATGCCCTGGCCGCCGCCGACGAGTGCCTGCATCGTGGCCGAATGGTGCGGGGCGCAGTAGGGCGCCTCGTCCACCAGCGGTTTCCCCACCGGCAGGAGACCGGCGATCGAGTGGACCGCCGTTACCTCCAGCGACTCCTCACGGGACAGCCTCGGCAGGATGGCCGGCAGCCGCTCGGCGAGCATCGTCTTGCCCGCGCCCGGCGGGCCTTCCAGGAAGAGGTGGTGTCCGCCCGCCGCCGCCACCTCCACGGCGGTCCGTGCCGCGAGCTGACCGACGACGTCGGCGAGGTCGTGGCCCAGGTCCTGCTGCGCGGCTCCCGCGGTGTGCATGCCGGTGGCCGCCCCCGTGCCGGGCAGCCGAAGGCCCGCCAGGAGGGGGCCCGGGCGGCCCTCGTCGGGTTCCTCGTCCGGCACCGGTTCGTCCGCCAGCACGGCGATCAGCTGCCGAAGGGTGCGCACGCCCAGTACCGAGACGCCGGGCACCAGCGAGGCCTCGGCTGCGGCGCACTCGGGCACCACCACCTGCTCGTATCCCGCTTCGGCGGCGGCCAGCACGGCGGGCAGGATCCCCCGTACCGGCCTGATGCGGCCGTCGAGTCCCAGCTCTCCGATCATCACGATGTCGGAGAGCACCCGCGGGTCGATCCGCTCGGAGGCGCCGAGGACCGCGCTTGCGACCGCCAGGTCGAACCCGCTGCCGGCCTTCGGGACCGAGGCGGGACTGAGCCCCACCGTCAGCTTCTTCTGCGGCCACTCGGCGCCCGAGTTGACCACCGCCGCCCTGACCCGGTCCCTGCTCTCCGTCAGGCTCTTGTCCGGCAGCCCCACCAGCGTGAAGGCCGCCACCCCCGGTTCCAGGTCGGCCTGGACCTCGACGACGACGCCCTCGACACCCACGAGGGCCACGGAGCACGTGCGGGCGAATCCCATCACGCCACCCCCCGTACGTGTTCCACGACGGGGGCGCCGCGGTCGGGGAGGAGGACGCCGACGACGTCGATGCGGACGCCGCCCGGCGGACTCCCTCCGTGTTCCTGGAGCCAGCGTTCGGCGAGGCCGCGCAGCCGTTGTGCCTTGGTGGTCGTGACGGCCGCCATCGGGTGTTCGAAGGAGCCGGCCCTGCGGGTCTTCACCTCACAGACGACCAGCGCGTCCCCGTCGCGGGCCACGATGTCGATCTCGCCGGTCCTGCCACCGCGCCAGTTGCGCTCCAGAACCGTCATCCCGGCCTGGACCAGCCGCCGCGCGGCCAGCTCCTCGCCGTATTTGCCGAGTGCACCTCGTGCCTTGCTCATGTCGGCACCACCTCCGGCGCCAACAGTGAGGGCAGCTCGATCCGCCGGGGGATCTTGGTGGACAACCAACCGATTGTGGACAACTTCGTCACCCACACGGATGGTGGCCCACCGCCCCCGAGGACCCGTCAGCTGCCCGGCAACTCCAGATCGCTCTTGTTCAGCTCCTCGATGTTCACGTCCTTGAACGTGAGCACCCGCACCTGCTTCACGAACCGAGCCGGCCGGTACATGTCCCACACCCAGGCATCCGCCATCGACACCTCGAAGAACACTTCACCCTGGACCGAGTGCACCTGCATCTCGTAGTCGTTGGTCAGGTAGAAACGCCGCTCGGTCTCGATCACGTATTTGAACAGACCGACGACATCGCGGTACTCCCGGTAGAGCTTCAGCTCCATCTCGGTCTCGTACTTCTCGAGGTCCTCGGCGCTCATGGCATGTTCCCCTTCAGCCGTGCGATCCCACCATTGTGCGCCAGTCCCGCGAGCCCCTAGACGATTTCGGTGTCGAGGACCACGGGTCTGGCCGGGGGACCCTCGTCGAGCAGTGTGCGAAGCAGTTCGGCGAGTCTGGTCGGGTACACCGTCTCATGCGCCCGGGCCAGTTCCCCGCACGTCCACCAGCGTGCTCCGGCGACACTGCGTCGCTCCAGCTCCGTGAGGCTCCCGTCGAGGGGCTCGACCTGGCGCGTATCGGTGGTCCGCGCCAGGTAGTACCACTCGTCCTGGTCCCAGCGCCGCCCGGCGAAGGGGAAGGAGCACCGCCGGCGCCAGAGCACGGGCCCCAGCTCCACGTCCGTGATCCCGGTCTCCTCCACGAGTTCCCGCAGCGCGGCCTCCTCACGGGTCTCCGTGCCCTCCACGCCGCCGCCGGGCGTGAACCACCAGTCGTCGGCCGGATCGTCCGGCTCGTGCCCGTGCAGCAGCAGGATGCGCTCCCGGGGGTCCAGCAGGATCACCCGGGCCACCCGGCGCAGCCCGCCCTCGTAGGTGTCCTCAGCCGACAACGGCCGGCTCCGAACGCGTCCGGCGGCCACGGCCGCCGAGCCGCTTGGCGACGGGTCCGTAGGCTCCGCCGCCCAGGACCAGCGCCATACCCACGACCAGCGCGGCGGTGATCAGCCGCAGCGGGCCGGGAGAGGAGAGCGCGCCGAGCTTCTCGAAGCCCGTCGGGCGGGCCAGCATGCCCTCCATGGGCCAGACGACGGCGTCCACGCGCGCGTCCACGTGGGCACGCGGCACCGTGCCGTTGCCGGCCTCCGTGAGGTGGGCGGTGGAGTCCAGCGAACCGCTGCGCTCGTCGCCGAGGAGGAACAGCCGGCCCTCGGGGACGGTGATCTCGGGGATGCCGGTCAGCTCGGCGTCCTCGCCCGGGGGCAGATAGCCCTCGTCGATCTTCTTGCCGTTGACGGTCAGCTTGCCGTCGGTGCAGCAGGCGACCGTGTCCCCGCCGACCGCGACGACCCGCTTGACCATGGGGGTGTTGCCCCAGGTCTCCTGCCGGAAGACGACCACGTCACCGCGCTTGACCTCGGCGCCGTCGACCCGCTCGGCGAGGATGCGGTCCCCGGAGGTGATGGTCGGGGACATGGAGTCGGTGGGCACGGTGTACGGGGCGTAGAGGATCGCACCCCAGACGAAGCCGCCCATGAAAAGCACACAGCCGAGGGCCACGGCCAGTCCCGACAGCTTGCTGCCGAGCCGTCCGTGGCCCTCGTCCGTACGATGTGCCGTCCCGCTCATCCCAGTGCTCCCCAGGTCGGAGAATCGACCGTCCCGGCCTCTCGCGGGCCGTGGAAGATCGGCGATCTGGGACCGCACCCTACCCGGCGGTACGCGTGCCAGTAACCCTCGGGCTTTCGGCGGCCAGAAGGCGGCGCCGGCGCCACAGCACCAGCGGCACCGCGCCCGCGAGGCCGAGCGCGCCGGGTGCGGCGGCGCTCAGGTTCTGGTCGAAGGTGTCGGGGATCGGCAGCGTGGACCAGCGGGTGGGCGGCCAGGCGACCACGATGGCGCGGCCCACGACCTGGCTCACGGGGACCATGCCCTTGTTGCTGTCGTTCTGGTGGTAGCGGGAGTCCAGCGAGTTCTGCCGGTGGTCGCCCATGACCCAGATTTTGCCCTCGGGTACCTTCACCTTGAACTGGCCGCCGGTGTCGTCGACGGTGCAGGGGGTGTTGCCCGGGTACACGTACGGCTCGTTCAGCGCCTTGCCGTTGACCTTGAGCGGGCCCGTGCCGTTGCACTCCACCGTGTCGCCGGCGACGCCGATGACCCGCTTGATGAGGTCCTTCTCCTCGGCGGACGGCATCAGGCCGATCCAGCCGAGGACGCGCTGCGCGGCGTTGGGCTCCAGGGTCGGCTCGCCGTTCAGCCAGCCGTCCGGGTCGTGGAAGACGACGACCTCGCCGCGCTCGGGCTCGGAGCCGAACCACGGGGTGAGCTTGTCGACCAGGACCCGGTCGCCCTCCTGCAGCGTGTTCTGCATCGAGTCGGACGGGATGGAGAACGCCTGCACCAGGAAGGTCTTGATCAGCAGGGCGAGCACCAACGCGATACCGACCAGGATCGGCAGTTCCTTCCAGAAGGAACGCTGCTTCTTCTTGGGCCTCGCCTGCTGGTCTCCGTCGTCGGCCGAGGTCCGGGCGTCCTCGCCACCGTCCGCAGCGCCCGGGGAGTCATTCCCGGAGTCGGCGGAACCCTCGGAACTCACGGCGTCCTCCACGTTCTCCGCGGCCGGGGAAGCCGCCTCGTCGGATCGCTCCGGCCGATCTTCGGAACCACCGTGTCCGGACCGTGCGCCGACCGCCAAATCCCCCACATCCACTCCTCACTCCGTACCGCCGCCCGCGCCACAGCCGGTGCAGGCCCACCACTCCCATAACGAGCGGGAGTTCCGCAGGGGTCGGGAGAGGGATCAATCCGTTTCGATCCGCGGACGCCACCCTATGCGAAGCGCCGAGGGCGGTGGTCGACCCGCTCGGCACGGCCGAGAACGTGTCCGGCTCCTCCAACTGCCCCCAGTGGCCGACCGGCCAGGCGATGACCACGGCACGGCCCACGACGGCGTCCTGGGGGACGGTACCGCCGAACTGCGCCGTTTTCGAATCGTCGTTCTGGTGGGCGCGCGAGTCCGCGGAGTTCTCCCGGTGGTCGCCCATCACCCACAACCGGCCCTGGGGCACGGTCACCTGGAACTGCTGTGTCGAGGGCTGGTTGCCGGGGTGGATGTACGCCGTCTCGTCCAGCGGCATGCCGTTGACGGTGACGCGTCCCTGGGTGTCGCAGCACTTGACGGTGTCGCCGCCGACCGCGACGACCCGCTTGATCAGGTCCTGCTCGTCGTCGGACGGAAGCAGTCCGATGAACTGCAGGCCTTCCTTGATCTGCTTGATGACGACGGGGTCCTCGCCGGACGCGGTGGTCTGCTCGTCCTCCAGCCAGCCGCCCGGGTCCTTGAAGACGACGACGTCACCGCGGGTGGGCTCGGAGCCGAACCAGGGCGTGAGCTTGTCGACCAGGACGCGGTCGCCGATCTGGATCGTCTGCTCCATGGATCCCGACGGGATCACGAAGGCCTGGACGAGGAAGGTCTTCAGGACCAGGGCTATGAGGACGGCGACGCCGACGAGGAGCGGGATCTCCTTGACCGCCGAACGACGCCTGCGCCGCTTGATCTTGCGGGCGAGCCTGCGCCGCTCCACCCGGCTCGGCCGGGCGGCCCCGCCGGACCGGCGCAGGCCCGTGGGCAGCAGGTTCTCGGCGGCGGTGGTCGGAGCGGCACCGCGGGGCCTGCCCCGGTTACCCATGCGCACCACCGGCGGCGGGCACCCGCGCGTAGGCGTCCGGACGGTCCAGACGCGTCCAGTGGCCGGCGGGCCAGGCGATCCAGTCGGCCCTGCCGATCACGGAGTCGAGGGGGACCATGCCGCCGCCGGGCGAACCCAGATGGTCGCGGGAATCGCTGGAGTCACTGCGGTGGTCGCCGAGGAGGAACAGTCTGCCCTCGGGGACGACCACGTCGAAGGGTACGTCCGACGGGCTGTCGCCCGGGTACAGAAACGACGACTCGTCGACCCACCGGCCGTTCACCTCAAGCCTCCCCTCCTGGTCGCAGCAGACCACCCGGTCTCCCCCCACGCCGACAACGCGCTTGACGTAGTCGGCGTTCCCGAAGTAGCCGGTGCCGTCGAACACGACGACGTCACCGCGCTGCGGATCAGATCCGAAACGGTACGCCAACTTATTTACGAGAACGCGGTCCCCGATCCTCAATGAGTCGGCCATGGAGCTGCTGGGAATCTGGAAGGGCTGCATCACGAAGTTGCTGAACAGCGCCAGAAAAAGCAGGCAGATCAGCACGGTCAGGGTGTATCTCCCGCCCGGCACCAGGGCCGTGGTCCGGTCCACCCATGCGAAACGCGACCGCTCCTCAAGCCCTCCTGTGTCGGAGATCTCCTCGGAGACCTCGTCGCGGGAAGGGCGAGGGGAACGGTCGCGCTCCATGTGCTGCTGTGCGTCGGTGTCCATCGGGGCCAGATCGTATCCGGCCCCGCTGTGACGACCTCCGGTGACGCGTGCGCGCGATCAGTTGTCGCGCTTCTCCTTGATCTTCGCGGCCTTGCCGCGCAGCTCGCGCAGGTAGTACAGCTTCGCGCGACGGACGTCACCGCGGGTGACGAGCTCGATCTTCTCGACGATCGGGGTGTGCACCGGGAAGGTGCGCTCGACGCCGACGGAGAACGAGACCTTGCGGACCGTGAAGGTCTCGCGGACACCGGCGCCCTGGCGACGGATCACCACGCCCTTGAACTGCTGCACACGGGAGCGGTTGCCCTCGATGACGCGCACGTGGACGTTGACGGTGTCACCCGGGCGGAAGGCCGGGATGTCGCTGCGCAGCGACGCGGAGTCGACGGAGTCGAGCAGGTGAGACATTTCGTCTGCTTTCTTCGCCCATGCCACAGGTCATAGGCGGGAGCTAGGTGTTCGAGAGGATGCTGTCCGTGTCGGGGCGGGCGTCGTGTCCCCCTGCGGCAGGGGCGCGCGCCGGACGACGCACAACAGCGGCCTATTCTTCCACGCCCTCGGGCCGCCGCCAAAATCGGCCGTGCGACTCCCCTGCCGGATCCGGGGCCCAGCCCAGGATGGAGAGCATCTCGCGGTCCTTCTTGTCGAAGGCCTTGGGGTCGCAACGCTCGATGAGGTCGGGCCTGTTGGCCGCGGTTCGCCTCAGCGCCTCGTCGCGCCGCCAGCGCGCGATCCTGCCGTGGTGGCCGCTGAGCAGCACGTCGGGGATGTCACGGCCGCGCCACTCGGGGGGCTTGGTGTAGACCGGCCCCTCCAGGAGGTTGGCCATGGGGCCGGGCGCGAAGGAGTCGTCCCGGTGGGACTCGGCGTTGCCGAGGACGCCGGGCAGCAGCCGCGCCACCGCCTCGGTGACGACGAGCACGGCCGCTTCGCCGCCGGCCAGCACGTAGTCGCCGATGGACACCTCGTACACGGGCATCCGGGTCGCGTACTCGTCGATCACACGCCGGTCGATTCCCTCGTAGCGCGCCGGCGTGAAGACCAGCCAGGGGCGCTCGGAGAGTTCGACGGCGAGTGCCTGGGTGAAGGGGCGGCCGCTGGGAGTGGGGACGATGAGCGCGGGCTCACCATCCCCGGCCTCGTAGCCGTCAGCGAGGACGGAGTCCAGGGCATCGCCCCAGGGGTCGGTCTTCATGACCATGCCGGGACCGCCGCCGTAGGGGGTGTCGTCGACCGTGTTGTGCCGGTCGTACGTCCATTCCCGCAGGTCGTGGACGTGCACGTTCAGCTGTCCACGCGCGCGCGCCTTGCCGACGAGGGAGACGTTCAGGGGTTCGAGGTAGTCGGGGAAGATCGTGACGACGTCGAGCCGCATCAGGCCTCGTCCCCGGCCGGTCCGGCGGAGCCGGTGGCGGACTCCTCGGCGGCGTCCCGGGCGGACGCGATCTCCGCCCGGTCGTCGATCAGTCCCGGCGGCGGGTCGATGACCGCCCGCTGTTCGGTCAGGTCGATCTCGGTGACGATGGTCTCCACGAACGGGATCATCACCTCGCTGCCGTCCGGCCGCTCGACGATGAAGAGGTCCTGGGAGGGAAGGTGCGAGATCTCCGTGATCCGGCCGACCGCGACCCCGTCCTTGGTGACCACGTCCAGGTCCATCAGCTGGTGGTCGTAGTACTCGTCCTCTTCCTCCGGCAGCTCCTCCGGGTCCACCTCCGCGATCAGCAGGGTGTTGCGGAGGGCCTCGGCGGCGTTGCGGTCGCGGACGCCCTCGAAGCGCAGGAGCAGCCGGCCGCTGTGGACCCGGCCGGTCTCGATGGTGAGCGGGCCCGTCGAGGCGGGGTCCGTGAGCAGGACGGCGCCGGGGCCGAGCCGGAGTTCCGGCTCGTCGGTGCGGACCTCGACGGTGACCTCGCCCTTGATGCCGTGGGCGCGGCCGATCCGTGCGACTACGAGCTGCACTGTGCTTGATCTCCTGTCATACGACTACGGGCCGGGGACGGCCCAGTGGCCTTCCCCGGCCCGAGCCGGTGCTGCGCATGTTCGTCAGCGGACGTGATCCACGTCGACCAGGTCGACACGGACACCGCGGCCGCCGATGGCACCCACGACGGTACGCAGGGCGCGGGCGGTACGGCCGTTGCGGCCGATCACCTTGCCGAGGTCGTCGGGGTGGACCCGGACCTCGAGCACACGCCCGCGGCGCAGGTTGCGGGAAGCGACCTGCACGTCGTCGGGGTTGTCGACGATGCCCTTGACGAGGTGCTCGAGAGCCTCCTCGAGCATGCTCAGGCCTCGGTCGACTCGGACTCGGCGGCAGCCTCGTCCTTCTTCTCGGCCTTCTTCTTCTGGGTGATCGCCTCACCCTTGCCCTCGTCGTCGCCGCCCAGGGCCTCGAACGACGGGCGCGCGGACTTCGGCTGAGCCACGAGGAGCGGCGCCGGAGCGGGCTCACCCTTGAACTTCTGCCAGTCGCCGGTCTTCTTCAGGATGGCGAGAACGGGCTCGGTCGGCTGCGCGCCGACACCCAGCCAGTACGCGACGCGGTCCTCGTCGACCTCGATGACCGACGGGTTGTACGTCGGGTGGTACTTGCCGATCTCCTCGATCGCACGGCCGTCACGGCGGGTGCGGGAGTCGGCGACGACGATGCGGTAGTGAGGCGAACGGATCTTGCCCAGACGCTTCAGCTTGATCTTGACTGCCACGGGAGTGGGTTCTCCTGGTTTTGACGTGATTGGGCACGGCGAGAAAGGCCGCGTGGGGTTGCGGTACCCGAGTGCCCGATGGACGCGTCAGCCGGAGGAGAGAGGGGTCCTGTGCGACTGTCGAGTACAGCTAGCCATTGTGCCACACGCTGGGGATCGTCTCTCACCGGGGCTGTGCGAACCCATGCCGAAGCGGCACCCGGCGCCGGGTGGCTTTCGCCCCGGTCACCGGGTGCCGCCTGCGCCCCGCGCCGCCCCAGCGGCACGACTGCCCGCAGCGAGGGCGGCCCCGTCGACCACGAACCGGATACGGCTGCCACGAGCAGCCGTCGCCAGTCGGTTCGCCGTCTTCTCGGCTCACCCTCGTCTCACGCCGCGCCCATGACCTCCGGGATCCGGAAGGGCTTGCCGCAGCCGCCGCAGACGATGGGCGCCTGGGCGAGGACGGAGGGGACGACGCGGACGTTGCGACCGCAGTCGCAGACGGCCTTGACGCGGACACCGCCGCCCGAGGAACCGTGGCGGGCGGCCGGGCCCCGGAAGCTGCGGGCCGTGTCCGCGGAGGTCGCCGCGGTGTGTGCCTTGAGAGCGCGCTGCAGTCTCTCGATGGTCGGGCGGTAGCGACGCTTGGCCTCGGGATCGAGCGTGACCAGCGAGAAACCGCTGCTGGGGTGCGGTTCCTCGGGGTGGTCGAGGCCGAGCTCCTCGGCGATCGCGAGGAATCTGCGGTTGTGGTACCGGCCGGCCCGGGAGGTGTCGCGGACTCCACGCGCGGCGGCGATGCCATGGACTGCCTCATGCAGCAGTCGCTCGAAGGAGAGTGCGTGCCCGCATGCGGACGACGACTCCCCGATCAGGGACTCGGGAGCGGCAAGATCCGGCAGCTCGGGGTGGTGCCGTTGAATGTCGGCCCACGCCTGTGCCAGTTCTGCGGCGAGAACGGGTGGTGTCTGTGTCGTGCTCACGTAATGACAACGAGCCGGAGTGCCCGTGTGTTCCGATTCCGGGCCATCCCAAATAATTTGCACGTACCCGTCAGTTGCCACTAGTGCGTCCTGACGAGGGCGGGTGCGCTGATCTGCGGAGAAGCCTCACAGCTCACCACAAGGCGGTACGTAGCAACACGTACGCCCCGGCGCGTAGACAAGGTCCGCGCGCCGGGACATCTGTGATCCGCGGATGCGCAAGGGACCTTTCGGTCGCGCTCCCGGCGGAACGGGGTGCTCTAGTAAGCGCGCGCCACGACGGCGACGTTACCGGGTGCGTCGTAGGAGTCGGGCACCGACCCGTCCTCGGCTACCAGACACCGTACGGTCACGGCATGCTCGCCGAGCCTGGCCTCGCCCTCCTCCCCCAGCGTCGACCAGGGGATACGCGCCCAGCCGCCGGACACGGCGGCCTCGATGGCCTCGTCGGGCGTCGCCACCTCGGTCGTACGGGACCGGCGGCGCTCGCGGGACTGCGTCAGCAGGAGTGCCTGGTCCTCTTCGAGCATCGCGGGAAGCAGGGGTACCAGCGAGTCGATCGCGACGGGTGCCTTGCCGCCGGGGATGCGGCGGACGAGCATCGCGGTGCCGTTCTCCAGGTCACGGGGGCCGACCTCGACGCGTACGGGGACGCCCTTGAGTTCCCAGTCGACGGCGCGGCGGCCGAACGGGATGTCCGTACGGTCGTCCACCCGGACCCGCACGCCCGCGGCCTTCAGCCGGTCGCCCAGCTCGCGGACCTTGGCCAGAACGGCCTCGTCGCCCTTGATCGCGAGGACGACCACCTGGGTCTGCGCCAGCCGGGGCGGGACCCTCAGTCCGTGGTCGTCGCCGTGCATCATCACCAGGGCGCCGATCATGCGGGTGGTGGAGCCCCAGGAGGTCTGCCAGACGAGTTCCTGGCTGCCGTCCTTCGACAGGTACCGGGTGTTGAAGGCCTTGGCGAAGTTCTGGCCCAGTTCGTGACTGGTGGCCATCTGGAGGGCCTTGCCGTCGCCCATCATGCCTTCGAGGGTGAGGGTGTTGACGGCGCCCGCGAAGCGCTCCTTCACGGTCTTGCGGCCGGGGACCACGTCCATCGCGAGCACGTTCACCATGAAGTCCTCGTAGACCTCCCGATGGATGCGCGCGGCGAAGTCGCGCGCCTCCTCGTAGGTCGCGTGCGCCGTGTGGCCCTCCTGCCAGAGGAATTCGGAGGTGCGCAGGAACAGTCGGGGGCGCAGCTCCCAACGGACGACGTTCGCCCACTGGTTGATCAGCAGCGGCAGGTCGCGGTAGCTCTGCACCCACTTCGAGAAGGAGGCGTTGATGATCATCTCGGAGGTGGGACGGACGACGGCGGGCTCTTCGAGCTCCTTGCCTCCGCCGTGGGTCACCACGGCCAGCTCGGGCGCGAAGCCCTCGACGTGCTCGGCCTCGCGCGTGAGGTAGGACTGCGGGATCAGGAGCGGGAAATACGCGTTCTGCGTGCCCGTCTCCTTGATCCGGGCATCCATCTCCTGCTGCATCCGCTCCCACAGCCCGTACCCGTACGGTCGGATCACCATGGTGCCGCGCACCGGGCCGTTGTCGGCCAGCTCGGCCTTGGTGATCAGATCCTGGTACCAGCGCGGGAAATCGTCCGCCCGGGGTGTGAGTACGGGTGCCTTTGCCATGGCGCGATAGTACGGGGGCATATTGCGGTGATGTGAATTCTTTTCGCCGGGCCCCACACTCCGCAAAACCGATGTCCGAGACCCCTGGACGGCGCGCCGGGTGCGGAGTTACCTGGCATACGGGGGGTGTGCGAACGCGCACTGCCACGGGGGCCAGGAAATCCGGCAACGGCAACTCACGGCGGATTGGGGCGCTTTCGATATGACACCTACGCTCGTGCGGCAGCAACTGCCTCGCGCGGGGGCCTTACCTCGCGTGGACCGGTGTGCACGCGCGCGTGACTGGGCCGAGATCCAGGAACGGATGCTGGTACCGCTGTACGAGGCCGTCCACCGGCGGCTCGACGTCGGCTCCGGCACCCGACTGCTCGGGCTCGGCTGCGGCTCGGGGCTCGCGCTGCTGATGGCGGCGTCCCGGGGCGCCGCGGTCACCGGCGTGGACGCGGGGGCGCCCGAGAGAGTGGCACTCGCGCGGGAGCGGCTGCGGCCGGAGCCATGGGGCACACGCGCGCGTACCGGCGCCCGTGTCGTCGAGGGCGACCCCGAGGGCGCGGCCCGCGCTCCCGGTGACCCGCTGTACAACCTGGTGACCGCCTTCGAGCCGATCGGCTGTCTGGACGGGGACTCCGAGGGACTCGGTGAGCTGCTCGCCTCGGCGACCCCGCTCGCGGAACGCGGCACCCCCGTGGTCCTCGCCGGCTGGGGCCCGCCGGAGCGCTGCGCCACGTCGGCGGTACTGCGGGTGGCCGCGAAGCTCGCCGACCCCCTGCGCGGCGGGGGCAGTTGGCGCCCTGCGCTCAGGGACGACCTGGAGGAGGTGGCCCAGCGGGCCGGCCTCCGGCCGGACGGCTCCGGACGCGTGGCCTGTCCCTTCGGCTACGCCAACGTGGACAACGCGGTTCGGGGACTGCTGTCGACCGGCCTGTTCGACGCGGCGATCGCGGCCACCGACCAGGTGCAGGTGGACAAGGAACTCACCGAGGCCCTGCACCCGCACCGCCGCCGGGACGGCACGGTGTGGATGCCGAACGTGTTCCGCTATCTGATCGCGCGGACGCCCTAGCCCGCCGGGGAGCGTTCGCGTGGTCAGGGGAAGGGGGACGGCCGGAGCCGTTCGGGGACGGCCTGGGAAGGTCTTCGAGACATCTGCCGACGCGGGTGTGAATGGTGTGAAGAAAGCGGGTCGGTAGCGCTTCGGGCTTGGCCAAATGCCGTACGGCAGCCATAGCCTGACGCATCGTCCAGGGGAACAACACATCTGCGTACGGGGGTTGCAACCACCAGCACCACGAGCGACATCACCACACATGCCGTCCACGCAACGGCACCCGGCGCCGCGCGCCCGGCCACACCCCCCGGCCGGCACGCGGCGTCCGCCGTATGGCGGGTCAGCCCATGAACTTCTTGAACTCGTCCGGCAGCTCGAAGTCCTGAGGGGCCTGCTGGCCCGGCAGCCCCAGAGCACCGCCCTGCGCTGCGGCGGCCCGGCGGGCGGCCTCCTCCTGCTCCTGCTGCTTGCGCTTCATCGGGTTGCCGGAGCGCTGCTTGCCCTTGGCCTGCTTGGGCTGCTTCTTGCTGCGACCCGGCCCGCCACCCATGCCGGGCATACCTGGCATCCCGGGCATGCCGCCGCCCTGAGCCATGCGGGACATCATCTTGCGGGCCTCGAAGAACCGCTCCACGAGGTTCTTCACCGCGCTGACCTCGACACCGGAACCCTTGGCGATGCGGGCGCGACGCGAGCCGTTGATGATCGTCGGCTCCTGGCGCTCGGCCGGGGTCATCGACTTGATGATCGCGGCCGTGCGGTCGACGTCACGCTCGTCGATGTTGTTGATCTGGTCCTTGATCTGCCCCATGCCGGGCAGCATGCCGAGCAGCTTGCTGATGCTGCCCATCTTCCTGACCTGCTCCATCTGGGCCAGGAAGTCGTCGAGCGTGAAGTCCTGCCCCTTCTTGGACGCCAGTTTGCCCGCCATTTTGGCGGCCTCTTCCTGGCTGAAGGTCTTCTCCGCCTGCTCGATCAGGGTGAGGAG
This sequence comes from Streptomyces sp. NPDC002324, assembly GCF_053593335.1. NCBI lineage: Bacteria > Bacillati > Actinomycetota > Actinomycetes > Kitasatosporales > Streptomycetaceae > Streptomyces > Streptomyces sp. NPDC002324. The sequence goes on from NZ_JBSFCF010000031.1 coordinate 70,949, forward strand.
GTCACCCATGTCGAGGATGCGGGAGGCCATCCGGTCCGGGTGGAACTGGTCGAACTCGTCGAGCTTCTCGCCGTTCGACGCGAACATGATCGGCTTGCCGGTGACCGAGGCGATCGACAGGGCGGCACCACCGCGGGCGTCACCGTCGAGCTTGGAGAGGACCACGCCGTCGAAGCCGACGCCGTCCCGGAACGCCTCGGCCGTGTTGACGGCGTCCTGGCCGATCATCGCGTCGACGACGAAGAGGATCTCGTCCGGGGAGACCGCGTCCCGGATGTCGGCGGCCTGCCGCATCATCTCCTGGTCGATGCCCAGGCGGCCGGCGGTGTCGACGACCACGATGTCGTGGACCTTGGACTTCGCGAACTCGATGGAGTCCTTGGCGACCTTGACCGGGTCGCCCACGCCGTTGCCCGGCTCGGGGGCGTAGACCGCGACGCCTGCGCGCTCGGCGACGACACTGAGCTGGTTCACCGCGTTCGGGCGCTGGAGGTCGCAGGCGACGAGGAGCGGCGAGTGGCCCTGCTCCTTCAGCCAGCGGCCCAGCTTGCCCGCGAGGGTCGTCTTACCGGCACCCTGCAGACCGGCGAGCATGATCACGGTGGGCGGGTTCTTGGCGAACCGCAGACGGCGGGTCTCGCCACCGAGGATCCCGACCAGCTCCTCGTTGACGATCTTGAGGACCTGCTGGGCCGGGTTGAGCGCCTTGGAGACGTCGCTGCCGAGTGCCCTTTCCTTGACGTTCTTGATGAACGTCCGGACGACGGGCAGCGCGACGTCCGCTTCGAGGAGCGCGATACGGATCTCGCGCGCCGTGGCGTCGATGTCCGCCTCGGAGAGGCGCCCCTTGCCGCGCAGGTTCTTGAACGTCGCTGAGAGGCGATCGGAGAGCGTATCGAACACGGCGGTGTCGGTCCTCGGAGTCGGGGGCAGGGTGGGCTGCCCTCCAGGGTATCTGTCTGGGTGTGGTCGGGTCTCCACCCCTGTGGATAGTCGTGAACGCAGCGGGACCCGCACGGGTACGGGGCCGGGCGGGCCCCGTACCCGTCGTGCTCAGCCGCGCAGGGTCTCCTCCAGCTTGCGCGCCACCGACGCCGCCTCGTCGCCCGGCAGCGGCGCCCCGTCCGTGCCCGTGACGTAGAAGGCGTCCACGGCGTTGGCGCCCAGCGTGCTGACGTGCGCGCTGCGCACCCGTACGTGCGCGTCCTCCAGGGCACGCCCGATCCGGTGCAGCAGCCCGGGGGCGTCCTGGGCGCGGACCTCGATGACCGTGGCGTGCCGGGAGGCGGCCGGGGCCACCGCGACGCGGGGCGGCGGTGCGACGACGCCCCGCCGCCGGGGATAGGCCGCGTCCCGCTCGGCCAGCCGCCCGGCGATGTCCAGCGACCCGTCCAGGGCCCGTACGAGGTCCGCGCGGAGTCTGGCCGCCTGGGGCAGCGAGCCGTACTCCGCGGCCACCCGCCAGTTCAGCAGCAGCACCGAGCCCTCGACACCGTCGGGCAGGCCGAACGTCCCGAGTTCGGCCGTGCGCACGGTCAGCCGGTGCATGGCGAGTACGCCGGCGACCGCCGGCAGGACGCCCGCCTGGTCGGGTACGGCGATGAGGAGTTCCACGCCGAGCGGTTCGGGATCGGCCTTCTCGTCCTTGTCGTCGGCGGCGGCCTCCGTCTGCGCGCGCAGCGACAGCACCGGCCCGCCCGTGCGGAACGCCTCGATGGCGAGCCGCTCCTGTTCGGCGCTGGTCTCCCCGGGCTCCGGCTCCTCGGGAGCGTCCCCGGCGAACAGCGCGTCGACCCGCTGCACCAGCTCGGACACGAGCGAGGCACGCCACGACGACCAGGCGGCGGGTCCGGTGGCCAGCGCGTCCGACTCGGTGAGCGCGTGCAGCAGTTCGAGCGTGCCCGGCGATCCGACGGCGTCGGCCACGGACCGTACGGTGGCCGGATCCTCCAGGTCGCGCCGGGTGGCCGTGTCGACGAGCAGGAGGTGGTGGCGGACGAGGGTGGCGAGTACCGCCACGTCCTCGCGGTCGAAGCCGATCCTGGCCGCCACGTCCCTGGCGATGATCTCGCCGGCGACGGAGTGGTCGCCGGGCCAGCCCTTGCCGATGTCGTGCAGCAGCGCGGCCACGAGCAGGAGGTCGGGCCGGTGCACCCGGCGGGTCATCTCGGAGGCCTGGACCGCGGTCTCGATGAGGTGCCGGTCGACGGTCCAGATGTGCACGGCGTTGCGCTGCGGCCGGCAGCGCACCCGCTCCCAGTCGGGCAGCAGATGCGTGATGAGGCCCTCGGCCTCCAGGGCTTCCCAGACGTCGACGGTCGGGCGCCCGGAACCGAGCAGGGTGACGAGCTGTTCGCGCGCCTCGGCGGGCCAGGGCGTCGGGAGCGGCCGGGCGACGGCCGCCAGGCGCCGTACGGCGTGCAGCGAGAGCGGCAGTCCGGCCTGGGCGGCCGCGGCGGCCGCGCGCAGGGGCAGCACGGGGTCCCGGTCGGGCTTGGCGGCCCGAGCGAGCACGACCTCGCCGTCCTGCTCGACGACGCCTTCGGCCAGCGGTGACCGCTCGGGGGCGGGCTTCCCGCCGCCCAGCATGGCGCGCAGCCGTGGCCGCACGGCGCGCGACCGGAGCACGCGACCCACTTCACGCCAGGTCACATCACTGGCGTACGAGATCACGCGGGCGGCCTCGTACACCTGGCGCAGCAGGGTGTCGGCGTCCAGCAGCCCCAGTTCGGCGGCGACCTGGTCCTGTTCCTGGAGCGCGAGCCGGTCCGTCGCGCGCCCGGTGGTGAGATGCAGCGCGTCCCGCACGTCGAGGAGCCGGCGGCGGGCGTCGGCGAGACCCTCGCGCGGGGCGTCGGCGAGCCATGAGGCGGCGACGGCGCGCAGGGCGGTGGCGTCGCGCAGCCCACCGCGCGCCTCCTTGAGGTCGGGCTCCAGCAGGTACTGCAGCTCCCCCTGCCGCTCGGCCCGCTCGGCGCACAGCTCCTGCAGTTCCGGGAGGCGTTTGGGCGCCTGGTTGCGCCAGTCGGCGAGGACGGAGGTCCGCAGCCCCGCGGTCAGGCCCAGATCACCGGCGATGTGGCGGGCGTCCAGCAGCCCGAGTTGCACCTTGAGGTCCTCGCCGGCCGTTCTGCGGGCCTCGGCGGGGGTGCGCACGGAGTGGTCGAGGGCCAGCCCCAGGTCCCAGACGGGGTACCAGATGCGGTCGGCCAGCGCGGCCACCGCCCGTTCGTCGGACCCGTCGTGCAGGAGCAGCAGATCGAGATCGCTGCGGGGCGAGAGTTCACCGCGCCCGTATCCGCCGACGGCCACGAGGGAGACCCCGCGCGGCTCGGCGGCACCCGCTCCGAAGAGGCCCGCGAGCCAGTCGTCGGTCAGCTCCGCGAGGGCCGAACGGCGCGGCGGCCCGGACTGCGCCTCCTCCTGGAGGAGGCGCAGCCGGGCCGCCGCATAGCCGCTGGGTCCCGAGTCCTCTGCATCCGTACGTACGTCCGTACTCGTCACCCAGCGACTCCTGTTCTTCTCTTCGATCAGAGCGCGTCCGGGCCGCGCTCGCCGGTCCGGACCCGAACGGCCGTCTCGACCGGGAGGGACCAGACCTTGCCGTCACCGATCTTGCCGGTGCGGGCGGCCTTGACGATGACGTCGATCAGCTGCTCGGCGTCGTCGTCCTCGGCGAGCACCTCGATACGGATCTTGGGAACCAGGTCCACCGTGTACTCGGCACCCCGGTACACCTCCGTGTGGCCGCGCTGCCGACCGTACCCACTGGCCTCGGTCACCGTAAGGCCGTGGACCCCGAAGGCCTGCAGGGCTTCCTTGATCTCGTCGAGCCGGTGCGGCTTGACGACGGCGGTGATCAGCTTCATGCCTCGACCTTCTTGCTCTCAGGGGCAGCGACGCTGCTCGGGGTGCTGCTGGAGATGTGCGAACCGGCGGCCGAGGAGAAGTCGTACGCGGTCTCGGCGTGCAGGGCCTGGTCGACACCCGTGACCTCGTCATCCTCGGACGCCCGGAAGCCGATCGTCTTCTGGATGGCGAAGGCGATGAGCCAGGTCACCACGAAGGTGTAGCCCATGACCGAGAAGGCGCCGGTGGCCTGCTTGCCGAACTGGTCCAGGCCGCCGATCCCGTCGGTGGCCAGGAAGCCGACCATCAGGGTGCCGAGCACACCGCCGACCAGGTGGACACCGACGACGTCGAGGGAGTCGTCGTAGCCCAGCTTGTACTTGAGGCTGACGGCCCAGGAGCAGACCGCGCCGGCGACGATGCCGATCAGGATGGCGCCGAAGGCGTTGACGTGACCGCCGGAGGGGGTGATCGCGACGAGGCCGGCGACGGCGCCGGAGCAGGCACCGAGGGTGGTGAACGCGCCGTGACGGATGCGCTCGTAGATCAGCCAGCCGATGATGGCCGCGGCCGTCGCGATCTGCGTGTTGATGGCCATACGGGCGGTCGTGCCGTCGACACCGAGCCAGGAGCCGGCGTTGAAGCCGAACCAGCCGAACCACAGCAGGGCGGTGCCGATCAGGACCAGCGGCAGGCTGTGCGGCCGCATCGGGTCCTTCTTGAAGCCGATCCGCTTGCCGACGACGAGGACCGCGGCGAGGGCGCCGATACCGGCGTTGATGTGGACCGCGGTACCACCGGCGAAGTCGATGACGCCCATGTCGAAGAGCCAGCCGCCCGGCGCCCAGACCCAGTGCGCGACCGGGAAGTACGCGAGGGTGACCCAGAGCGCGACGAAGATCATCCAGGCGCTGAACTTGACGCGGTCGGCGAGCGCGCCGCTCATCAGGGCCGGGGTGATCACCGCGAACAGCATCTGGAAGAGGATGAACGAGAACGCGGCGATCTGGTGCGGCTCGCCCTTGGCGTTGGTGACGAAGCTGTCGACCGTGCTCGTGACGTCGATGCCCTTGAGACCGATGGCGTCGAGGTTGCCGATGAAGTGGCCGACGTCACCGCTGAAGGCGAGCGAGTACCCGAACAGCACCCACAGGATGCTGACGATACCCAGCGAGATGAAGGACATCATCAGCATGTTCAGCACGCTCTTGGCACGGACCATGCCGCCGTAGAAGAGCGCCAGGCCCGGCGTCATCACCATGACGAGCGCCGCACTGATCAATACGAATCCGGTATCTGTGCCGTTCAATGCCGGTATCTCCTCGTGGTCGGAACGGCCCGTGCGGATGCGGAAGCTGGGGAGCTATCGGGGAGGGCCGACTGTGCTGAGGAGACTGACGCAGCACCGTTTCGCCGGGAGTTTGGAAATGTTTCCCGGACGTGACGAAGGCACCCATCACGTTACAGACAGGTGAAACGTGAATCGCGGAGGATGCATCCCGTGTGGGGCCCAGCCTCTGCGGGGCCCTTCGCGGATAACGGTTTCGTATCCGATGGAACTTCCGGTGGAGCCGCCCCGAACGGACCGGCCACGGCAGACCATCCGATGACCTGGCATGGGGGAGCCGAGTCGGGCAGTCGGGATGGCCGGCCGTGGCCGGAGCAGGGGTGGCCCGCGGAGCGCGGGGCCGGGGTCAGACCGCCTCGGCGGTCTCGGGGAGGTGGACGGCGAGCTGGTCGGTGAGGTCCACGACCTCGGCGAGACCGCCGAACTCCTGTACGGCCGTGTCGACGGTCTTGCGGATACGGGTGTTCACCCGCTCCGAGCGCACCTTCTTCGCGGTCTCCATGGCCTGCTTGGCCATGTCCGCCCCCTGCTCGGGCTCACGCTGGAGCAGATGCACGGTGGCCATGCCGATGAGGTTCAGCGCGTAGGACCGCTGGTGTTCGGTGTCCGTGGAGAACAGCTCGACGGCCCGGCGCATCACGGGCTCGGCGAGGGAGGCGTAGGCGGGGCTGCGGCCGGCGACGTAGGCGAGGTCGCGGTAGGAGTGGGAGTTCTCTCCGTGCAGTTCGGCCTCGTTGAAGAAGCGGATCCAGTCGGGGTCCGGGTCGTCCCACTCCTCGGCGTCGGCGAAGACGTCCTCGGCCATCCGCACGGCCCGTTTGCACTTTCCGGGCTGGCCCATGTTGGCGTAGGCGCGGGCCTCCATCGCATACAGCATCGACTGGGTGCGCGGGCTCGCGCACTCACGGCTGCCGTACTGGGCGAGATGGATCAGTTCGAGGGCGTCGTCGGGCCGGCCGAGGTGGATCATCTGGCGGCTCATGCTGGACAGGACGTACGAGCCGAGGGGCTTGTCGCCCGCCTCCTTGGCCGCGTGGAGGGCGAGGACGAAGTACTTCTGCGCGGTGGGCTGCAGGCCGATGTCGTAGCTCATCCAGCCGGCCAGCTCGGCCAGCTCGGCGGCGACCTTGAACAGCCGCCGGGTGGTGGCCTCGGGCTGGGGCTCCTGGAGGAGGTCGGTCACCTCGTGCAGCTGACCGACGACGGCCTTGCGGCGCAGACCGCCGCCGCACTGGGCGTCCCACTGCCGGAACATCACGGTGGTGGATTCGAGGAGGTCCAGCTCCGGCTGGGAGAGCCGGCCGGCGCGGCGCGCGGCGGCCGACGGCTCGGGCTCCGCGCGCGGGGCGGCGGGAGCGGGGACGAGCCAGCGCTGCATCGGCTCGATGAGGGCCGGGCCCGCGGAGAGGGCGAGCGAGCTCCCGAGGAAGCCGCGCCGCGCCAGCATCAGGTCGCTGCGCGAGAACTCGCTGATCAGCGCCACGGTCTGCGGGCCCGTCCAGGGCAGGTCGACACCGGAGACGGAGGGGGACTGATGGGCCGCGCGCAGCCCCAGGTCCTCCACGGCGACGACGCAGCCGAACCGCTCGGAGAACAGCTCGGACAGGATCCGGGGAATCGGCTCGCGCGGGTTCTCGCCGTCGAGCCAGCGCCGTACGCGCGAGGTGTCGGTGGAGATGTGGTTGGCGCCGAGCTGACGCGCCCGACGGTTCACCTGCCGGGCCAGCTCGCCCTTGGACCAGCCGCTGCGGACGAACCACGAGCCCAGGAGTTCGTTCGGGCGCTTCTCAGCGTTCGTACCACTTCCGCCGTTGCCGCCCACTGGAACGCCCCCATCCCTGAAACCACCTGTGCGCTGTGTGCGCCAAGCCCTAACAGAATGCCGGTTACCCCGCCGTACGTCCGACCCCCGTCACCCATCGAACGGAAAGACGACTTGCCTCCGGCATACTCACGAGCGCGGGCGCCCCCAAGTCCCGTGCACTCAAAGTAGTCCTACGATCACGCGTCCGGCCACGGCGATTCCGGAAACGCCACCATTCGCCACCCCTTCGAATGAACCTACGGTCGCCCGTACGCGATTCACTTGACATCAGACGGCCAGGAGTGGGCGGAGCGATGCATTCAGGGGCGCGCGCCATCGAGCGCGCCACCGGGAGCGCGGTAGTGCGCCGCCCACGCGGAGCGCCCGCGCGGAAGCAGAGCGTCGCCTTCCGACTCCGTCGCGTAACCACCGGCGCGCTGGACCCGTTGGAGGGGGCATGGGCTTCACGATCGGCGGCATTCGGGAGATGCGATCCGGCACACGTCGGCGCGGCCGTTCCTCGGAGTGCACGGCTGTGGCCGAGTACACCGGGCTCTGGGGATGGGATGTCGTCCCCGGCGCGCGGACGGCTTCGGGCGCGTGCTCGTGCGGCAGGACGACCTGCTCCGCGCCCGGCGCGCATCCACTCGATTTCGCTGCCCCCGTCCGCGCCGGAGCGACGCTCGACGAGGTGACCGCGGCCTGGGCCGAGTTCCCCGGCGCCGCCGTAATGCTGCCGGCGGGCCGCTCCTTCGACGTGATCGAGGTCGCCGAGTCCGCGGGCCGGCACGCACTCGTGCGTCTCGAACGCATGGGCCTGCCCGTCGGCCCCGTGATCGTCACCCCCGAGGGCCGCGCCCACTTCTTCGTCGCCCCGGGCTCCGCCGCCGAGCTGTCCACGCTGCTCTACCGCATGGGCTGGGACGACCCGTCCGCTCTCGACCTGCGCGGGCTCGGCCCCGGCAGCCATGTCACCGCCCCGCCCTCCGACCGCGGCGGCCTCGGCCCGGTCAGCTGGCTCCGCTCCCCCGACCTCGACTCGGCGACGAAGCCGCCGGCCGCGCGCCTGCTGCTGGGGACCCTGGCGTACGTGGCCCACCGGTCACGGGCCTGACCTCGGCCGCCCCTGGTACGTACACGGCGAAGCGCCCGTCCCCGACTCCGTCTCGGGGGCGGGCGCTTCGTCGAGCGCCTACGACATCGCGTAAGTGGTCCGCGGGGTCATTCGCCGATGAGCGCATCCACGAACGCCTCCGGCTCGAACGGCGCCAGGTCGTCCGCGCCCTCTCCCAGCCCGATGAGCTTGACGGGCACGCCCAGCTCGCGCTGGACCGCGATGACGATGCCGCCCTTGGCGGTGCCGTCGAGCTTGGTGAGGACGATGCCGGTGATGTCGACGACCTCGGCGAAGACGCGGGCCTGGACGAGACCGTTCTGACCGGTGGTGGCGTCGAGGACGAGCAGGATCTCGTCCAGCGGCGCGTGCTTCTCGACGACCCGCTTGACCTTGCCGAGCTCGTCCATGAGACCGGTCTTGGTGTGCAGCCGGCCGGCCGTGTCGATGAGGACGACATCGGCGCCCTCCTCGATGCCCTCCTTGACGGCGTCGAAGGCGATGGAGGCGGGGTCGCCGCCCTCGGGACCGCGCACGGTACGCGCCCCGACCCGCTCGCCCCAGGTCTGCAGCTGGTCGGCGGCGGCGGCCCGGAAGGTGTCCGCGGCACCGAGGACGACGTTCTTGCCGTCGGCGACGAGGACGCGGGCGAGCTTGCCGGTGGTGGTGGTCTTGCCGGTGCCGTTGACGCCGACGACCATCACGATGCCCGGGGTGTCGAGCGGCGAGTCGGTGTTGACCGCGCGGTCGAACTCGGGGACGAGGATCTTCAGCAGTTCCTCGCGCAGCAGGGTGCGCAGCTCGGCCGGGGTACGGGTGCCGAGGACCCTCACCCGCTCGCGCAGCCGTTCGACCAGCTCCTGGGTGGGCTGGACGCCGACGTCGGCGGTGAGGAGGGTGTCCTCGATCTCCTCCCAGGTGTCGTCGTCGAGGTGCTCGCGCGAGAGCAGCGTGAGCAGCCCCTTGCCGAGCGCGTTCTGCGAGCGGGAGAGCCGGGCCCGCAGCCGCACCAGACGGCCGGCGGTCGGCTCGGGGATCTCGATCGCGGGAGCCTCCACGACCGACGGCTCCTCGACGGCGACGGGCGGGGTCGCCGTGCCGTCCGGGAGGTCCACCTCCTCGATCGTTCTGCGCGGCTCGTCGCGCGGGGTCTCGGCCTCGTCGCCGACGTGCGGCTCGGCCGGAGGGGCGGTGATGTCGGGTGTCGTGGGGGGCGCCGGGGGCAGCGATTTCCTCTTGCGGCCGCCTACGACGAGCCCGCCCAGCACGCCGAGCACGACCACGGCGATGACTACAGCAAGGATGAGTTCCATAACGGCACCAGTATGCGGGACCACCCCGCGCGGTGTTCGGTCGCCGTACGGGGGCACGCTGCCCTTCCTCGCCCCTGGATACCTGACGAGCCGTCAGCTAACGTCCCCCTCCACAGTCGCCCGAAGGGGGTCCCCCATGCCCGTCACGGTCGTCCGTTTCAATCTGGTCGAGCCCGGCGCCACGCCCGCCTCGCTCCGGGCCCGCTACCGGGCCGCCCTGGAGATGGCCGCGTACGCCGATGAGCAGGGCATCTCCACCATCCAGACGGAGGAGCACCACGGGGTCGAGAACAACTGGCTGCCGTCGCCGTTCGTGTTCGCGGGAGCCGTGTTCGGGGCCACCCGTCGGATCGCGGTCACGGTGTCGGCGGTGATCGGCCCGCTGCACGACCCGCTGCGGCTGGCCGAGGACATCGCCGTACTGGATCTGGTGAGCGGCGGACGGCTGGTGACCGTCGCCGGGATCGGGTACCGGCCGCAGGAGTACGCGCAGTTCGACGTCGACTGGAAGAGTCGCGGGAAGCTCCAGGACGAGGTGCTGGAGACGCTGCTGCGGGCGTGGACGGGTGAGCCGTTCGCGTATCGGGGGCGCACGGTCCGGGTCACCCCGCGTCCGGGGACCGAGCCGCATCCGCTGCTGCTGGTCGGCGGCTCGTCGAAGGCCGCTGCCCGCAGGGCGGCCCGGCTCGGGCTCCCCTTCTTCCCGAGCGCGCACCTGCCGGAGCTGGAGGCGTACTACAAGGAGCGGCTCGTGGAGTACGGCACCGAGGGGTGGACGATGATGCCCGCCGCCGAGACCCCGCTGCTGCACGTCGCGGAGGATCCGGACCGGGCGTGGGCCGAGTACGGCGCGCACTTCCTGCACGAGGCGCGCACCTACGCCTCCTGGCAGTCGGCCGGCATCCGCTCGGCGGTGCGGTCGGGGGCGGCGACGGTGGCGGAGCTGCGGGCGGAGGGCGTGTACCGGATCGTCACGCCGGACGAGTGCGTGGCGCTGGGCCTGGACACCTACGTCCTGCATCCGCTGGCCGGCGGGATGCCGGTCGAGGAGGGCCGGCGGGGGCTGCGCCTGTTCGCCGAGCGGGTGCTGCCGCGTCTCGACGGCTGAAGCAACTCGGCTGCCGAGCAACTCGGCTGCTGAGCAACTCGGCTGCTGAGCTCGAAGGGGTACGAGGAGAGGGGCGGCGGGGATGTGGCCCCTCTCCTCGAACTCGGGGATGCGGGTGGCCGACGGGCTAGCCCATCTCCTCCAGCGCCTTGCCCTTCGTCTCCTTCACGAACTTGAGCACGAAGGGGATGGAGAGCGCGGCAAAGACCGTGTAGATCACGTACGTCACCGAGAGGTTCCAGTCGGCCAGGGACGGGAAGCTGGCGGTGATGGCCCAGTTGGCGATCCACTGCGCGGAGGCGGCCACGCCCAGGGCGGCGGCACGCAGCCGGTTCGGGAACATCTCGCCGAGCATGACCCAGACGACCACACCCCAGGAGAGGGCGAAGAAGAGGACGAAGACATGGGCTGCGACCAGGGCGACCCAGCCCTGCGTGGCGGGGAGCTTGCCGTCGACGAGGTCGAAGGAGAAGGCCCAGGCCTCCAGCGCCAGGCCCACGACCATGCCGACGGAGCCGATCAGGGCGAGCGGCTTGCGGCCGATCCGGTCCACGAAGATCATCGCGATGACGGTGCCGACGATGTTGATGATCGAGGTCGTGAAGGAGTAGAAGAACGACTCGCTCGGGTCGACGCCGACGGACTGCCAGAGCGTCGCGGAGTAGTAGAAGGCGACGTTGATGCCGACGAACTGCTGGAAGACCGACAGTCCGATGCCGATCCAGACGATCGGCTTGAAGAGGAAGCTGCCGCCGAGCAGGTCCTTGAAGGTCGACTTGTGCTCGCGGTGCATGGCCGACTCGATCTCGGCGACCCGGGCGTCCAGGTCGACGTCCTTGCCCTCGACCTCGGCGAGCACCTCACGGGCGCGCTCGTCCCTGCCGACGGAGATCAGGAAGCGCGGGGACTCGGGGATCGCGAAGGAGAGCAGGCCGTACAGCACGGCCGGGACGACCATGACGCCGAGCATGATCTGCCAGGCCTCCAGGCCGAGCAGCTCACCGCGCTGGTCGCCGTCGGCGGCGTTCAGGATGCCCCAGTTGACCAGCTGGGAGATGGCGATACCGACGACGATCGCGGCCTGCTGGAACGAGCCGAGCCGTCCCCGGTAGGCGGGCGGGGCGACCTCGGCGATGTAGGCGGGGCCGATGACCGACGCCATGCCGATGGCGAAGCCGCCGACGATCCGCCAGAAGGCGAGGTCGTACAGCGCGAAGGGGAGCGCCGAGCCGACGGCGCTCACTGTGAAGAGGGCCGCCGCTATCTGCATGCACCGGATACGGCCGATGCGGTCGGCTATCCGGCCGGCCGTGGCCGCGCCGACGGCGCAGCCGATGAGCGCGACGGCGATGACCTGGGCCAGAGCCGTGGAGCCGATGTCGTAGCGGTGCCGGATGGCTTCGACGGCGCCGTTGATCACGGCACTGTCGTAGCCGAAGAGGAAACCGCCCATCGCGGCCGCCGCCGCGATGAAGATCACGTGCGAGAGATGGTCGGGCTGGCCTTCGCGCGCTCCTGACTTGGACGTCTGCGCAGTGCTGGTCACGTGGGGGAACCTTCCGCTTTGAAGGTAAAGGCAACGCCGCAGAGAATATGCCTTCAAGTTTCGAAGTCAATAGAGGGGTAGGGGATGCCTTTGTGGGGGATGCGGCGAGCCGGTGAGGAGTTTGGATTCAAGTATTGAAGAGACTGAACCGAGACCCGGTACAGACGCGGGGAACCCCGCGACGGCGCTCGTCTACCCGTGGACCGGAACGGCTAACGCAGCCGCTGGCTGATGACCTTCGACACACCGTCACCCTGCATCGACACGCCATACAGCGCGTCGGCGACCTCCATCGTCCGCTTCTGGTGGGTGATCACGATCAGCTGTGAGGCCTCCTGCAGCTCCTGCATGATCCGGATCAGCCGCTGCAGATTGGTGTCGTCGAGGGCCGCCTCGACCTCGTCCATCACATAGAAGGGGCTGGGGCGGGCCTTGAAGATCGACACGAGCATCGCGACGGCGGTCAGCGACCGCTCACCGCCGGAGAGCAGCGACAGCCGCTTGACCTTCTTGCCCGGCGGCCGGGCCTCGACGTCCACGCCCGTGGTGAGCATGTTGTCCGGGTCGGTGAGGATCAGCCGCCCCTCCCCGCCGGGGAAGAGCCGGGAGAACACCCCCTCGAACTCCCGTGCGGTGTCCCAGAAGGCCTCGGTGAAGACCTGCTCGACGCGTTCGTCGACCTCCTTGACCACCTGGAGCAGGTCGGCGCGGGTCTTCTTCAGATCCTCCAGCTGCTCGCTGAGGAACTTGTGCCGCTCCTCCAGCGCCGCGAACTCCTCCAGCGCCAGCGGATTGACCTTGCCGAGCTGCTGGTATGCCCGCTCGGCCGCCCGGAGCCGCTTCTCCTGCTCGGCCCGGTGGAAGGTCTTCGGCTGGTTGCGGGGGTGCTCCGGGTCCTCCGGCAGCTCCTCGCCCTCGGCCGGCGGCGACGGCGGTACGAGCTGGTCGGGCCCGTACTCCGCGACCAGCCCCTCCGGCTCGACGCCCAGCTCCTCCAGCGCCTTGGTCTCCAGCTGCTCGATCCGCATCCGCTTCTCGGCGCCGAGCACCTCTCCCCGGTGGACGGAGTCGGTCAGCTTGTCCATCTCGGCCTTGAGATCGCGCCCCTCGCCACGGGCCCGCGCGAGCTCCTGCTCCCGGCGCGCCTTGGCGGCGTCGGCGGCGGTGCGTTCCTCCGCCGCCCGGGCGAGGGAGACCTCGACATGGCTGAGCAGTTGCCGGGCGCCGGACGCGACGGCTTCGGCGACGGCCGCCTCGTGCCGCAGCCGGGCTCTGCGCTGCTCGGCGCGCGCCCGCGCCTCGCGCTCGGCGCGCGCGGCCCGGTCGAGCGAGTCCGCGCGCCCCGCGAGCCCCTTGACCCGCTCCTCGTGCGTCCGCACCTGGAGCCGGGCCTCCATCTCGGTCTGGCGCGCGTTGGCCCCGTCCGCCGCGAGCCGGTCCCGTACGGAGGTGTCCGGCTCCTCCTCCACGGGCATCTCCTCGGCCACCGCGAGCCGTTCGGCCAGTTCCTCGGCTTCCTCCATGGCCCTGTCGAGCGCGTCCTGGGCGCGTACGGCGGCGGCCGTGGACCGCTCGGCCTCCCCGGCGGCGCCCCGCGCCTGCCCGGCCAGCCGCCCGAGCTGCTGGGCGACCGCGGACTTCTCCCGCTCGGCAGCCCGGCGCCGCTCGCCCAGCTCCTCCACGAGCGCGGCCCGGTCCCGCCGCGACTCGACCGCGCTCCGCTGGACCTCGGCCAACTCCTCGCACCGTACGGCCAGTTCCTCCAACTCCGCCGCCGCCTCGTCGACGGACGCCTGCACCTCCAGCAGGCTGGGCGCGCCGGCGGACCCGCCGTGCGCGAAGTGCGCCCCGAGGAGGTCGCCCTCGGCGGTGACGGCGGTGAGGTCGGGGCGCGCGTAGACGAGCTCCTCGGCGTCTTCGAGGGTGTCGACCACGACGACGCGGTGAAGCAGGCGGCGTACGGCGGGCATGAGGTCGGAGGGGCCGCGGACGAGGTCGGCCGCGACGTGTGCGGTGGGGGACGCGGGGAGCGGCCGGGGCCCGCGCGCGGCTTCGCCTAGACCGGTCGCGCGGTCCCCCGCGTCCCTCCGGGACGGCTCCGGGTCCTCCGGTGCCCCCGCCAGCAGCAGTGCGGCCCGCCCCGCGTCCTGTTTGCGCAGCAGACGGATGGCCTCGGCGGCCGAGGCGGGGGTGGTCACGGCGATCGCGTCGGCCGCCGCGCCGAAGGCCGCCGCCAGGGCGACCTCGTGGCCGGGAGTGACCGTCAGCAGCCCGGCGGCCGGCCCCAGCAGACCACCGAGCCGGTCCTTCGCGGCGAGCAGCGCGCCCGTGCCGTCCTTGCGGCGCAGGCCCAGCGCGAGGGCTTCATGGCGGGCCTGGGTGGCGGCGCGGCGGCGCTCGACGGTGGTGGTGGCCTCCCGGGCCGCGGTGACGGCGGACTCGGCCTCGGCGAGGGCGCGCTTGGCGGCGTCGTGCAGCTCGGCCAGTTCGGAGTCGCCGGCGTCGAGGCCGTCGACCTCGGCCTGCAGCGCCTCGTACTCCTCCTGGGCGGTGACGGCACGCTCCTGTGCCTCGTCACGGGCCGCGGCGAGCCGGTCGATCTCGGCCTGGGCGGAGGCCGCACGAGAGCGGGCGGCGTTGACCTGGCCGTTCAGCCGGGCGAGGCTCTCGCGGCGGTCGGCGATGGACCGGGCCACGTCCTTCAGCCGGCGCTCCTCGACCATCAGTTCGCGCTCCAGCTCGGCCCGGTGCTCGACCGTGTCCTCCAGGGCGCGCTCGGCCGCCTCCAGGGCCGCTTCGAGTTCGGCCTCCTGTTCGCGGACGCGGGCGGCCTCGCGCTCCATGTCCTCGGGGTCGCGGCCGCGCCGCTCCTCGGGGGAGGCGGACGTGGCGCTCTTGACCCGGGCGTCGGCCAGGGAGATCGTGCCGCGCACGCGTTCGGCGAGCTGCGACAGTTCGTACCAGGTCTCCTGGGCCCGCTGGAGGCGCGGGGCCAGCCGCCGTACCTCGCCCTCCAGTTGGGACTCGCGCAGGAGCGCCTTCTTCAGCTCGGTCTCGGCGGCCTCCTTGCGCGCTTTGAGCGCGGCCTCGTCGGCGACCTCGGTGCGCAGCGCCGCCTGGAGCCGTACGAGGTCGTCGGCCAGCAGCCGCAGCCGTGCGTCCCGCAGGTCCGCCTGGATGACCGCGGCCCGGCGGGCGACGGCGGCCTGCCGTCCCAGCGGCTTGAGCTGGCGGCGGAGTTCGTCGGTGAGGTCCTGGACGCGGGCCAGGTTGGCCTGCATGGCGTCCAGTTTCCGCAGCGCCTTCTCCTTGCGCTTGCGGTGCTTGAGGACTCCGGCGGCCTCCTCGATGAAGGCGCGGCGGCCCATGGGGTCGGCGTGCAGGACGGAGTCGAGCTGGCCCTGGCCGACGATGACGTGCATCTCGCGGCCGATGCCGGAGTCGGAGAGCAGGTCCTGGATGTCGAGGAGGCGGCAGGTGTCACCGTTGATCTGGTACTCGCTGCCGCCGTTGCGGAACATGATCCGCGTGATCGTGACCTCGGCGTACTCGATGGGCAGGGCCCCGTCGGAGTTGTCGATGGTCAGGGACACCTCGGCGCGGCCGAGCGGGGGGCGCCCGGTGGTGCCGGCGAAGATGACGTCCTCCATCTTGCCGCCGCGCAGTGATTTCGCGCCCTGTTCGCCCATGACCCAGCTGAGCGCGTCCACGACGTTGGACTTGCCCGAGCCGTTCGGTCCGACGACGCACGTGATGCCCGGCTCGAACCGGAGCGTGGTCGCCGAGGCGAACGACTTGAACCCGCGGAGGGTCAGGGCCTTGAGGTGCACGCCGCCGGACTCTACCTTCCGGCCTTGTCCCACTCCATGAACGCGCGGTTTCGCACATGAACGTGCAGGGCACATCAGACGTTAAGGAGTGTGAGGAAGTTCGGGGGTTCTTCTGCAGTCTTCCGGGGGTCGTCGGTCTTCGGACACGTCAAGGAGTCGGGCGTCGGTCAGGGACGCCGGTCGAGGGGTCGGGAAAGAAAGAAGGGACGCCTCGTGAGAAGGCGTCCCTTGCAGATCTGACAACTTAGCGGTTGATACGGGCAGCCCAACCACTGCTGTCTGTCGTGTGCGATGCAGTGATCAGGTGAGCGCAGGCTCCGCCTGGCGTGCGTCGAGCTCCATGAGCGAGTCGTGAGAAGCGGCAGCCGTCAGCGCGTCGTTCTCCGCCTGGATGCGTCCGAGCTCGGATTCCAGGTCCTGGACACGCTGCTGGAGCCGTCGCATCTCGGCGAGGAGTCGCGGGTCGGAGCCGCCGACGTAACCGAGAAGCGCCTTTGCCATGATGGATGGTCCTCCACACTGAGTGACCGACCGAAGCGGTGTGGGTCGTGAGGGAATCGCACCCGCGATGCTTGGCACTGTTGAGTTTTTGCTGCCGTCTTCATGCCAAACAGCTAAGGTGCGCGGGGTTGCTTTTAGCGTCTCACCAAAAAGTTTGACGGTCAACACGATCACGCCCCGCATTGACGGGCATCCCTCTGCCGCGCGGCCCCGAGCGGGCGACGCTGCGGCGGTTCGGGGACCTCTCCTGACCGGCGGAGCGAGGGGATCATCGTCTCTTCGGAGAGTGCCATGACAAACCCGCCTTGGCAATCACCTGCACATTTCTGTTGTGTGCATGCTCCTGGCATATGCCGGTGGCGCACCGCTCCCCCTCACCCAGCCCGCTCCGCACGACACGGTCAGCGGATGGCGAAGCCGTCGTAGCCCCCTCGGGGTGTGTCCCAGATCTCGGTGACGCCGTCCACGCGCCCGGGCGTGTCGTCACTCTGGAGCCACCCCAGGAGCCCTTCGCACGCCTCGCGGGGGCCTTCGGCGACCACCTGGACCCGTCCGTCGGCCAAATTGAGAGCAAAACCACTCAGTCCGCCGATCTCCAGCGCCCGAGCCCGCGTGAACCAGCGGAAACCCACCCCTTGCACCCGTCCGCGGACCCAGGTGACCAGCCGTACATCCTCGCTCATGCCTGCACGCTAACGGGCCAATGTCCCACGGGTCTCTCCCTCCCCCGGCGCCATGCTGTACCGTCCCGACCCAATGAATCTCATATGAAACTCACTCCTTCGTGTGAGATTCGTGAAGGCGACGATCACAACGTTGACAACACCCCCAACGTTGACGCAGGACACCGCAAGGACGAGGAAGGCCAAGACATGGGACGCCACCGACGCTCCGCCGCCGGCCGCGCCGCCAGGGGGGGCCGCGCCGCCGGGGTCACCGACACGGGCTTCACTTCCGAAGAGCCCCACTACGGTCCGGAGAACCTGTACGGGTTCGCCGCGGTCCTGGAGGCCGACGCCCAGGCCGCAGCGCGCGGCGGTGGCTCGCGCCGCCGCAAGAAGCGGACCGTGACCCCGGTGAAGACCGGCCTTCTCGGTGTCTCCGCCGCCGTCGCCCTCGGCACCGTCGCGGTGGCCACCGGGGTGCTGCCGGGCGGCGACAAGTACGCGGTCAGCGGGGGCAGCAGCAACGAGACGGTGGTGCCCGCCGGCTCGCCGACCGGTGCGGCCACCCAGCAGGGCGGTACGGACGGCGCCGCGCAGGAACAGCGCGAGGACGAGTCCACCAGCCGTGACGCCGAGCGCGAGGCCTCGCCGTCCAGCACCCCGGCCCCCTCGCGGACCCCGTCCGAGAAGGCTCCTTCCGACAAGGCGGGCAAGGGCTCCGGCTCCGAGAAGACCAGGACGCCGTCCTCCGAGCCCACCAAGGAGAAGGGCAAGGAGAAGGAGAAGGAGAAGACGTCTCCGGTGGAGATCTCCACCGAGACCCAGGCCGAGGCCGCGGTCCTCCTGCTCGTCAACGAGGAGCGGGCGAAGGCCGGCTGCAGCCCGGTGGCGGCCGACAGCGACCTTTCCCGGCTGGCCGAGACCTTCAGCAAGGACATGGCGCTCCGCGCCTTCTTCGACCACACGGACCCCGACGGCGCCGACCCGTGGGACCGTGCGGCGGCCCTCGGGATCACCGGGCTGGGCGGCGAGAACATCGCCCGCGGCCAGGCCACCGCCGAGGCGGTCATGGAGGCCTGGATGAACAGCCCCGGCCACAAGGCGAACATCCTGAACTGCGACTTCAAAACCCTCGGCGTCGGTGTCCACCTGGGCGACGGCGGACCGTGGTGGACGCAGGACTTCGGCTACTGAGACATCGCCCGGAAGACACCCGCTAACCAGAAGTTAGTGCGACCTTCTGGTTAGCGCTGCGTCGGAGTATGCTCGGCGTATGGAATCAGCCGCGCAGAGTGCCGTGACGCCCGCGCAGGCCGCCGCGGGCGCGGACGCCTGGAACCTCGATCAGCTGGCCTTCGACGTGTTCGCCAGGAACTGCCCGTCGCGGGGCACCCTGGAGCACATCACCGGCCGCTGGGGCGGACTCACGTTGGGCGCGTTGCACGACAGCTCGCTCCGGTTCAACGAGCTGCGGCGCCGCGTCGACGGCGTCAGCGAGAAGATGCTCTCCCAGACCCTGCACGCCCTGGAGCGGGACGGCCTGGTGCACCGCGAGGCCCAGCCCACCAACCCGCCCCGCGTCGACTACAGCCTCACTCCGCTCGGCCGCGAGGTCTCCGAGCGCCTGCTGTCCCTCATCACCTGTGTGGAGGACCGCATGGAGGACGTGCTCAAGGCCCGTGCGCGCTACGACGAGGCGCGCGGGGCCCGCTGACACGTCGGGCAGAAGTAGCTGGACCTGTTCATCCAGGGCCGCCGCCGCATCGGTGTGGCGCAGCGGCGGCAGGGCAGGCCCTCGCGGCCGTACGCGTCCAGTGAGCGGTCGAAGTACCCCGACTCGCCGTTCACGTTGACGTACAGGCTGTCGAAGCTCGTGCCGCCCACCGCGAGGGCCCCGTTCATCACGTCCCGTACGTGGCCGAGGAGTTCGGTGGTGCGGGGGCGGGTGAAGCCGGCGGTGGGGCGCTCGTAGTGCAGCCTCGACCGCCAGAGCGCCTCGTCGGCGTAGATGTTGCCGACCCCGCTGATCAACGACTGGTCCAGCAGGGCCCGTTTGATGGTCGTACGCTTCCGACGCAGCGCCTGGTGGAAGGCCTCCGCGTCGAACAGCGGGTCGAGGGGATCGCGGGCGATGTGCGCGATGACGTCCGGCAGGCCGTCGGGGGTGGTGTCGTGCAACGACAGTCCGCCGAAGGTGCGTTGGTCGACGAAGCGGAGTTCGGTGCGGAGGTCGTCCGCGAAGCGGACGCGGATCCTCAGGTGCTTCTCGTCCGCCGTCTCGTGCGGCTGCACGAGCAGTTGGCCGCTCATGCCGAGGTGGGCGAGGACGGCGATCCCGGTGTCCTCCACAGGCAGCCACAGGTACTTGCCGCGCCTGCTGGGCTCCCCGATGCGGTGGCCCTTCAGCCGGAGCGCGAAGTCCTCCGGGCCGGCCAGGTGACGGCGGATCGCCCGGGGGTGCAGCACCTCGACGTCGGCGACGGTGCGGTGCGCCACCCAGCGCTCCAGGCCTCGGCGGACGACCTCGACCTCGGGGAGTTCTGGCACGGGGTCCTCCGGAGGTTGGGCGGGGGGGTGGGGGGTTGGTGGTGTCGTGAGTCGGGTGCGGGTGTGTGGGGCTTCTCGCGCAGTTCCCCGCGCCCCTGAAAAGCAGGGGCTGCGCCCCTTGCTTTTCAGGCCCGTAGGCCGTGGCCTTCGGGCCCGTAGGCCGTGGCCTTCGGGCCCGTAGGCCGTGACCTTCAGGCCCGTAGGCCGTGACCTTCAGGCTCGCAGACCGTGACCTTCAGGCCCGCAGACCGTGACCTTCAGGCCTGTAGGCCGTGACCTTCGGGCCCGTAGGCCGTGACCTTCAGGCTCGCAGGGTCCGGGCTTTCAGGGGCGCGGGGAACTGCGCGAGAAGCTCCCGGCCACCCGCACTCGACAACACACCGAAACCGCCCCCGCGTCCCCTCGCGGGGGCCCGGGGGCGGCAGCCGTCGGTGTCAGGCCGGGGCGGCGTCCGAAGGAGTCTCGACGGATTCGTCGGGTACGAGCGCCGCGGCCTCGGCCGCAACCTTCGCCCGCTCGTCCGCCGCGGAGCGGATCGCCCGCCAGGCGGACTCGGCCGCCTGCTGCTCCGCTTCCTTCTTGCTGCGGCCGGTGCCGGTGCCGTACGAGACGCCTCCGACGCGGGCGGCAGCTGTGAAGGTCTTCTCGTGGTCGGGGCCGGTCTCCGTGACCAGGTACTCGGGCACGCCGAGCCCCTCGGTCGCGGTGAGCTCCTGGAGACTGGTCTTCCAGTCCAGGCCGGCTCCGAGATTCGAAGACTTCTCGATCAACGGGTCGAACAGGCGATGCACCAGCTCCGCCGCCGAGTCGAGCCCCTGGTCGAGATAGACCGCGCCGATCACCGCTTCGAGGGTGTCGGCGAGGATGGATGCCTTGTCCCGGCCACCCGTGCCCTCTTCACCGCGGCCGAGCCGGATGAAGGAACCGAGGTCGAGCCCGCGGCCCACCTCCGCCAGCGCACGAGAGTTGACCACCGCGGCCCGCAGCTTGGCCAGTTGGCCTTCGGGCAGGTCGGGGTGGGTGCGATACAGCGTGTCCGTGACCACCAGACCGAGCACGGAGTCCCCGAGGAACTCCAGGCGTTCGTTGGTGGGCAGACCGCCGTTCTCGTACGCGTACGAACGGTGGGTCAGCGCACGCACCAGAAGGGCGGACTCGAGCTTGTAGCCGAGCCGCCCTTCCAGAAGCGTGTGGGACGAGGCTGTGTTCTCCGCCTTTTTCTTGGCGTTGGTCTCCGCCTTGGCGTCAGACATAGAGCCTCTCACCAGCCGCTCAGACCTCGAGGACCTGGCGCTTGTTGTAGGTGCCGCAAGACGGGCACGCGATGTGCTGCAGCTTGGGCTCGTGGCAGCGCTCGCACGCAACCAGGGTGGGGACCGCAGCCTTCCACTGCGACCGGCGGTGGCGCGTGTTGCTGCGCGACATCTTCCGCTTCGGAACAGCCACGGCTACTTCTCCTGCTTCTCGTCGACGTGCGCTGATGGAAGCGCGCCGCCGCTCAACTCGTCCTTCTCGCCATCTTCGAGTGAACCGGCGAGTCCCTGCAGTGCCGCCCAACGGATGTCGACGGCGTCGTGGTGGTGGTCCGGGTCGTCCGCCAGCCGCGCTCCGCACTCGGAGCACAGGCCGGGGCAGTCGTCCTGGCACACCGGCTGCATCGGCAGTGCGAGCACCACCGCATCGCGCAGCACGGGTTCGAGGTCGAACAGGCCGTCCTCGAGGAAGAGCCTGTCCTCGTCGTCCTCGGCGTCGGTGTCGGGCTCCGCGATCACGCGGCCCCGCTCATCGGCGTCGGGGTACGAGAACATCTCCTGGAAGTCCGCTGCGAGCTCCAGCTCCAGCGGCTCCAGACACCTTACGCACTCCCCCTCGGCCAGTGCACGGGCGGTGCCTGTGACAAGCACCCCTTCCATGACCGACTCCAGACGGAGTTCGAGCTCCACCGGGGCGCCTTCCGGCACTCCGACGACCCCTTTGAGGCCGAGATCCTTCGGAGCGTCGACCGAGCGCGTCAGGCGCTGTTGCGCACCGGGCCGCCGACCCAGCTCGTGCGTGTCGAACACGAGGGGGTTGCGGTGGTCGAGGCGGGCGTTCAGAGCCATTTCTGCTTTCGATCTTCGGGACTCGGAGGAGGAGCGCCGCCCCTGGTGTTCCGGGCAGCGCTCGATCGCGGGCGTCTGTTGCGGACAGCATGAACGCACTCGCGACCGAACATCCAGGATACTGGACCTTTCGCCATCGGCCCAATCCGCTGTCAGCGGCCCTGTTCGTACCGGCGCAACTGCTCTGCCGTGATCATGGTGGTGTCGAAGAGGCTGGTCTCGTCGAGCACGTTCGCCT
The DNA here is from genome assembly GCF_053593335.1 of Streptomyces sp. NPDC002324. Lineage (NCBI taxonomy): Bacteria > Bacillati > Actinomycetota > Actinomycetes > Kitasatosporales > Streptomycetaceae > Streptomyces > Streptomyces sp. NPDC002324. The sequence continues at coordinate 92,914 of NZ_JBSFCF010000031.1, forward strand.
GCTGCTGCGCGTATCCCTGCTGGTCCTGCGGCACCTGGTCCTGGTGCCCCTGGTTCGGGTCGTACGCGGGCTGCTGGGGGTAGCCGGCCGCGTACGGGTCGGCCTGCTGGTAGCCGTAGGGGTCCGCGGCCTGCTGGGGCTGGGCGTACTGCTGCTGGTAGCCGCCGTACGGATCCTGCTGGTACGCCGTCGCCTGGTAGGAGTCCTGCTGCCCGCCGTACGACTGCTGCTCCGGCGCGGGCCGGGACTGCTGGGCGGGGGTGTCGGAGAGGTTGGCGAGCTCGGCCAGGTAGTCGGCGTCGCTGGTGAGCTGCGGGGAGGTGCCGTCGTCGTGCAGGGCGAGGGCGCCGAGGTCGTCGGTGGCGATCCGGCCGTGGAGCTTCTGCCGGCCCCGGCCGACGGCCTCCAGGGTCTTGGCGAGGACCGCCTCGAAGGCGCCGAGCTTGGCGTCGACGTAGGCGTCGGCGTCCTTGCGCAGCGTCTCGGGGTCCTGACTGCGCTCGGGGGCGTCCTCGTCCGCGTAGCCCCGCTCGTCGAGGCCGGGGCCCGTGCCGAGGAGCTTCTCGCGGCCGCGGCCCACGGAACCGAGGGTCTTGGTGAGGACGACCTCGAAGTTGGCGAGCTTGGAGTCGACGTAGTCGTCGGCCTCGGCGCGGACCTCCTCGGCCTCCTGGCGGGCCTCGCCGAGGATGCGGTCGGCCTCGTTCTGGGAGCGGCGGGCGACCTCGGTGTCGGAGATCAGGGAGCCGCGCTCGGCGTGCGCGTTCGCGACGATCCGCTCGGCCTCCTGGCGGGCCCGCTCGACCATGTGGTCGCGGTCGCCGATCAGCTCGCGCGCCTGGGCGAGGGAGTCGGGCAGGGCCGCGCGCAGTTCGTCGAGCAGGGAGAGCAGTTCGGCGCGGTTGACCACGCACGAGGCCGACATGGGCATGGATCGGGCGCCGGAGACCACCGAGACGATCTCGTCGAGCTTCTTCTGCACGTCCACCGTGTGGTCCACCGTGTGCTCGCCACTCTCTACGACTGTGTTGGAGACGGTCGGGTCGACTGTACGGCCAGCGGGGGAGGTTCGTCCGCTCAGTCCTGCTTCAGGCGTTCGCCGAGGGCTTCGAGGACGAGCGGGGGCACCAGGTGGGAGACGTCGCCGCCCCAGGTCGCGACCTCCTTGACCAAGGAGGACGACAGGAAGCTGTAGGTGGGGTTGGTGGGGACGAAGAGGGTCTCCACGCCCGACAGGCCGATGTTCATCTGGGCCATCTGCAGCTCGTAGTCGAAGTCGCTGACCGCGCGCAGGCCCTTGACGATGGCCGGGATGTCGCGCTGCTTGCAGAAGTCGACGAGCAGGCCGTGGAAGGCCTCCACCCGCACGTTCGCGTACTCGGTGGTGACCTGGCGGATCAGCTCCATCCGCTCCTCGACCTCGAAGAGGCCCTTCTTCGACTTGTTGATCATCACCGCGACGTAGACCTCGTCGTACAGCTTGGAGGCGCGGCCAATGATGTCGAGGTGTCCGTTGGTGATGGGGTCGAACGACCCGGGACAGACGGCACGGCGCACTTGGGCTCCCTCGATCTCCGGTCCGGTCATCGTGCGTCTTCGCACGGAGAGGCGGCGCGACCGTACCAAAACGTTCCCTCGCCGTAGCGACGGGCCCTGATGGCGTCGAAACCGGTCGGCCAGGCGAATTCACCGCCTCTGGTGCTGCGCTCCACGGTGACGAGGGCTTCGCCGTCGAGCCAGCCCCCGGTACGGAGTGTGAGCAGGATCTCTCGAAGATCGTCGTCCGGGACGGCGTACGGGGGGTCGAGGAAGACGAGGCCGTACGGCTCGTCCGGGGCCGGCCCCTGGACGATCTGCTCCGCTTTGCCGGATCTCACCTCGGCGCCGGGGAGGCCGAGCGATCTGACGTTGTCCCGGATCGTGCGGGCCGCTCGCGCGTCGGCCTCGACGAGGAGGGTGTGGCCGGCGCCTCTGGAGAGTGCCTCCAGGCCGACGGCGCCCGAGCCGGCGTACAGGTCGAGGACCCGCTCGCCGTGCAGCGGGCCGCCGAGGAGGGATTCCCAGGTGGAGAAGAGGCCCTCGCGCGCGCGGTCGGAGGTGGGGCGGGTGCCGTTGCCCGGCGGGACGGCGAGGCGGCGTCCGCCGGCTGCGCCGGCGATCACGCGGGTCATCTTGGGTCCTTGGGGAGGAGGAGGCGACAGTGGGTCCAGTCTGGCAGTCGGAGGTGAGGGGCGCGTTGTGCCGTGGGCGGCTGCGGGGCGGCGGCGGTCTCGCCTGGGGTGCCTCTCGATCGACGTAGGCGACCGCGGGTCCGTCGTGGTTGTCCGCGCAGTTCCCCGCGCCCCTTCGGGCGCGCTGCAGCTCAGCCCTTGTCCAGGTACTGCTCCCTCTCCTCGTCCAGCAGGGCGTCCAAGGCCGTGCGCAGGCCCGGGAGGTGCTCCAGGTCCGGGTCGGCCGCCACCACCGCGGTCGCCTCCTCCCTGGCCTCCGCGATGATCTCCTCGTCGTCGATGACGGTCAGCATGCGCAGGCTGGTGCGGGCGCCGGACTGGGCCTGGCCGAGGACATCGCCCTCGCGGCGCTGTTCGAGGTCGATGCGGGAGAGTTCGAAGCCGTCGAGGGTGGAGGCGACGGCGACCAGACGCTGACGGGCCGGGCTCGCCTCCGGCATCTCGGTGACCAGGAGGCAGAGGCCGGCGGCGGAGCCCCGGCCCACCCGGCCGCGCAGCTGGTGGAGCTGGGAGACGCCGAAGCGGTCGGCGTCCATGATCACCATGGCGGTGGCGTTCGGGACGTTCACGCCGACCTCGATGACCGTGGTGGCGACCAGGACATGGGTCTCGCCGGCGGCGAAGCGGCGCATGACCGCGTCCTTGTCGTCGGGGTGCATCCTGCCGTGCAGGACCTCGACCCGCAGGCCCTGGAGCGGGCCCTTGGCGAGCTGGTCGGCGACGTCGAGGACGGCGAGGGGCGGGCGCTTCTCCGCCTCGTCCTCGGGGGACCTCCCGCCGGCCTTCCTCGAACCTGCGGGTTCGTCGATGTCGTCCCCGATGCGGGGGCAGACGACGTACGCCTGGTGGCCGTTCTCCACCTCCTCGCGGACGCGCTCCCACGCGCGGGCGAGGAAGTGCGGCTTGTCCGCGGCCGGGACGACATGGCTGGCGATGGGCGAGCGGCCGGCCGGGAGCTGGTCGAGGACCGAGGTGTCCAGGTCGCCGAAGACGGTCATCGCGACCGTGCGCGGGATGGGGGTGGCCGTCATCACGAGGAGGTGGGGCGGCTGTTTGCCCTTGCCGCGCAGGGCGTCGCGCTGCTCGACGCCGAAGCGGTGCTGTTCGTCCACGACGACCAGGCCCAGATCGTGGAACTGCACCTTGTCCTCGATCAAGGCGTGCGTGCCGATGACGATGCCGGCCTCGCCGGTGACCAGGTCGAGCAGCGCCTGACGGCGGGCGGCCGCTCCCATGGAGCCGGTGAGCAGCACCACCTTGGTGGCGTGCTCGACGCCGCCCAGCATGCCGCCTTCCGCCAGGTCGCCCATCATCTCGGTCACCGACCGGTGGTGCTGCTGGGCGAGCACCTCGGTGGGCGCGAGCATCGCGGCCTGGCCGCCCGCGTCGACGACGGCGAGCATGGCGCGCAGCGCCACCATGGTCTTGCCGGAACCGACCTCTCCCTGGAGCAGCCGGTGCATCGGGTGCTCGGTGGCCAGGTCGTCGAAGATCTCCCGGGAGACCTTCTGCTGGCCGTCGGTGAGGGTGAAGGGGAGGCGGGCGTCGAAGGCGGTGAGGAGACCGTGGGGGGCGGGGCGGCGGGCGACGGCGGGGAGTTGGGAGTCGGCGTGGCGGCGGCGGGCGAGGGCGACCTGGAGGACGAAGGCCTCGTCCCACTTGAGGCGGTCGCGGGCGCTGTCCCTGTCCGCCTTGGTGTGGGGACGGTGGATCTTCAGGAGGGCCTCCGGCAGGGAGACCAGGCCCCTGCCCTCCCGCAGCGGCTCGGGCAGCGGGTCCACGGCCTCCTGGGCGCTCGGCAGGACCGTCTGGACGGCCTTGGCGATCTTCCACGACTCCAGTTTGGCGGTGGCCGGATAGATCGGGATGAGGGCTCCGGCCCAGGTGTCGACGGTCTCGGTGACGTCGTCCCCGCGCAGCAGCTCGTAGGCGGGGTGGGCCAGTTGGAGGCGGCGGTTGAAGACGGAGACCTTGCCGGCGAAGAGGGCGCGGGTGCCGGGGAGGAGGTCCTTGTGGGGCTTGTGGACGCCGTGGCCGAAGAAGACGAGCTGGAGGCGGCCGCTGCCGTCCGTGATGGTCACTTCGAGGCGCTGGCCCTTGCCCCGGGGGGCCTTGGCGGAGGCGAAGGTGTGCAGGCGGGCGTCGGCGACCTGGGCGACCACCGTGACGTGCTCGTCCATGGGCAGGTCGGCGAGGTGGGTGAGCTGGCCGCGCTCCTCGTACCTGCGGGGGTAGTGGTGCAGGAGATCCCCGACGGTGTGCAGGCCGAGGTGCTCGGCCATCACCTTCGCGGTGGCGGCGCCGAGCGAGTTCTTGAGCGGTTCTTCGAGCGCGGGCACGAGATCCATTGCACACCACGGCACTGACAATCCCGTAGAGGTCCTTGAAATCCGCTGGTCAGGCGGGTCGTTCGCGCCTAGGATGACGCTCTCCCGGGCCCAGCCGAGTCAGGGTCCGTACCGCCTCCCGTCCGCGGTCACCTTCTCCCGGGACCGCCCGACCCCGCCGCCGTCGCCAGAATCCCCTCCACCGGCGCTGCGACGATGGATTCAATGACCTCACAGTCATCCCAGGCACCCCAGACCCCTCCGGCGCCGCAGTCGCCTCATACCTTCCAGGTCGATCTGCGTGGCCTGGTCGATCTGCTCTCGCACCACCTCTATTCCAGTCCGAAGGTCTACCTGCGCGAGCTGCTGCAGAACGCCGTGGACGCGATCACCGCCCGCCGCGCCGAGCAGCCCGGCGCGCCCGCCCGGGTGCGGCTGTTCGCCGAGGGCGGCGCGCTGCGGGTGGAGGACTCGGGCATCGGGCTCACCGAAGCCGATGTGCACAGCCTCCTCGCCACGATCGGGCGCAGTTCCAAACGCGACGACGGCGGCATACAGGAGGTCCGTTCGGACTTCCTGGGGCAGTTCGGCATCGGGCTGCTGGCGTGTTTCGTGGTCGCCGAGCGCATCCGCGTGGTCAGCCGCAGCGCCCGTACGCCGCAGGCGCCGCCGGTGGAGTGGACGGCGGCGGACGACGGCTCGTACACCGTGCGGACCCTGCCCGACGAGGCGCGTCCCGAGCCGGGCACGACCGTGCACCTGGTCGCGCGGCCCGGAGCGGCCGAATGGCTCGCCCCCGCGCGCGTGCTGACCCTGGCGCGGGACTTCGGGTCGCTGCTGCCCTACGACGTCCGGGTGGGCGACGAGGCGGTCACCGATCTGCCGGCTCCCTGGGACCGCGCGTACCCCTCCCCCGCCACCCGGCGGGTGGCCCTGGCCCGGCACTGCCACGACCTGTTCGGGTTCACCCCGCTGGACTCCATAGAGCTGAACGTGCCGCTGGCCGGGATCCGGGGCGTGGCCTACGTCCTGCCGGCCGCCGTCAGTCCCGCCCAGCGGGCGAGCCACCGGGTGCACCTGAAGGGCATGCTGCTCACCGAGCGGGCCGAACAGCTGTTGCCCGACTGGGCGTTCTTCGTGCGGTGCGTGCTCGACACGGACAGTCTGCGGCCCACGGCGTCGCGGGAGTCGCTGTACGAGGACGAGACCCTGGCGGCGGTGCGGGAGGCCCTGGGCGAGCGGATCCGCTCCTGGCTGAGCGGGCTCGCCGCGGGTGATCCGGAGCGGCTGGCGGCCTTCCTGTCGGTGCACCACCTGGGCGTGAAGTCCCTGGCGCGGCACGACAGGGAGATGCTGCGCACGATGCTTCCGTGGCTCCCCTTCGAGACGACCGACGGGCGGCTGTCCCTGGAGGAGTTCGCGCAGCGGCATCCGGTGGTGCACTTCACGCGGACGGTCGAGGAGTACCGCCAGGTGGCGCCGATCGCGTCCGCCCAGGGCGTCGGGGTCGTCAACGGCGGTTACACGTACGACAGCGAGTTGGTCGAGGCACTGCCGTCCGTGCGGCCGGGGACGGTGGTCGCCGAGTTGGACGCGGAGACGGTGACGGCGCACCTGGACACGCTGGACCCGGACGAGGAACTGGCTCTCGCGGGTTTCCTGTCGGCCGCGCGGGCCAAGCTCGACCCCCTGGGGTGCGATGTGGTGCTGCGGGCCTTCCATCCGCTGTCGGTGCCCGCGCTGCACCTGGACGACCGTTCCGCCCGGCACGAGCAGGCCCGCGCGGAGGCGGAGGAGCGGGCGGACGACCTGTGGGCGGGCATCCTCGGCTCGCTGCGGGGCAGCGCCCCGCGTGCGCGGCTGGTGCTCAACCACCTCAACCCGCTGATCCGGCGGATCAGTTCCCTGTCCGACCGGGAGCTGATCGGCACGGCCACCGAGTCTCTGTACGGGCAGGCCCTGCTGATGGCGCAGCGTCCGCTGCGGCCTGCGGACTCGGCGCTGCTGAACCGCGCCTTCATCGGCCTGCTGGAGTGGGCCACGCACCCCGAGGGGGACGGCCGCCCGTGAGAGACGTCATGGACTTCGACGAGCTGCGCCGGGCCATGGCGGAGAACTACGAGCAGCCGGAGGGCCCCGCGCGCAACGCGCGCGCGGAGGTGCTGCTCGCCGAGGCGGAGAGGCTGAACGAGCCGCTCGCCGTGATCGAGGCGCTCGGACACCAGCTGAAGGTCTACAACTACAGCTCCGAGAAGGACAAGATGTTCGTCCCCTTCGCGCGCCTGCTGCGCATGTGGGACGAGCGCCCGGAGGACTTCGACGAGTACGAGATCCACTCCCTGCACTGGGTGTTCAAGTGGATGTCGGTCGGCATGCTGAACCAGCCGCACGTCCCGCTCGCCTCCATCGAGAAGTGGCTCGGCGAGATGGAGCACCGCTACCGGCTCGCCGGGCACTCGGAACGGGCGGTGCGCAGCGCCGAGTTCAGCGTGGCCGCGCACATCGGCGACCTGGCGCGGGCCGAGCGGGCGTACGGGGCGTGGCTGGCCGCCGACCGGGACGCGATGGCCGACTGTCACGCGTGCGAGCTGCACGGCCAGGGCTGGTGGCGGGCCCGGCGGAGCGAGGACACCGAGGCGCTTCGGCTGTGGGCACCGGTGCTGGAGGGCGAGTACACCTGCGCCCACGAACCCCACACCGTCCTGGCGTCCTCCCTGCTGCCGTTGCTGCGGCTGGGGCGCCACGACGAGGCCCGGGCCCACCATCTGCGCGGTTTCCGGCTGGTGCGGGCCATGGAGAGCATGCGGGGCGCGTACGCGGACCACGTGGAATTCTGCGCCCTGACCGGCAACGAGGCGCGTGGTCTGGAGCTGCTGGCGGAGCGTCCGGCGTACTTCACGGACTCCGGCGATCCGCGGAGCAAGCTGAACTTCATGAGCGTGGTGGCCCTGCTGATGGACCGCCTCTGCGCCCGCGGGTTCGCCGATCAGACGGTCCCCGGTCCCGCCGGACGCACCTGGACCGCCCGCGAACTGGCCGCCCACGCGCGCGAGGAGGCCCTTTCCCTGGCCGCCCTCTTCGACGAGCGCAACGGCACGGCGTACGTCAGCGGCCGGGTCCGGGAGCGGATGGACCAGGTGCCGCTGCTGGACCGGCTGCCGCTGGGCGTGCGCTCGGCGCGGCCCGTGGTCCCGGTGCCGGCTCCCCGGCAGCCGGCCGCCGTGGAGCGGACGGACACCGCCGCCGTGCCGGAGGACGATCTGCCCGCTCTCCTCGCGGAGGCACGGCGGCTCTCCGAGTCCCTGCACCCCGGTTCCGTCGCCGCCTGGGCGGCCGTGGCGCGGGCCGCCGAGGCCGAGGGCGTGGAGCTGGACGCCTTCGACCTGGCCGAGATGACCGACCACGAGGCGATCGGCCTCGGGCCGGAGGGCCGCGCTCGCTTCGAACGGGCGGCCGAACTGTACGAGGAGGCCGGGGACCCGGGCGAGGCGTGGGCTGCACGCGCGCGCGGGGCGAACGTGCACGCCCTGACGGGCCACCCGGACGCGGCCCTGGAGTTGATCTCCGAGCCGTACGAGAAGATCCTCGCCCTCCGGGCGGACGGCGGGACAGGTGTCCGGCAGACGGCGTCCGTGCTGGTGGGGCGGGCCCGAATACTGGTGCAGCGGATGCACGAGAGCGAGGACGCCGACGCGGTCCCCGCGGCCGAGGCCGCGGTGCGCGAGCTGGCGGACTTGGTCGAGCCGCGCCGCGAAGAGGATGTACGGCTGGCCTCGCGGGCGGCGGAGGCGCGGGCGATGCTCGGGGAGCTGGCCGCGCGGAGCGGGGACCCGGAGGCCGCCGCCGACCTGTTCGCGGAGGCCGCGCAGCGCTATGTGACGGCCGGGCTGCCGTGGTTCGCGGTGCAGTACGAGGCCCGGCTCGCCGGGGTCGCGCAGCACCTCGGGGACCTGGAGAGGGCCGAACGCGCGGCGCTGGCGGCCCTGGAGCACGGCGGGTCGGATCTGGAGCCGGTGGGCCACGCCCAGCTGCATCTGCAGCTGGCCGAGCTGCTCGGCGCCGGCGAGCGGGTGGAGCCGGCCTTCGCGCACGCCCTGGAGGCGGCGCACTGGGCCGACGAGGCGGGCGAGGGGCCGACGCTCGGCGCCTGGGCCCGGCATCTGCTCGGCGGGTTCCTGCTGCGGCTGGGGCGGTGGGCGGAGGCGGCCGAGGTGCTGGAGTCGGCCCTGTCGGATCTCACCGCCGAGACGCACGGGGACGGGGCCCTCGCCCAGACCCTGTGGTGGCTCGGCGACTGCCACACGGAACTGGGTGAGCACCGCGAGGCCGCCGAACGGTGGCTGCGGGCCGCCGACATCGCCCGGCACTGGCCCGAGCAGCGCGACCACGCCATGCTCGCGCACCTCGCGGCGGAGGCACTCGCGCGCGCGGGGCTGCCCGCCGAGGCCGACCGGGCGTACGCCCGTGCCGTCGACCTCTGGGGCGAGCTGGGGAACGTCCACGGGTACGTCCGGGCGCTGCGGGCGCGGGCCTGGTACGCGGCGCGGGAGGGCCGCGAGGGTGCGGGGGGCTCCGCCCCGGAGGAGGCGCGGGAGCTGATGGGCGACGCGGTGGTGGGCTGCGAGGCGGCGCTGTCCGACGTGAGCGGTGAGGAGAACCGGCGGCGGATCGTCGCGGAACTGGGTGAGACGTACCGGCAGTTCGGCGATCTGCTGGCCCGTTCCGTGGCCGAGGACGCGGAACTCGTCACCTTCGGGCCGGTGTTCGAGGAGGCGCTCGGGTTCGTCGAGCGGGCGGTGGCCGTGTACGGCTCCCTGGGTGGGGAGTTCCTCGACGCGCGGACCGCGGCCGAGCTTGCGGCGGGGTGGCTGGAGGTCGATCTGGGGCGCTCGGAGGACGCCGTGGGTCGGGCTCGGGGGGTGTCGGCGGCGTTCGGTGATCGTGAGGACGAGACGGCGGGGGCTCGGCGGGCGGAGGCGGAGCGGTTGATCGTGGCGGCGGGGGCGCCGGGCTGAGCCGGGAGGGTGGGGGTGTCCCGGGGATTTCGCCCCCCGCCGCCCCTTCACCCCTCGGCACCGACTCGGGGCTCCGCCCCGGACGGGCTGCTACTCCACGCCGATCAGCAGCAGCGCGCCCTGACGGCCGCCCCGGTACACCACCGTGTCCACCGCCAGGTGCTCCCGTACCCGGTTCTCCACGTGGTCGACGACCTCGGTGGGGGCCTCGTCGCCCAGGACGAGGGTGACCATCTCGCCGCCGGCGGCGAGCATCCGGTCGACCACGGCGGCCGCGGTGAGCGTGACGTCGGAGCCGATGACGGCGACATCGCCGTCGATGAGGCCGAGGACGTCGCCGGCCTGGCAGATGCCGGCCATGGTCCAGGACTGGCGTTCGGCGATGACGACCTCGGCGTAGCGGGTGGCGCCGGCGGCGGACGTCATGGAGACGACGTCCTCGTCGAAGCGGCGGTCCGGCTCGTGGACGGCCAGGGCGGCGATGCCCTGCACGGCCGAGCGCGTGGGGATGAGGGCGACGCGGACGCCCTCCGTACGGGCCTGCTCGGCGGCGGCGGCCGCCGTGTGGCGCAGGTCCGCGTCGTTGGGCAACAGCACCACCTCGCGCGCGTGGGCGCGCCGTACGGCCTCCACCAGCTCCCCGCTGGCGGGCGGCTCCCCGGGGCGAGCCAGGACCGTGGTCGCGCCCGCCTCGGCGTACAGTCCGGCCAGCCCCTCCCCCGGCACGACGGCCACGACGGCCCGCTGGGCGCGCTCGCGCGGCGGCCGTCCGGCCTCACCGGTCACATGGGCGTCCTCGGCCCCGAAGTGCGTGATCCGGATGCGGTACGGCCGCCCGGCCTCGACGCCCGCCTCGACGGCGGCCCCGGCGTCGTCGACGTGCACGTGCACGTTCCACAGTCCGTCGCCGCCGACCACCACGAGCGAGTCGCCGAGCGCGTCGAGCCGGTTCCGCAGGCGGGCCACGGCCGCGTCGTCCGCCTCCAGGAGATAGATCACCTCGAACGCGGGGCCCCCCGCGTCGGGCCGGTCGTCCACGCACACCTCCGCGCCCTCCGCGCCCTCGGCCACGCGCGCGCGGGCCTCGGCGAGGGCCACCGCCCTCGGCGCCTCCCCCGTGAACGTCTCCACCAGCGCCGCCAGCACCGCCACCAGGCCCCGTCCGCCCGCGTCCACGACGCCGGCGCGGGCCAGGGCCGCGAGTTGGTCCGGGGTCGCCGCCAGGGCCGTACCGGCGCCCTCGTAGGCGGCGCGGGCGACCGTGCCGCAGTCGCCCTCGGTGCCGGTGGCCGCGTCGGCCGCCGCGGCGGCGACGGTGAGGACGGTGCCCTCGACGGGATGGGCGACGGCGTCACGGGCGGAGTCGGCGGCGTGCCGCAGCGCGAGCCGCAGACCCCGGCCGTCGGTGTGAACCGCCTCACTGTCGTCGGAGAGGACCTGGGCCATGCCCCTCAGGAGCTGGGCGAGGATCGTCCCGGAATTCCCCCGGGCCCCGATCAGGGCCCCGTGCGCCATGGCCCGCGCCGCCTCGGCGAGCGTGGGTCCCCCCTCGCCGGCCTCGGAAGCGCCGGCCGCGTGGCCGGCGAAGACCGCTTCCACGGCCGCCGCCGCCGACTCCATGGTCAGGTACAGGTTCGTGCCGGTGTCGCCGTCGGCCACCGGGTACACGTTGATGGCGTCGATCTCCTCGCGCGCGCGTCCCAGCGCCGCCAGCGCGAGCCCGCACCAGGTGCGTACCGCGAGAGCATCGAAGAATGTCTGCGGCACCTGCGGCACCTGCGCCTCCTTGAGCTGCTTGGCTGCTGGACGTGGGACCGGGGGACGCCGCACGTCGCTCGCAGCGTAGACCCGCGGTGGTGACCGCCGGTAAGGGGGCCGGGACGAGGCCCCGACCAGCCATGCTGATTTCGTTGTACCGACGCAGTCGTTGTATGCTGCTCCGGTTGTCTGGTTCGGATCGATGATCCGGGTCGGACTCTCCCCCCGGCAGCGCCACTCAGATCCCAGTCAATAGGATCGTGATCCCGGCATGCCGGGATCAACCGTAAGCGCATCTGAAGTCTTTGGAGTGACCCGTGGCTGCCAACTGCGACGTCTGCGGCAAGGGGCCGGGCTTCGGCAACAACATCTCGCACTCGCACCGCCGTACGTCCCGTCGCTGGAACCCGAACATCCAGCGCGTGCGTACCGTGGTCGGTGGGACGCCGAAGCGCGTGAACGCCTGCACCTCGTGCATCAAGGCCGGCAAGGTCTCGCGCTGACGCTCAGCTAAGCGCGCGGCCACTGCTGGTTCGCTGCTCAGAGCCGGTCCACCGTCAGGTGGACCGGCTTTTTGCCATGCCCCCGGCTCTTCGCCGACCGCTCGGTGCCCGCACGCCCTTCCCCGCCCCGGTGGCGGGCGTCAGGCGGTCGGAGCACCCCGCGTGAGGGCCCAGCCGTGGTCCACGGGGCCGATCCCGTCGCCGAGCGCGAACCCGGCGGCGATCGCCCCGGTGACGTACTCCTTGGCCGCCGTCACGGCCTCCGGCACGCTCAGTCCCCGCGCGAGGTGCGCGGCGATCGCGGAGGCGAGGGTGCAGCCCGTGCCGTGCGTGTGCCGGTTGTCGTACCTGGGGGCGCGCAGCCAGTGCTGCTCCGAGCCGTCGGTCAGGAGGTCCACGGCGTCACCCGGCAGATGCCCGCCCTTGATCAGCGCCCACCGGGGCCCGAACGCCAGGACGGCCTCGGCCGCCTCGCGCATCCCGGCCTCCGACCGGACCCGGACGCCGGTGAGCTGGGCGACCTCGTCGAGGTTCGGGGTGGCGACCGTGGCCGTCGGCAGCAGTCGCGTCCGTACGGAGTCCAGCGCGGTCGCGGCGAGGAGCGGGTCTCCGTGCTTGGAGACGCCGACCGGGTCGACGACGACCGGCGCGTCCGTGGCCGCCAGCAACTCGGCGACCGCCTCGACGAGTTCGGCGGAGGCGAGCATGCCGGTCTTGACCGCCTGGACGCCGATGTCGTCGACGACACTGCGGTACTGGGCCCGTACGGCTTCGACCGGCAGCTCCCAGGCTCCCTGCACGCCCCGGGAGTTCTGCGCGGTGACCGCCGTGACGACGCTCATGCCGTGCACACCCAGCGCCAGCATCGTCTTCAGGTCGGCCTGGACGCCGGCCCCGCCGCCGGAGTCGGACCCGGCGACCGTGAGGACCCGTACGGGAGCCGGGGTCATGACTCGATGTCCCCGAAGTGGTCCCAGCCGCCCTTGCTGGTCCAGGGCGCCCCGTCCACGGTCACCTGGGGCAGTGCCGAGGGGTTGAGGACCTCGCCGATCACCTTCCATCGCGCGGGCAGCTTCACGTCGGGCGGGAAGGTCGCCACGATCGCGTGGTCCTCGCCGCCGGTGAGCACCCACTGGAGGGGGTCGACGCCGACGGCCTGGCCGATGTCGTGCATCTGGGTCGGGATGTCGATCGTGCCGGAGCGGATGTCGATCCGGCACTTGCTCGCCTCCGCGATGTGCCCCAGGTCCGCGATCAGCCCGTCGCTCACGTCGCACATCGCGGTCGCGCCGAGGGAGGCGGCCGCCGGGCCCGCGTGGTACGGCGGTTCGGGGCGCCGGTGGGCCTCCACGAAGGCGCGCGGCGAGCGGAAGCCGCGGGAGAGCACCGCGTGCCCGGCGGCGGACCAGCCGAGCCAGCCGGTGACGGCGACGACGTCACCGGGCCGGGCTCCGCCCCTGGTCACGGGCTCGTGGTTGCGCAGATCACCGAGGGCGGTGATGGAGATCATGATGGTGTCGCCGCGGACGACGTCACCGCCGACCACGGCCGCGCCGGCGACCTGGCACTCGTCGCGCAGGCCGTCCATCAGCTCGGTGGCCCAGGTCACCGGAAGGTCGGCGGGCGCGACCAGACCGAGCAGCAGGGCGGTGGGCACGGCCCCCATGGCGGCGATGTCCGCGAGGTTCTGGGCCGCGGCCTTGCGCCCGACGTCGTACGCCGTGGACCAGTCGCGCCGGAAGTGCCGCCCCTCCAGGAGCAGGTCGGTGCTCGCCACGACCCTGCGGTCCGGCGCCGCCACCACGGCCGCGTCGTCGCCGGGGCCGACCCGGACCGCCGGGGTGGTGGTGAGCCGGGAGGTGAGCTCCCTGATGAGCCCGAACTCCCCCAGCTCTCCCACGGTGCCCTTCATCGTCGTATCGCCCCTTCTCGTGGCGTTTGCAGTGTCACTCGCGCCCGGTCGCGGGCCGTTGTCGTCCTCGGTACGGTCGAGTGGACCGTCAACTTCCGTCGTCCGCGCCCCCCGGTGCGTGCGGCGCGGCCTCCAGGGGTCTCCCCCCGGCGCCTGACGACGCGATACCGTGGCGTTCCTTTTCCCGACATGATCCACATGATCCTCGTGGCCGCCCTGGAGGTTCCGTGGTACAGGCGTACATCCTGATCCAGACGGAGGTCGGCAAAGCGTCGACCGTCGCCGACACGATCAGCAAGCTCCCTGGCGTCGTCCAGGCCGAGGACGTGACAGGTCCCTACGACGTCATCGTGCGCGCCCAGGCCGACACCGTCGACGACCTCGGTCGGCTGGTGGTCGCGAAAGTCCAGCAAGTGGACGGGATCACCCGCACCCTGACCTGCCCGGTCGTGCACCTGTAGCCCCCGTCTACCCTTGGCCGGTGAACTCGTTCCGTCACCGGCGCGCCGCTCGCCTCGGGCTGCCCGTCCTGGCCGTGTCGTTGTCGTTGATCGCCGTCGTGGGCTGCTCCTCAGCAGACGACGGCGGCTCGGCGGCGGTTCCCAGCGCTGGGGCTGCCGCCGTGAAACTGTGCCGGAACCTGGACGAGATGTTGCCGCGCGAGGTGGACGGTCTCGACCGCCAGGATCCGCAGCCGGCCTCCGACCTGACGGCGGGCTGGGGTGACGCGGTGATCATACTGCGCTGTGGTGTCCCTCAGCCGCCGAAGATGATCGACCCCAAGGTGGCGGAGGGACGCGATGCCGATGCCGTGGCCGGGGCCGTCGACGGGGTGGACTGGCTGATGGAGAAGCGGGACGGTGGCGCCTACCGCTTCACCACCGCCAATCGCTCCGTGTACGTGGAGGTGACGGTGGCGGCCGAGCGGGCCGCCGAGGACACGTCACCGATCCTGGTGGGGCTGGCGCCCGCTATCAAGAAGGCGGTTCCCGAAGGGGTGGCTTCCTAGGCGGACCCGAGCGGGGTGCTTCCCAAGAGAGTGCCTCGGGAGGCCGTAGGGAGGCGGCGGGCCGTTCGTGGCTGGTCGCGCCCACGCGGCGGAGCCGCACATCGATACAGCCCCGCGCCCCTTCGGGGACCGGCGGCGCACAGGGCGCCCCTCTACCTCAGACCCGTCGAGCGGTGCAGCGCCGCCTGGATCAGGCGGTCCACCAGCTCCGGGTACGCGATGCCGCTCGCCTTCCACATCGCCGGGTACATCGAGATCGGCGTGAAGCCGGGCAGTGTGTTGATCTCGTTGATCACGAACTCGCCGTCCTCCGTGAGGAAGAAGTCCGCGCGAACCAGGCCCTCGCAGGACGCCGCGTCGAAGGCGTCGACGGCGAGCCGCCGCACCTCGGCGGTCTCCTCCGGCGTCAGCGGGGCCGGGACGATGCCGGGGGTCGAGTCGATGTACTTGGCGTCGAAGTCGTAGTAGGCGTGCGCCTCGGGCGGCGGGATCTCGGCGGGGACGGACGCGCGGGGACCGTCCTCGAACTCCAGGACGCCGCACTCGATCTCACGGCCGCGCAGGGCCGCCTCGACCAGGATCTTCGGGTCGTGACGCTGGGCCTCGGCGATCGCCTCGTCGAGACCGGCGAGGTCGTCGACCTTGGTGATGCCGATGGAGGACCCCGCGCGGGCGGGCTTCACGAAGAGGGGCCAGCCGTGCTCACCGGCGAGGTCGATGATCTTCTTGCGGGCGGCGGCCTCGTCCAGCTGCCACTCGCGCGGCCGGATGACCACGTACGGGCCGACCTTCAGCCCGAAGGAGGTGAACACCCGCTTCATGTACTCCTTGTCCTGGCCGACCGCCGAGGCGAGGACGCCCGAGCCGACGTAGGGGACCCCGGAGAGCTCCAGCATGCCCTGGAGGGTGCCGTCCTCGCCGTAGGGGCCGTGCAGGACGGGGAAGACGACGTCGACCTCGCCGAGCGCCTTGGGGACCGATCCGGGCTCGCTGTAGACGACTTCGCGGTTGGCGGGGTCGACGGGGAGCACCACGCCGCCCTCGCGCGACTCGGCGAGTTCCTCGACACTGGGCGTACGGCGGTCGGTGATCGCCATGCGGTCCGGTTCGTCGGCGGTGAGGAACCAGCGGCCCTCCCGGGTGATGCCGATCGGCAGGACGTCGTACTTGGTCCGGTCGATGGAGCGCAGCACGGCGCCGGCCGTGACCACGGAGATCCCGTGTTCCGAGCTGCGGCCGCCGAAGACGACGGCCACGCGCGGCTTGCGGGACGGCTGCTCAGGGCTCTGGGGGAGGTTCTCGGTGCTCATATCGCGTCGAGAGTACCCGTTGGTACTGGGCCAGTCAGTGCCCATACGGCCGCTTTCGCTCAGCGTCGCTCCGGCTTGGCGCTGCGCGACATCATCTCCTTGAGGGCGACGACGGGCGGCTTGCCTTCGTGCACGATGTCGACGACCGTCTCCGTGACGGGCATGTCGACGCCGTGCCGACGCCCCAAGTCCAGTACGGACTCACAGGACTTGACACCCTCGGCGGTCTGCTTCGTGACCGCGATGGTCTCCTGGAGGGTCATGCCCTTGCCGAGGTTGGTGCCGAAGGTGTGGTTGCGGGAGAGCGGCGAGGAACAGGTCGCCACCAGGTCGCCGAGTCCCGCGAGTCCGGCGAAGGTGAGCGGGTCGGCGCCCATCGCGAGGCCGAGGCGCGTCGTCTCGGCGAGACCGCGCGTGATGAGCGAACCCTTGGCGTTGTCGCCGAGGCCCATGCCGTCCGCGATGCCGACGGCGAGACCGATGACGTTCTTCACCGCGCCGCCCAGCTCGCAGCCGACGACGTCGGTGTTGGTGTAGGGGCGGAAGTACGGGGTGTGGCAGGCGGCCTGGAGCCGCTGGGCGACGGCCTCGTCGGTGCAGGCGACCACGGAGGCGGCCGGCATCCGGGAGGCGATCTCGCGTGCCAGGTTGGGCCCGGTGACGACGGCGATCCGGTCCTGTCCGACCTTGGCGACGTCCTCGATGACCTCGCTCATCCGCATGGCGGAACCGAGTTCGACGCCTTTCATGAGCGAGACGAGGACGGTGCCGGGCGCCAGCAGCCCGGTCCAGTCGGCGAGGTTGGCGCGCAGCGTCTGGGAGGGCACGGCGAGGACGGTGAAGTCGGCGTCGGCGGCTGCCTCGGCGGCGTCGGTGGTGGCCCGCAGGTTCTCCGGGAGCCGCACCCCGGGCAGGTAGTCCGAGTTGGTTCGGGTGGAGTTGACCGCGTCCGCGAGTTCCGGACGCCGCCCCCACAGCACGGTGTCGCATCCCGCGTCGGCGAGCACCATGCCGAAGGCAGTGCCCCACGAACCGGTGCCGAACACCGCCGCCTTGACCGGCTTGCTCACTTGCCCTGCCCCTCTTGCTGACGTCGCTGTCCCCGCAGTGCCCCATTGTGCGGCTCGGGCCGCCGGTGCTCGACGGCGGCGCTCCTGCGCCGCTGCTCGATCCGCTCCCTCTTCGGGTCGTACGGGATCTCGGGCGCCCGCTCGCCGCGGATCTCCTCCAGCTGGCGGGTGACGGCGGCCATGATGACCTCCGTGGCGTCCTTCAGCAGGTCCGGACTCATCTCCTGGCCGTAGAAGCGCGTGAGGTCGACGGGCGGGCCCGCGAGCACGTGGTGGGTCTTGCGCGGCAGGAGACGGGGCTTCTTCGCGTACGGCGGCAGCAGTTCGTTGGCGCCCCACTGTGCGACCGGGATGACCGGGCACCTGGTCTGCAGGGCGACCCGCGCGGCGCCGGTCTTGCCGGTCATGGGCCAGCCGTCCGGGTCGCGGGTCAGGGTGCCCTCGGGGTAGAAGGCGACGCACTCGCCGCGCTCCACGGCGTCGATGGCGGCCCGGAAGGCGCTCAGCGCGTCGGTGCTCTCGCGATAGACGGGAATCTGGCCGGTGCCGCGCATCACGGCGCCGATGAATCCCTTGCCGAAGAGACCGCTCTTCGCGAGAAAACGCGGAACCCGGCCGCTGTTGTACTGATAATGGGCGTACGCAAAGGGATCGACATGCGAATTGTGGTTCACGGCGGTGATAAATCCACCCTCGGCCGGAATGTTCTCCATTCCACGCCAGTCCCGCTTGATCAGCACCACCAGGGGTGGTTTGGCGATCACCGCGGCGAGGCGGTACCAGAAGCCAATTCTCCGGCGGGGCACACGGACACCTTCCTCTAGGACTTCCCAGGGCCTGTTCCGGGGGCCCGGAGCCGCACAAGTGTCGCCCCGGGCTGCCGGTCTGTCGAGAACACCGTACGCCCCGCCCTACGGCCGCCCATTGCTCCCAGGTGACAATGGCGGCGACAAGAGAGGGACGGAACGCCCGTGCAGTGGACCCTGGTCGTACCCGTGAAGCCCCTGGCGCGGGCCAAGAGCAGGCTCTCGGACACCGCCGCCGACGCGGTGCGCCCCGGCCTGGCTCTCGCCTTCGCCCAGGACACCGTGGCCGCGGCGCTGGCCGCCACGGCGGTGTCCGGTGTGGTGGTGGTCACGGACGACCCCCTCGCCGCGCGCGAACTGGCGGCCCTGGGCGCCCGCACCGTCCCGGAGGACCCCCGCGGCGGCTCCGGGGACGGTCTGAACGCCGCCCTGCGGCACGGAACGGCCGTCGTGCGCGATGTACGCCCGCAAAGCCCCGTGGCAGCTCTGAACGCCGATCTGCCCGCGCTGCGCCCCGGGGAATTGACCCGGGTCCTGAACGCGGCCGCCGCATTCCCCCGCTCTTTCCTCCCGGACGCGGCCGGCACCGGCACCACTCTGCTCGCCGCAACTCCGGGTCACGATCTCTCCCCCGTCTTCGGTCCCGGTTCCCGGGTGCGCCACCGTCGCTCCGGTGCCGTGGAACTCGCCGTCACCGCCGTCGACTCCGTGCGCCAGGACGTCGACACCGGCGACGACCTCCGCGCCGCGCTCGGCCTCGGCGTCGGCCCCCGGACGGCCGCGGCGGCCGCGCGCCTGCTGATCCCCGGCCAGTAGGCTGCGGCCATGCAGGCCACCGCGTACACCTACGACCCCGCCACCCGCACCGGCCAGGTGCTCCTGGACGACGGCACCCCGGTCCCGTTCGGCGCCCCGGCCTTCGACGCGGGCGCCCTGCGTCTGCTCCGCCCGGGCCAGCGCGTCAGGATCGAGACGGAGGGCGAGGGGGAGGCCCTGCGCATCACCCTGATCACCTTGCAGACGTTCTGAACTCCTGCCTGGATCTTCCCCGGAACACGCCGCGGGCCGGGCTCCACCATCAGGAGCCCGGCCCGGCGCGTGTGAGTACCAGGCGCGCTATGCCTGGCGGGCGGCGGTCTTCTTCGCGGTCGTCTTGCGAGCCGTCGACTTCTTGGCCGGGGCCTTCTTGGCCGTGGCCTTCTTCGCCGGCGCGCTCTTCGCGGCCGTCTTCTTGGCGGCCGTCGACTTCGACGCCGTGGTCTTCTTCGCGGCGGTCGACTTCGCGGTCGTCTTCTTCGCGGTCGCCTTCTTCGCCGTGGTCTTCTTCGCGGCGGCCGTCGTCTTCTTGGCGGCGGCCGAGGTGGTCTTGCGGGCGGTCGTCTTCTTGGCGGCCGTCTTCTTCGCCGCCGCCTTCTTGACCGTCGCCGAAGCCCCACCGCTCAGGCTGCCCTTGGGCGCCTTCTTGACCGCGACCTCGCCACCACGGGGCAGCTTCTTCGAACCGCTCACCAGGTCCTTGAAACCCTGGCCCGCGCGGAAACGCGGCACGGAGGTCTTCTTGACCCGAACCCGCTCACCCGTCTGCGGGTTGCGGGCGTAACGGGCCGGCCGGTCGACCTTCTCGAACGAACCGAAGCCGGTGACCGACACCCGGTCCCCGGCGACGACCGCGCGGACGATGGCGTCCAGAACGGCGTCGACCGCGTCGGCGGCCTGCTGACGCCCGCCGACCTTGTCCGCAATCGCTTCTACGAGCTGCGCCTTGTTCACGTCTTCCCCTTCGGAGACATCGCCAGAACGAAAGTGTTCAAGCTTTTCGCACGTTAGGCAGATATATACCGCAAATCAAACACGAAACGGGCTTATCACCCTTGTGCCGCAACGAACTCGGCAGCCACGGAGTTCTCTCAGCGGTCCTCTACGGGCATTCGCCCCTCGTCGAGGTCCGTCGTGAAGCCCTCCAGCCGCCTTGCCGCGTCGGCGAGATCGTGCTTGGCCACGGCCGTAATGACCAGCAGCTTCCGGGTCAGCGCCATGCGTACGCCCTCCGGGACTTGCAGTGCGCGCACTCTTGCGTGCGCTTCCTTGAGTTGGCCCGCGACCGCCGTATAGAGCTCGAGTTGGCCGTCGTGTTCCATGCACAGATTGTGCCATCTGGGGCGAGTTGTCGCCTGCGCAGGGGGCAACTGCCGCCTTCCGGAGACCTGAGGAGCACCGCCGGTCGATGCCACACCATGGTGCGCGTACCCCGGCAATCACCTTTGTAACTAGGGGAGTTGAAACCTTTCTGCACATGACTTCGAAGGTCTCCGAACCCGGACATGCAGGTACCCCCAACCGTGCCCGATTGGGGGTACCTGGGGGTGTCGCGGTGGCTGGATCACGCCTTGCGCGGGCCGCCCGGCGGGTGGCTCGCGCCGGGCGGATCAGACCTTCAGCGTCCTCGGCTTGTGCGAGGGCCGCTTGGCCTCGTACGCGGAGATGTCGGCCTCGTTCTGGAGGGTGATGGAGATGTCGTCCAGCCCGTTCAGCAGCCGCCAGCGGGAGTTCTCGTCCAGCTCGAAGGAGGCGGTGATGCCCTCGGCGCGCACCTCGCGGGACTGGAGGTCGACCGTGATCTCGGCCTGCGGGTCGTTCTCCGTGAGCTGCTGCAGCGCCTCCACGATCTTCTGCTCCAGGACGACCGTGAGCAGGCCGTTCTTGAGCGAGTTACCGCGGAAGATGTCGGCGAAGCGGGAGGAGATGACGGCCTTGAAGCCGTAGTTCTGCAGTGCCCACACGGCGTGCTCACGGGAGGAGCCGGTGCCGAAGTCGGGGCCGGCGACCAGGACGGTGGCTCCGTGGCGCTCGGGCTGGTTGAGGACGAAGGTCTCGTCCTTGCGCCAGGCCTCGAACAGTCCGTCCTCGAAGCCGTCCCTGGTCACCTTCTTGAGCCAGTGGGCGGGGATGATCTGGTCGGTGTCGACGTTGCTGCGGCGCAGCGGGACGCCCCGGCCGGTGTGTGTGATGAATGCTTCCATGGCTGTTCAGACTCCAGCGGGCGCGGGGGCGGTGGCGTCGGTCAGGTCGGCGGGGGACGCCAGGTGGCCCAGGACGGCCGTCGCGGCGGCGACCTGCGGCGAGACCAGGTGGGTGCGGCCGCCCTTGCCCTGCCTGCCCTCGAAGTTGCGGTTGGAGGTGGACGCGGAGCGCTCACCGGGGGCCAGCTGGTCGGGGTTCATGCCCAGACACATCGAGCAGCCCGCGTGCCGCCACTCGGCGCCGGCCTCCTTGAAGACGACGTCCAGGCCCTCGGAGACGGCCTGCAGACCGACCCGCGCGGAGCCGGGGACGACCAGCATCCGTACGCCGTCGGCGACTTTGCGGCCCTTGATCAGGTCGGCGGCGGCACGCAGGTCCTCGATGCGGCCGTTGGTGCACG
Source organism: Streptomyces sp. NPDC002324 (assembly GCF_053593335.1). NCBI lineage: Bacteria > Bacillati > Actinomycetota > Actinomycetes > Kitasatosporales > Streptomycetaceae > Streptomyces > Streptomyces sp. NPDC002324. Next base: position 114,276 of record NZ_JBSFCF010000031.1, read on the forward strand.
AACCTACGAAGACGGTGTCCACGTCGATGGACTTCAGCGGCTGGCCGGCCTCCAACCCCATGTACTCCAGGGCCTTTTCGGCGGCGAGGCGCTCCGAAGCGTCCTCGTACGAAGCCGGGTCGGGCACCGACGCCGAAAGCGGCGCGCCCTGGCCGGGGTTGGTGCCCCAGGTGACGAACGGCGACAGGGAGGCACCGTCGATGATCACCTCGGCGTCGAACTCGGCGTCCTCGTCCGTCTTCAGCGTCTTCCAGTACGCGACGGCCGCGTCCCAGTCCTCGCCCTCGGGGGCGTGCGGACGGCCCTTGAGGTACTCGAACGTGGTCTCGTCGGGGGCGATCATGCCCGCGCGGGCGCCGGCCTCGATCGACATGTTGCAGATGGTCATGCGGGCCTCCATCGAGAGCTTCTCGATGGCCGCGCCGCGGTACTCCAGGACATAGCCCTGGCCGCCGCCGGTACCGATCCTGGCGATGATCGCGAGGATCAGGTCCTTGGCGGTGACGCCGTCGGGCAGCTCGCCCTCGACCGTGATGGCCATGGTCTTCGGGCGGACCAGCGGCAGCGTCTGGGTGGCCAGCACATGCTCCACCTGGGAGGTGCCGATACCGAACGCCAGACCGCCGAAGGCGCCGTGCGTGGAGGTGTGGGAGTCACCGCAGACGACCGTCATGCCGGGCTGGGTCAGACCCAGCTGCGGGCCGACGACGTGCACGACACCCTGCTCGACATCGCCCAGCGGGTGCAGACGCACACCGAACTCGGCGGCGTTCGCGCGCAGCGTCTCCAGCTGGACGCGGGAGACCGGGTCCGCGATGGGCTTGTCGATGTCGAGGGTGGGGGTGTTGTGGTCCTCGGTGGCGATGGTCAGGTCGAGCCGGCGAACCTTCCGCCCGCTCTTGCGGAGACCGTCGAAGGCCTGGGGGCTGGTCACCTCGTGCAGCAGGTGCAGATCGATGAAGAGGAGGTCGGGCTCGCCCTCGGCGCGCCGGACGACGTGGTCGTCCCAGACCTTCTCCGCGAGTGTCCTACCCATCGCTTTCCCTCCGGCCGGCTTGTCCGAGCACCGGCCCAACTAGAGATATCGGAGGTGGCGGGCGCACGTACTCGCTCATACGAGAGATGAGCGCCGGCCGCCGGGCTCGTTGGTCCGCGAGCCGTTGTTCTTCTTCCAGAGTGGCAAGGTCCACGCGAAATTGAACTTGCGTTTCACAGAGTGAGACGCGAGTATCGTTGCATGGACAACAGTAGCGGCGTCGGCGTTCTGGACAAGGCGGCCCTGGTCCTGAGCGCTCTGGAGTCCGGTCCGGCCACCCTCGCGGGTCTGGTCGGCGCCACCGGACTCGCACGGCCCACGGCCCACCGCCTGGCCGTGGCTCTGGAACACCACCGCATGGTGGCACGCGACATGCAGGGCCGATTCATCCTCGGCCCCCGGCTGGCCGAGCTGGCCGCGGCCGCCGGCGAGGACCGCCTCCTCGCGACGGCGGGCCCGGTGCTCACGCATCTGCGCGACATCACGGGCGAGAGCGCGCAGCTCTATCGCCGGCAGGGCGACATGCGTATCTGTGTCGCCGCGGCGGAGCGGCTCTCGGGGCTCAGGGACACGGTCCCGGTCGGCTCGACCCTCACGATGAAGGCCGGTTCGTCGGCGCAGATCCTGATGGCCTGGGAGGAGCCGGAGCGGCTGCACCGCGGCCTCCAGGGCGCCCGCTTCACGGCCACCGCCCTCTCGGGCGTACGGCGCCGGGGCTGGGCCCAGTCCATCGGCGAGCGCGAGCCGGGCGTCGCCTCGGTCTCCGCCCCCGTGCGCGGCCCGTCGAACCGCGTGGTGGCCGCCGTCTCCGTCTCCGGCCCCATCGAGCGCCTCACCCGCCACCCCGGCCGTATGCACGCCCAGGCGGTCATCGACGCCGCGGGCCGTCTCTCGGAGGCCCTGCGCCGCACCGGCTGATCCACCGCATCCCGTCCGACCATGGGAAAGGGCCTGCCTCAACGCCGCGGCAGGCCTTTCCTCATGCATCGGGACGGATCTCTTCCCGGCGTCCGGCGACTACGGCGACGGGACGTCCGCACCCCGCCCGGACCGGTGGGCGAACCGCTCCTTCGCCGACCTGCCCCGCCCCTCGATCGGCAGCACCCCCGTGGCCGCCGCGAGGCCGAACGCGGGCATGTCGGCGTAGATCGACTCGTACGAGCCCTCCGGCACCACATACGTCTCGTGCCAGAGCCCCACGTGCTGCCGTGACTTCCCCTTGCGCTCCTTGCGGTTGAGCGCCGCCCACGCCACACGGTGGAACGCGTCGGGCGCGTGCGCGTAGGCGTAGAGCTTCTCCTTGGACTCCCAGTACTGGACGACGTAGTAGGTCCGCGGTGAGGCCGTCAGCAGCACGGCGTTGAGCAGTCCCCGTTCCGGGTCCTTCCGCAGCTCCCGCAGCATCCGCGGCATCGCCGCCAGCACGGGACCCCAGTGGTGTACGGCCCAGAAGTGGTTGATCCGCGTGCCGATCAGCAGCACCACCACCTCGCCCTCGGCCGCCGCGGTGGTACGGCCGGGCGCGACCCGCTTTCCGAACATGACTCCCCCAGGTTGGTGAGCGGCACTATCCGAACTGCCATGCTTGGATAGTGACACTTCCCAAGGAGAGGCGCAAGAGAGATGCGGCTGGCGGAGCTGAGCGAGCGCAGCGGGGTGTCCACGGCGACGATCAAGTACTACTTGCGCGAAGGTCTGTTGGCGCCGGGCCGCCAGGTCAACGCGACCACGGCGGAGTACGACGAGGAGCACCTGCGCCGGCTGCGGCTGGTGCGGGCGTTGATCCAGGTGGGCAAGGTGCCGGTGGCGAGCGCCCGGGAGGTCCTCCGGCACGTGGACGACGAGTCGCTGGGCCGTACGATCCGGCTCGGCGCGGCCCTGTGGGCCCTGCCGCAGACCCCCGACCCGGACGAGGAGGACCCGGTCACCGTCGCCGCGACGGCCGAGGTGGACCGGCTGCTGGAGCGGCTGGGCTGGGACGCGGCGCGGGAGATCGGCGCCCTCTCCCCCGTCCATCGTTCACTGGTGGCGCTGGTCGCGACGCTGCTGCGGCTCGGCTATCCGTGCGACGCCGAAAGCATGGCCCCGTACGCCGAGTTGATGCACCAGGCCGCCGCGCGGGACCTGGACCGCATGGAGACCTGTGAGTCCGACACGGAGATGGTCGAGCAGGCGGTCTCGTCGGCGGTGCTCTTCGAGCCGGTACTGCGCTCGCTGCACCGGCTGGCCCAGGAGGAGGAGTCGGCCCGGCGGTACGGCATCGAGTAGCCGGGGCGGACGCCCGGCCGGGGCGCGCAACCGGCCGGGGCACACGACGAAGGCCCTCCACCGAAGTGGAGGGCCTTCATGGAACGTACCCCCGACCGGATTCGAACCGGCGCTACCGCCTTGAGAGGGCGGCGTGCTAGGCCGCTACACAACGGGGGCCCTAGCGATCCTGCACGCGTCTAATTTACAACGCCGCAGGTCCGAGCTGGTCTACCTGGACTCGAACCAAGAATGACGGTACCAGAAACCGTAGTGTTGCCAATTACACCATAGACCAATATGGTTGAGACCTTTGCGTACCCCCGACCGGATTCGAACCGGCGCTACCGCCTTGAGAGGGCGGCGTGCTAGGCCGCTACACAACGGGGGCCCTAGCGATCCTGCATCGACAGTGGTGGGAGCTACCCTGGCCACCTTCGCGGGAAGGATCTGTACCCCCGACCGGATTCGAACCGGCGCTACTGCCTTGAGAGGGCAGCGTGCTAGGCCGCTACACAACGGGGGCTTCGCGGATCTGATCTCCGCATACGCAGATGAGCTCTGCGAGCTGGCCTACCTGGACTCGAACCAAGACTAACTGAACCAGAATCAGTCGTGCTGCCAATTACACCATAGGCCACTGGAACGCAAGCCCCTGTGGGGATCTTGTTCTAGTTCGCTCCGTCGGTTCCGGCCTTTCGGCCCGCTCCCCGGCGGCGCAGGAAGAACATTACCCGAAGGTGGACGGCGCTCCAAAACGGGTATCCGAGCCGAGGATCGCCGGGAGTTCGGCGAGGGTGGCGATCCGGTGCGGCCCGACGGGCGGGTCGACGGTCGCGTAGAGGCCGCCGCGGTCGATCCACACCGACAGCAGTCCGGCGTCGGCCGCGCCCCGGCCGTCGATCTCCGGGTGGTCGCCGACGTAGGCGACCTCGTGCGGGGGCAGCTCCAGGGCCTCGCAGGCCACGTGGAACGCCTCGGCGGCCGGTTTGTGGACGCCCAGTTGCTCGGCGCAGAGCACCGTCTCGAAGCGGTCCCACACGCCGAGCGCGCGGAGCTTGCGTTCCTGGACGGGGAGGCTGGAGTTGGACAGCACCGCGTGCCGGTGGCTGGCGGCGAGCGCGTCCAGGACGGGTACGACGTCCGGGAAGAGCGTCCAGGCCCGCTCGTAGTGGGCGATGTAGCGCTCGAACCAGGCGTCGGCCTCGGCGTCGCTCAGGGGCTGCCCGTGGAAGTCCCGCACCCGGTCGCGGCGGGTGGACTCCCAGTCGCCCTCGCCCGCCGCGTACCGCCGCCAGTGCAGGCTGGTCAGTTCGCGCCAGCGGGTCAGGTCGTCCTCGACGGAGTCGTGTCCGAGGAGCAGGCCCTCGGCGGCGAGATGGTCGCGCATGCCGGCCCGGTCGGCCGCGGTGTAGTCGAAAAGGGTGTCGTCGACGTCCCAGAGCACGGCCTTGATGTCCATGATCCGACGGTAGCCCGGGGCCGGCCGTCCTGTCCGGAGGTTGGGACGACGAAGGGGCGGCACCCGGACACCCGGGTGCCGCCCCTCGTCCGCGGCGGTTACGCGGCCAGCTTCGCCAGGGCCGCATCGATCCGGGCCAGCGTCTTCTCCCTGCCCAGGATCTCCAGGGACTCGAAGAGCGGGAGGCCGACCGTGCGGCCGGTGACGGCGACGCGGACGGGGGCCTGGGCCTTGCCGAGCTTGAGGCCGTGGGCCTCGCCGGCGGCCAGGACGGCCTCCTTCAGGGACTCGGCCGAGGCCCAGTCGGCCGCGTCCAGCTTCTCCCTCGCCGTGCGCAGGAGGCCGTCGGAGCCCTCCTTCATGGCCTTCGCCCAGCTCGCCTCGTCCTCCACCGGCTCCGGCAGGAACAGGAAGTCGACGTTCTCCGTGATCTCGGAGAGGACCTTCAGACGGGTCTGCGCGTGCGGGGCGATGGCCTCCCACTTGGCCTCGTCGAAGTCCTCGGGCGCCCAGGGGGCGAACGGGGCCTTCAGCCAGGGGGCGCAGCGCCCGGTGAACTCCTTCACGTCCAGCAGACGGATGTGGTCGGCGTTGATCGCCTCGGCCTTCTTGAGGTCGAAGCGGGCCGGGTTGGGGTTCACGTCCGCGACGTCGAAGGCCGCGACCATCTCCTCGATCGTGAAGATGTCCTGGTCGGCGGAGAGCGACCAGCCGAGCAGGGAGAGGTAGTTGAGCAGGCCCTCGGGGAGGAAACCGCGCTCCCGGTAGAGGTTCAGGCTCGACTCCGGGTCGCGCTTGGAGAGCTTCTTGTTGCCCTCGCCCATCACGTACGGCAGGTGCCCGAAGGACGGGACCTCCTTGGCGATGCCCAGCTCGATCAGCGCCTTGTAGAGGGCGACCTGGCGGGGCGTGGAGGAGAGCAGGTCCTCGCCGCGCAGGACGTGGGTGATCTCCATGAGGGCGTCGTCGACGGGGTTGACGAGCGTGTAGAGCGGGGCGCCGTTCGCGCGGACGATGCCGTAGTCCGGCACGTTCTCCGGGGTGAAGGTCAGCTCACCGCGGACCAGGTCCGTGAAGGTGATCGTCTCGTCGGGCATCCGGAAGCGGACGATCGGCTCGCGGCCCTCGGCCTCGTAGCGCGCCTTCTGCTCCGGCGTGACCTCGCGGCACTTGCCGTCGTAGCCGGAAGGCCTGCCGGCGGCGCGGGCGGCGTCGCGGCGCTCCTCCAGCTCGGAGGCGGTGCAGTAGCAGGAGTAGGCGTGACCGGCGTCCTTGAGCTTCTCGGCCACCTCCCGGTACGTCTCCATGCGCTGCGACTGGCGGTACGGCGCGTGCGGGCCGCCGACCTCGGGGCCCTCGTCCCAGGTGAAGCCCAGCCAGCGCAGGGAGTCCAGGAGCTGCTCGTAGGACTCCTCGGAGTCGCGGGCCGCGTCGGTGTCCTCGATGCGGAAGACGAACGTGCCGCCGGTGTGGCGGGCGAACGCCCAGTTGAACAGGGCCGTGCGGACCAGACCCACATGGGGGTTGCCGGTCGGGGACGGACAGAAACGTACGCGGACGGAGCCGTTAGCCACGCTTGATCACCTTGTTGGTGAGAGTGCCGATGCCTTCGATGGTGACGGCGACCTCGTCGCCGACGTTGAGGGGGCCGACCCCAGCCGGGGTGCCCGTGAGGATCACGTCGCCGGGGAGCAGCGTCATGGCCTCGGTGATGTTGACGATCAGGTCCTCGATGGAGTTGATCATCTCGCTGGTGCGGCCCAGCTGGCGCTGACCGCCGTTGACGGTGAGCTGGATGGTCAGGTCGCTCGGGTCCAGGTCGGTCTCCACCCAGGGGCCCAGCGGGCAGGAGGTGTCGAAGCCCTTGGCCCTGGCCCACTGCTTCTCGCGCTTCTGGACGTCCCGTGCGGTGACGTCGTTGGCGCAGGTGTAGCCGAAGATCACGTCCTTGACGCGTTCGCGCGGGACCTCGCGGCACAGCCGTCCGATGACGACGGCCAGCTCGGCCTCGTGGTGCAGTTCCTGGGAGAACGCGGGGTACTGGATGTCGTCGCCGGAGCCGATCACCGAGGTGGCCGGCTTGAAGAAGGCGAACGGGGCGTCCGGGACCTCGTTGCCCAGCTCGCGCGCGTGTTCGGCGTAGTTGCGGCCGAAGGCCACGACCTTGTTGGGGAGCACCGGCGGCAGCAGCCTGACCTTGCTGAGCGGGACCTTCGTACCGGAGAGCTGGAAGTCCGCGAACGGGATGCCCTTGATGATGTCGAGGACGAGCTCGTCCGGCTTGTCGCCCTCGATCGCGCCGAAGGCTACGTTCCCGTCGATGGAGAACCTGGCGATGCGCACGGGATGCCTGCGCCCCCTTGACTGAGCTGGCTGGAGTATGACGGTCCAGGCTAACGCGGGGCGGGGCGGCCGCCTCGCGCCTGACCCGCGTACGCATGGCGAAGGGGGGGCCGCCGCTGGCCGGGGGCCCGCCCCGGCCGGCGCCCCGGGGGGAGCCCACCCAAAACCCCCGCAGAAAAGCCGCACCCCCCCCCGG